>NZ_JBEXPK010000051.1:0-60793 GCF_040612015.1 Streptomyces sp. NPDC006476 | reverse complement strand
ATGAACGCCGTCCTATCAGGCAGAGGCAGGGAAATCTGCCAGACGCCGACCCTTCAGCCCCACACACCGGAACTAAGCAGCGACACGCTACTAGCGTGCTGGAGAGGACCGGCCTCGGACCCATTGCGGAGGAACCCCATGAAGCTCGACAAACCGGTGACCGGTGGCCCCTGCTGGACCGAGCTGGGGACCAGCGATCTGGAGGGCGCGAAGCGGTTCTACGCGGAGCTGTTCGGCTGGCGCGCCGAGACGGATCCCCGGCAGGAGGCGGGCGGCTACTCGGTCGCACATCTCGGGGACGCGGCGGTGGCCGCGCTGTCCCCGCTGTACCAGGAGTCGCAGCCCGTCGCCTGGAACGTGTCCTTCGCGGTGCGGGACGCGGACGAGTCGGCCGGGAAGGTCACGGCTGCGGGCGGAACCGTGCTGCTCGGACCGATGGACGTGTTCGACGTGGGCCGTTTCACGGTGGCGATCGATCCGACGGGCGCGGTCTTCCAGATGTGGCAGGCGCGGTCCTTCCCGGGCGCCGGGCTGTTCAACGCGCCCGGCTCGCTCGGCTGGGTCGAACTGCTGACCAGGGCCCCGGAGCGGGCGGTGCACTTCTACACGAAGGTCTTCGGCTGGAGCGTCAACGCCTCGGAGCACTACACCCAGTGGGGCGTCGACGGCGCGGACTTCGGCGGCATGATGGCGATGGACGACAAGTTCCCGCACGAGGTGCCGCCGCACTGGCTGCCGTACTTCGCGGTGGCCGACGTGGACGGGGCAGCGGCCACGGCGACCGCGGCCGGCGGCACCGTCCTGATGGAACCCAGGTCCGTAGGGGACGTCCGGCGGATCGGGGTGCTGCGGGATCCGCAGGGGGCGATGTTCGGGGTGTACGCGGAGACCTGAGCCGTCGGCACGCTCAGGCCAGCGGAGTCACGGTGATCCGGTCGACGACCGGGGCGTGGGCGGAGCGCTGTCCATGGGCGTTCTTGGTGCGGCCGTCGAAGTCGGGCAGTTCGTCGGCGGTGAAGGTGATGGTGTTGGGCCCCCGGACCAGGGTGACGGGCACGGAGAGGTTCCAGAAGTTGCCGAAGTGGAAGGTGGTCGGGAACAGGACACGCTGCGGGGCGGCTCCGTTGACCGAGATGTCGGCGTGACGGCACACCGGATCCGGGTTGTAGTGGGTGGCCGGTGCCTGCTCGCCGTTGGAGTAGCGGATCGTGAGCGCATGGCGGCCGGGGCGGTCGGCGGTGACGGTGACCGTGAGGGCGTTCGCGGCGCCCGCTCCGATGCCGTCGACCGCCTTCCCGCCCGTCGCGTACGGGTACGCGGCCACCTTCACGGTGCCGGTCAGGGTGCCTTCCGCGGCGGGGACCCGGGTGCTGGGCAGCAGGCCGCGCGAGGGCTCCACCAGCAGCCGGTCCACGACCAGGCGCTCCGAAGTGCCGGTCACCGTGACCCTGTTGATGCCACCGGCCAGGAAGAGGGGGACGGGGCCGTGCGCCACGGCGCCTACGTCCTCGCCGTTCACCGAGAGCAGGCCCTCTCCGGGGCCGAGCAGATCGACCGTCACCGTCGCCTCGCCGTCGTCATCGGCGTGCACCCAGAAGGTCACGGTGGCGCTGTGCGGGAGGACGACGGCACCGGGGCCCGAGGCACCCGGCTCGTCGTAACTCACCCGCGCCCCGCCACCGAGAGCCGCGAACTCGGCGTCGTAGACGTCCTGTTGACGGTCCTCGCGCAGGGTGAGGTCCAGTTTGTCGACGACCGCGTCGCCCTTGGTCACGCCGAGGTCGGGGTCCTGGGCGGCGAGGGTGATGCGGTGGGGGCCGGCCGTCAACTCGACCCGGGTGTCGGTGTGGCCCCAGACGGCCCACTTGTAGCCGAGCGGCAGCCGGAGTTCGCGGGGCTGCCCGCCGTCGACGCGCAGGAAGACGTTGGTCGACCCCTGTTCCCTCACCAGGTCGGCCAGGTTGTGGGAGTTGGCGAACACGCGGAGGTCGTACGTCCCCTCCTGCGGGACCTCGACGTCGAAGGCGAGGACGAGGTCGGAGCCGGTGCGCAGGCCGCCGACGTGATAGCCGCCGGAGGTGGCGAACTTGTCGACGTCGGACGGGGAGCCCTCGGGACCGTTGACCGAGTGGCCGCCGCCCGTGTGGGCCGCGTCCTCGGCCTCGTAGGTGTGCCGCCAACCCACCGACGGGGAAAGGAGGGTGGCTCCGTTGCCGCCGGGTGCGAGGGTCAGCTGGTAGGCGGACATCTCGTCCAGGTCGGTCAGGGGCAGCCGCACCCGACCGTCCACGACGGGCAGTTCGACCTCCCGCAGCCGCAACGGCTGTGCGCTGGAGCCGACTTGGCCGGTCCAGGGGATCTCCTGCAGCCGCAGATGGACGCGGTTGCCGAAGATCTCGGCGTCGACGCCCTCGAAGACCAGGTCCGCGGCGCCGCTCGTACCGCCGAACAACAGCCGCGCCTGCCGCTTGTCGCGGTCGAGCGCGGCGACGCCCTGAAGCGTGTACTGCGCGTTGGGATGTGGCGCCCTGACCTGGACGGTGTTCCCGGTCAGCTGTCCGTAGGCGTTGAACAGCCACCACTGCCCGTTGCCCTTGTTCGCCTCCACCGCGGAGTCGTTGAGGTTTCCGGCGATGTTCCAGTACGCCATGTCGGCGTCGACCTTGCACTCCTCGAGCGCGGCGATCCACTGGATCATCTGCCCGGGGACGGACAGGTGGTAGTTGTGCGCGTACTCGTTGAGGTTGACGGGCAGCGGACCGATGCCCAACTCCCGCTCCGTCTGCCGGTACTTGGCCACGTTCGTGCGGACCTCGTCCGGCGAGGACAGCTCGTGCCAGGTGATCACGTCGGGCAGTACGTCGTGGTCGCGCGCGAACTCGAGGAAGCCGCGCACCTCCGGGTAGAGGATGCAGGTGTTGGGACCGGCGATCCGCGCCTCGGGGTCGATGCCCTTGATGAGGTGGTACGCCCGCTGCCAGGCGGCGAAGTAGGGGCCCGGCTCGGTGTGCCAGGAGACCTGGTCGTAGCTCCACTCGCCGGTGCCGAACATGTTGCCCTCGGGCTCGTTGAACGGCACCCACACCAGATGGGACCTGAGCGCGCCCAGGGTCATGGCCTGCTCGACCTGACGGCGGACGATCTCCAGATGGGTGGCGAGCTTCTCCTCCCCGGTGGCCCCCGGCCATTCGTAGGGGAAACCGCGGTGGAAGTCGGTGACATAGACGTACACGTCCTTGCCGCCCGCCGCGACGAAGGAGGGAAGGATCTCCAGGGCGTCGGCGCCGGGATGCTGGATGCCGTCCTGGGCCTTGGTGGCGACCGTGCGGACGTACATGCCCTCGACGACCGCGCGGCTGGGCACACCGTCGCCGTACAGGCCGTAGAGCGTGCCGCTCGCGCCGCCGTGGAAGGGGCCCGTCTCCGTGCCCAGATCGACCGTGAGGGTCTCTGCTGCCACGGCATCCTCTTTCGTTCGACATCTCGTACGCCAGTCGATTCTTCGAACCGGCCGGATCGAACGTAGGGAGTTCACGGCGATCACGTCAACGGGTGTCCGGCCACCGAAAGTTGCGGGACCGTCGCTCAGGCGCGCAGCGCGCCGAGGCTTCCCTCCAGTCTGGCGAGCAACTCCCCAAGGAGGTCGGCGAGTTCGCCCTGTCCCTGCGGAGCGAGCACGGACAGTACGGCGGTCTCGTAGGCGAGTTGCTCCGGCAGGAGTCCGTCGACCAGGGCGCGTCCGGCGTCCGTGAGGCGGACGTGGGCGACGCGGCGGTCACGGCTGTCACCGCGACGCTCGACCAGGCCGCGCTCGGTGAGCTGCTTGAGGCGCTTGGTGACGGCGGCGCCCGACGAGAAGGTCTCCCGGGCCAGTTCGCCGGGGGTCAGCTCATGGCCGGTGCGGCGCAGTGCGCCGAGCAGGTCGAACTCGGGGCGGCTGAGGCCCGCGCGACGCAGGGGGGCGTCCTCGGCCTGCTGGAGGAGGGCGGCACAGCGGTTGATCCGGCCGATCACCTCCATCGGGCCGGTGTCCAGGTCCGGATGGACGGCCCGCCACTGCCGGACCACCGCGGAGACGGTGTCGCCCCTGGTCGCGCCCGACTGGCGTCCGTTCGGTGCCGTCATGGCCGTATGCCCTCCGCGCTCGTCGTCCCGTGCAGCCCCGGGTGCCGTACCGTCGCGGCGAGCGTACGGTGTCCGGTCCGCTCGGCGCGCACGACCCGCTCCTGGGGCAGGGCGCGCTGCCACCACTCGCCGGCGGCGGCGTCGGCCGTGGCACGCAGGTCGGCCAGCGCGGCGGCGAGACCGCGGCGGGCGGCCTCCAGGTCGGCGGGTGCGGGCGCGGGCTCGGCGAGCAGCCGGACGGCGTGCTCCCGGGCGCGCTCGGCGGCGGTCAGCGCGTGTTCGACGCGGTCGCCCGCGCGCCGGTTGGTGACGGCGACGGCGGCGAGGAAGCCGACCAGTGCACCGACGACCGTGTCCACGACCCGCTCGGTGATCAGCTGCCCGGGCTGCTGGGTGTGGGCGAACTCGGTGATGAGCAGCGCCATCGGGGTCACACAGACGGTGCCGAGCCAGTAGTTGCGGCCCATCAGCGCCTCGGCACCGAAGTTGAAGGCCAGGCAGAACAGGACCAGGAAGACCTGACCGGCATGGGCGAGCGGAGCCACGGCCGCGAAGAGGAGCACGCCGAGGAGGTTGCCGACGACGCGCTGGATGCCCCGGCTCCAAGTGAGGGCCAGGTTGGCCTGGTAGAGGGAGGCGGCGGTGACCAGCGCCCAGTAGGGGCGGCCGAGGGCGAGGGAGACATGACCGGCGAGGGTGCAGCCCAGGGCGGTACGGACGGCGATGGGGGCGAGCGGGCCGAGCCTCGCCCACAACGGGCGGGCGGGGACGGCCAGTTCGGCTTCCACTCCGAGGAGTTCGTCGGCGGCCTGCGGGTCGTCGAGGTCGGGGACGGGTCCGGTGCCGCACAGCTCGCGGGCCCACGCCCGCAGTCGCCGCGGGTCGGTGTCGTCGGGGGCGGCGAGGGCGACCTCCGCGCGGACGACAAGGCGTTCCAGAGCGCGCCGGGTGGGGGTGTCGTCGGTGGCGAGGAGGGTCTGCCAGGCGGCCTGGACGGCGGCGGCCGCGGCGGCACGCGAGCGAGGGTCGGCCTCACCGGTGGCGTGGACGGCGGTCGATTGGGCAGCGGTCGCGTGGGCGGCGGCAGCGTTCAGGGCCTGGGCGGTGGCCCGGCGTTCCGGGCCGTGCGGGCGCAGCAGGCCGGGCGCCATGCCGACGAGCCAGGCCCAGGCTCCCGCCACGAGGGCCAGGGCGAGATGGCCGGGGACCTGGACGAGGGTCTGCGGGGCGAAGAGGGCGGCTGAGGTGATGAAGGTCGGTACGACGTGGCCGGGCGGGCCGATCCGGGTCGCGTCGCACAGCGCCTTCTGCACGGCGGCCAGCAGCGCGCCGACGGTGACGAGCACGACGGCACTCGTGGTGAGGGACGCGGTGACCAGGGCGACGGCGAGGCCGCCGACCATGCCGAGGACGACCCAGGCGAGGGCGCGGGCCCGGGCGGCGTAGGGGCGGTTGTGGGCGTAGAGGGCGCACAGGGACCCGGCCATGGTGTACATCGCCAGGTCGAGGCGGCCGAGGGCCAGGAGCGTGAGGTTGGGCGGAGCGACCGAGGCGATCACGCTGAGGGCCGGCTTGAACCAGATGTCCGAAGGCCGGCCGAGACGCAGGACGCCTGCCAAGGGGAGGCGGCGGCGGGGGCGTGGGGTGGAGGGGGCGGTCGCGGATGGCATGTGACATAACATTAGCAGGTGTTTTACCCGTGAACGAATTTGGACGCCACGGCTCACCCACCGTGCTCCCTCGAATGCTCCCCGTGTACATCCTTGCGCTCGCGTGCGCGCCGGACGGCCCGGGCATCGACGGACTGTCGACACCGTCGAGCAGGGAGGTGCGCGTGCACGGACCGGCTTCGCCCGGCTGGCTGCTGGTCGCGCTGTGTGCGGCGACCGGGGCCTACTGTCTGCTGCGGATGCGCAGCACCGTCGAGGAGCAGCGCCGGGCCGCGGGCGGCGAGGCGCTGATGGGGTTCGGCATGGCCGCGATGGCAGTACCCGCGGCGGTGTTCAGCCCGCCGTCATGGGCCTGGCCCGTCTACGCGGCCGTGTTCGGCGCCGCGGCGCTGCGCGCGCTCTGGGCGGCGCGGACCGGCGCGCACCATCTGCACCATCTGGTGGGCGCGTCGGCCATGGTCTACATGGCACTGGTCATGGCGGCCTCGCCCCAGCACCATGCCGGCCATGGAGGACCGTCCGGAGTGCCGCTGGTGACCGGGGTGTTGCTGCTCTACTTCATGGGATACGTCCTGCTCTCCGGCGTCCGACTCGTTCCGGTCGCCGCGGGGGGCGGCTCGGCGGGATGGGGTGACCGGCCGGAGGTCGCACGGGCGTGCCGGCTGTCGATGGGGATCGCGATGGTGGCGATGCTGATCACGCTGTGAGTGGCGGGGGCCGAGCCCGCACCACCGGAGCGGGTTTCAGGCACGACCGGGCGGCGAGGATCGTCTTATGCACCATCCGCCCGTCGACGCCCCACCCCGCGCGCCAACCCAACACGTGGCCCCGCGCGCCGCACTCCTGCTCACCCTTGCCCTGTCCTCCGTCCTCCTGCTCATCTCGGTGGCGCAGAAGTGGCGCCCCCTGATCGACGCCGACGCCGACATCGCCCGCACCACGCACCGCTGGGCCGTCGACGAACCCGGCCTCACCCACGCCTTCCGCGTCCTCACGGACTGGGTCTGGGACCCGTGGACGATGCGCCTGGTCACCGCGGTCGTCGTGGTGTGGCTGGTCTGGCGCCGCTCGGCGCGCTGGACGGCGCTGTGGCTGGCGGTCACGGTCGCGGTGGGTTCCCTGGTTCAGCAGTCCCTCAAGGCCGCGATCGACCGACCGCGCCCGGTGTGGCCGGACCCCGTCGACTCGGCCCACTACGCGGCCTTCCCCTCGGGCCACGCGATGACGGCCACGGTCGTCTGCGGCCTCCTCCTGTGGCTCCTGCACCGCCACGGCACGGGCCGCACCCTGTGGCGTACGGCCCTGACGGTTGCCGTCGTCTCGGTGGTCGGCGTCGGCCTGACCCGCGTATGGCTGGGCGTCCACTGGCCGTCGGACGTACTGGGAGGCTGGCTGCTGGGCGCGCTGCTGGTGGTACTGGCCGCCCTGGCACACCGGCGATGGGCTCCGTGAGCACGCGGGGCTACGGCTACATCGGGCCGGAGGAACTGCGGCCGAAGGCAGGAGGGGGCGCCGGGGGACGGGCGATCCGCACGTCCGCCGACCTGGACGTCTGGATGACCGAGCGCGGCGCGCAAGAGGCCGCGGAACCCTTCACCTACGTCATCGGACTGGACGGCCTGCTGCGGCTGGCGCCACGGCGCAGCGAGCATGTGGCCTGCGCCGGCGGCGGACGGGTCCTCGCCGCAGGTGAGCTGGGACTGACCCGGGGATCGGGCGGCTGGGCGGTCGAGGACGTCACCAACCAGTCCACGGGCTACTGCCCGGACCTCGACTCCTGGCACTCCGTCCGCGCCGCCCTGGAGGCCCTGGGCCTCGAGCATCCCGGCGGGTTCACACACGAGGTGGTGTTCCGGCGATGTCCGGCGTGTGCGGAGGTCGGCATCGTTCGGGAAGGCGACTTCGTCTGTGTCTTCTGCGGTGGGGAGCTTCCCGCACGCTGGAACATCGCCCCGTAAGATCCACTCATGCTTGCTGTTCTGTTCGACTTCTCCGGCACCCTCTTCCGTATCGAGTCCACCGAGTCCTGGCTGCGGGCCACGTTGGACGAGGTCGGAGTCGCCCTGCCGGAGGCGGAGTTGGCGCAGGCTGCGAAGGGGTTGGAGGTGGCGGGTGCGTTGCCGGGCGGGGCGGCTCCGCAGCGGCTGCCCGGCGAACTCGCCGAGCTGTGGCGGGTCCGGGACGAGAGCGCCGAGTCGCACCGGGCCGCCTACACCGGGCTCGCCCGCCAAGTGCCGCTGCCCGACCCGGCGTTGTACGACGCGCTGTACGACCGGCACATGACGCCGGCGGCGTGGACGCCGTATCCCGATGCCGCCGAGGTGCTGTACGCGCTGTGCGAGCGCGGGCTGGGGATCGGCGTGGTCAGCAACATCGGGTGGGACTTGCGGCCGATCTTCGACGCGTACAACCTCGACCGGTTCGTGGACGCGTACGTGCTGTCCTACGAGCACGGCATCCAGAAACCCGACACCCGGCTGTTCGCGGTCGCCTGCGAAGCGCTGGAGGTCGAACCGCACGAGGCGCTGATGGTCGGCGACAACCGGGAGGCCGACGGCGGGGCCGCCGACCTGGGCTGCCAGGTGCACTTCGTCGACCATCTGCCGGCACACGAGCGCCCCGACGCGCTGCGCCGGGTGCTCGACCTGGTGGACTGACCGGCCGCCCGTGCTCCCCTACTCGATGTAGCCCTCCACCTGCGAGGACGGCCGCACCTGCGCGTCGTCCGGGTTCTCCCCGAACTCCGCCTTGGCGCGCCGCTGTCGCAGCAGGTCCCAGCACCGGTCGAGTTCCACCTCGAGCTGGGCGAGCCGCTGGTGTTCCGTCGAGCTGTCGATCTCGCCGTTCGCGAGGGACTCACGGAGCTTGCGCTCGTCCTCGACCATTTCCGTGATCCTCGCCAGGATCCGCTGGTCCTGTTCCATCTCCGCACGCTCCTCCGGTCGACACTCGTGACCACTCTAGGGACGGCGCGGCGGCCGTGCGACGGATGCGCGAAAGCCCAAGTAAGTCGCCCGAGGTAACCATCGGGCGAAGAGACCGCCCGCCTGAGACGATCCCCCGCGTCGCCCCAGACGGACGGCAGCACTGACCAGGCCCGCGAAAGCGGCGGACCGGTCATGCTGAGTATAGTTGGCTGGCAGCCAGTCAACGCAGGAGTTACAGCATGTCCCCGCGCAGCGCCTCGGTCAATGAAGAGTTGCGGAGACGTTCCCGGGAGCGGCTCCTGCAGGCGGCTGTCGAGATGGTCGCCGAGCACGGCTACGAGGCGACGACGCTCGCGGACATCGCGGACCGGGCCGGTTCGGCGCGCGGCCTGGTGTCGTACTACTTCCCGGGCAAGCGGCAGTTGGTGCAGTCCGCGGTGCACCGGCTGATGCACCGGACGCTGGAGGAGGGGCTGGAGCGGGAGCCGCGCACCGAGGACGGACGGGAGCGGATGGCGCGGGCCATCGACGCGATCCTGGGCCTGGCCCGGGAGCGGCCGGTGCTGATGCGTCAGCACATGGCAGGGCTGCTGCAGGCGGAGGGCTTCGTGCAGTGCCCGGAGCAGCAGCGGCTGGCCGAGCTGCTGCGGGACACCGTCGCCCGGCACGGCTCCGGGGACGCGGACTATCCGATGCTGCGCTCCCAACTGATGGGCGCCGTCTACGCGATGGTCCTGCCGAACGTGCCGATGCCGATCACCACCCTGCGGGCCGAGCTGTTCAAGCGCTATCGGCTCGACTGGGAGATGGGCGTCCCGCCGGACACTGGGGAAGCGTCCGGCGGGACCCACCAGACGGATCTGTCCCGCTACTTCGCCACCGGCGAAGGGCCGGACGAGAAGCCCGGCCCGTCGCCCGCTCAGTCGAAGTAGTCCGGCTGCGACTGGACGTTGAGCTCACTCAGGCGCACCCGCTGGGCCGGGTCCGTGCGCCGGTCGGTGAGCTTCAGGACGTCGAGGCCCTTGGCGATGTCGTTCGCGTAGATGTGGCCGTTGTAGTAGTACGCCGACCAGGCGCCGCCCACGGTGAGCGTGTCGGTGGTCAGCGGGCCGCGCTCGAAGTAGGCGATCTCCTTCGGCTTCGTCGAGTCCGTGAACTCCCAGACCGAGACACCGCCCTGGTACCAGGCCTGCACCATGATGTCCCGCCCCTTGACCGGGATCAACGAGCCGTTGTGGGCGACGCAGTTCTCGGTGTCGGCCTGATGCCGGGGGATCTTGTAGTAGCCGCGGAAGACCAACTTGCGCTTGTCGCCCTTGCCGACGATGTCGTAGATGCCGTCGGCGCCGCGGTTCGGGCCGACGGCCGCGTTGCAGGTGGCCGCTCCGCCGCCGCCCAACTCGTCGGTGAACACCACCTTGTTCGCCTTCTGGTTGAAGGTGGCGGAGTGCCAGAAGGCGAAGTTGACGTTGTCCTGGACCTGGTCGATGACCTTGGGGTGCTCGGGATCCTTGATGGAGAACAGGATCCCGTCGCCCATGCAGGCGCCCGCCGCCAGGTCCTGCGAGGGCAGGACGGTGATGTCGTGGCAGCCGGTGGTCTTGGAGACGCCCGGGTTGGTGGGCGCGCCCGGGTTGCCGCCGCCGTCGGGGCCGTCGCCCGGGAAGAGGACCGGGAAGTTGACGACCGCGGCCTTCTCGGGGTGGTTGCGCGGGACCTTGATGACCGAGATGCCGTCGTGCGGCGGCTGGCAGTCGGGATAGGCGGCGCTGGGCGAGTACGAGGAGACGTAGACGTAGACGTCACGGCGCTGCGGCACCAGCGTGTGGGTGTGGGAGCCGCAGGCGGTCTCGACGGCGGCGACGTATCTGGGGTTGCGCTTGTCGCTGATGTCGAAGACCTTCATGCCCTCCCAGGAGGACTTCTCGGTCGCGGGCTGGGTGGTGCTGTTGCAACTGCTGTCGCTGCGCGAGGAGTCGGTGGACAGGAAGAGCAGGTCGCCGGAGACGGAGATGTCGTTCTGCGAGCCCGGGCACAGGACCTGCGCGACGGTCTTCGGGGCCTTCGGGTTGCCGATGTCGAAGATGCGGAAGCCGTCGTAGTTGCCGGCGAACGCGTATCTGCCCTGGAAGGCCAGGTCGGAGTTGGTGCCGGGCAGGGCGTCCTTGGGGATGTTGGCCAGGGGCTGGATGTTGGCGGAGTGGACGCTCTCGTCCTGGCCGGGTATCTCACCGCTCGCGATGGCCTCGGCGGCCTGTTCCCGTGCGGTCTTGGACACGGCCTTGCCGGTGGCCGGCGTGTCCCCCGGGTCGGGGGTCGCAGCGGCCGGGCCCGCGGTCAGCAGGGCGGCCAGGAGTCCGGCCGCGGTGGCGGCAACTCCCAGGCGTCTGTGCCGCGTTCGGGACGCGTTGGACAGGATCACTGTTTCTCCCTTGTTCCATCCGTGTCGGAACGGTTCACGCATCACCGAAGTATCGTCTTCGCCATGGGCAGATCAATAGAGGGCAACGAAATCGCAATGAAGGTTTTCGACAGGTCAGGCAGGAGGGCAGGCGCCAGGGCTTCGTCGGCGCTCCTGACTCTTGTGACCCTGCTCGCCCTGACGGCCTGTGAGTCCGCGTCCCAGGCCAAGTCACCGCCGACCGACGGGCCTTCGGTGATCGTGCCGGGCGGTCCGGGTGAGCGGAACCGGACCATGTCCCCCGCGGACGCCGCCGCGCAGCGCGCCGAGGACGACTCACCCAACTCCGCGGACGTCTCGTACGCCCGCATGATGATCGAGCACCACCGCCAGGCACTGGAGATGACCGAACTCGCCCCGGACCGTGCGGAGTCGACGTCGCTGAAGCGGCTGGCGGAACGCATCGCTGCAGCGCAGGGCCCCGAAATCGCCGCCATGCGGGGCTGGTTGACGACGCACGGCAAGGCGGAGAAGTCCGCGGGACACACCCACGAGGCCATGCCCGGCATGGCGACCGAGGCGCAGCTGAGTCGACTGCGCGCCGCCCGGGGCAAGGCCTTCGACCAGCTCTTCCTGACTCTGATGATCACTCATCACGAGGGCGCGATCACCATGGCCACGGATGTGAAGGCCCAGGGCAACAACCTCCTCATCGAGGAGATGGCGGACGACGTGGTGGCCCAGCAGACGACAGAGATCACCCGCATGCGCACGCTGCTGTGACGCCGGAGGACACCTCCGTCGTCGGAGGTCAGCGGCGGGCGTGACCCGGTGTCAGGTAGCCCGCGTCGCGGGCCTGGGAGATCAGGCGGAGGGTCCTTCGGCGGCTGTGGCCGGTTGCGTGCATCACCGCGAGCACGGGGTCGTAGCCGTCTTCCTGGGCCGCGCGGTACTCCTCGGCGACGAGGCGGCGGCCTTCGAGACCGCGGGGCCAGGTGGGGCGGGCCCGGCGGCCGGGTGCCGGGTCGCCGGCCGGTTCCGGTGCGAGGCCGCTTGCTTCGAAGATCGGTTCCTCGATCCAGTCGGCGAGGACCGCGAGGTCGTCCAGGGAGAGGGCCGGCAGGGCCCGTACGTCCTCCAGGGAGACGCATCCCTCGCTCACCACGGCGAGCGCGTCGACGCGGGCACCGTCGGGGAACGCCAGCCGCACGGTGAACCAGGACGTACTGCCCCTGTCTTCCCGCACTTCCCACGCGGGCCACACGGAGACGACGCCGTCCGTCGGACAACGATCAGAAAGATTAAGAAAGGATGCTTCTAGCACACACGCAACGTAACCGCATGATCACTTTGCGTACGAACGGGACACGCACGGGTGTGGCGCGCCTGCACCCTGTCAGCCGAGCACGCGCGGTGCGATGCTGGGGGCGTCAGCGATCTCCCGCCGTGAGGAGTTCCGCCGTGCTGCGTGTCGCCGTCGTCGGCTCCGGGCCGAGCGGGGTCTACACCGCCCAGAGCCTGACCCAGCTGGACCCCGACGTCGTCGTGGACGTCCTGGACCGGCTCCCCTGTCCCTACGGCCTGGTGCGTTACGGGGTCGCACCGGACCACGAGAAGATCAAGTCCCTGCAGAACACCCTGCGTACGGTCCTGGAGCACGAGCGGGTGCGGTTCCTCGGCGGCGTGCAGGTGGGCCCGGGTGGCGTGCCGACGGCGCGGCTGCGGGAGCTGTACCACGCGGTGGTGTACTGCGTGGGCGCCGCGACCGACCGGCATCTGGGCATTCCGGGCGAGGACCTGCCCGGCAGCTGGTCGGCGACGCAGTTCGTGTCCTGGTACAGCGCCCATCCGGACGCCGCCGACGACGGGTTCCTGCGGGGCGCGCGGTCGGCGGTCGTCATCGGCGTGGGCAATGTCGCGGTGGACGTCGCGCGCATGCTGGCCCGCGGCGCGCACGAGCTGAGCCCGACCGACATGCCGCAGGCCGCGCTCGGCGCGCTCGCCGCGAGCCAGGTGACCGACATCTACATGGTGGGCCGGCGCGGCCCCTCCCAGGCCCGCTTCACCACCAAGGAGCTGCGCGAGCTGAGCGGGCTGCCCGGCGCCGAAGTCGTCGTCGACCCGGACGAGTTGGCGCTGGACCCGGCGTGCGCCGACCCGTCCGCGCTGCCCGCGGCCCAGCGGCGCAACGTGGAGGTCCTGCGCGGCTGGTCCCAGGTGCCGCCCCTGGACGCCCCGCGCCGCATCCGGCTGCGCTTCTTCCTGCGCCCCGTCGAACTGCTCGCGCACGACGGCCGCGTGGGCGCGGTCCGCTTCGAGCGCACGGCTCCCGACGGGCACGGCGGAGTGACGGGCACCGGCGCGTTCGAGGACGTCGAGGCTCAGTTGGTGCTGCGCTCGGTGGGCTATCGCGGAGTGCCGCTGGAGGGGCTGCCGTTCGACCCGGCCGACGGCACGGTGCCGCATCTCGCGGGGCGCGTGCTGCGCGAGGGCGTAGTCGTGCCAGGCGAGTACGTGGCCGGCTGGATCAAGCGGGGCCCGACCGGTGTCATCGGCACCAACCGGCCGGACGCCAAGGAGACGGTGACCTCCCTGCTCGAGGACGCCGACGTGCTCGTACGCAAGGACGTGCCCGACGACCCGGTGGCCGCGCTGTCCGTGGCGGGCGTCGACCCGGTGACCTGGGCCGGCTGGCAGGCCATCGAGCGGGCGGAGGCGGCGCTCGGGGCCTCGCTGGGGCGGGGCGTGGTCAAGCTGGCCGACTGGGACTCGCTGCTGGCGGCGGCGCGCGCGACGTAGCGGAGTCGGACGCGGACGGGTGGGCAGTACACAGAGCGACAACACCCCGGCAATCAACGAACTGTTCAATCCGCTTACGGTCGCGTCCTGTTCGGATGTCCCCTCCGCCGCTCTGGAGTCCCCATGACCACACCCGCGCCCGTCCATCCCGTCGACGAGGTCCCGCCCGTACGGCAGCTGGCCGCCTTCGGGCTGCAGCACGTGCTCGCGATGTACGCGGGCGCGGTGGCGGTGCCGCTGATCGTGGGCGGGGCGATGAAGCTGTCACCCGCGGATCTGGCGTACCTGATCACCGCGGACCTCCTGGTGTGCGGGATCGCGACGCTCATCCAGTGCGTGGGCTTCTGGCGGTTCGGGGTGCGGCTGCCGATCATGCAGGGCTGTACGTTCGCCGCGGTCTCGCCGATGGTGCTGATCGGGACGACGGGTGGCGGACTGCCCGCGATCTACGGGTCGGTGATCGTGGCGGGGCTGGCGATCGTACTGCTCGCGCCGGTCTTCGGGAGGCTGCTGCGCTTCTTCCCGCCGCTGGTGACCGGCACGGTGATCCTGATCATCGGCGTCTCGCTGCTGCCGGTCGCGGGCAACTGGGCGGCGGGCGGCGCCGGTTCGAAGGACTTCGGGGAGCCGAAGAACCTCGGCCTGGCCCTGTTCGTGCTGCTGATGGTGCTGGGTGTGCAGCGGTTCGCGCCGGCGTTCCTGGCCCGGATCGCGGTGCTGATCGGTATCGCGGTGGGCCTGGCGGTGGCCGTCCCCTTCGGGTTCACGGACTTCGGCGGGGTCGGCGACGCGGACTGGGTGGGCATCAGCACGCCGTTCCACTTCGGTGCGCCCACGTTCCACGTCTCGGCGATCGTCTCGATGCTGGTGGTGGCGCTGGTGACGATGACCGAGACGACCGGTGACCTGATCGCGGTCGGGGAGATGACCGGGCGCGGGGTCGAGCCGCGTTCCCTCGCGGACGGTCTGCGGGCCGACGGTCTGTCGACCGTGCTGGGCGGCGTCTTCAACACCTTCCCCTACACGGCCTACGCGCAGAACGTCGGCCTCGTCGGCATGACCCGGGTGCGCAGCCGCTGGGTGGTGGCCGCGGCGGGCGGCATCCTCGTGCTGCTCGGTCTGCTGCCCAAGCTGGGCGCGGTGGTCGCGGCGATACCGGCGCCGGTGCTCGGGGGCGCCGGTCTGGTGATGTTCGGGACGGTGGCCGCGAGCGGTCTGCGCACGCTGGCCCAGGTGGACTTCAGGGACAACCACAACCTCACCGTGGTGGCGGTCTCGGTCGCGGTGGGCATGCTGCCGGTCGGGGTGCCGACGGTGTACGAGAAGTTCCCGGACTGGTTCCAGACGGTGATGGACAGCGGGATCAGCGCGGGATGCCTGACGGCGATCGTCCTGAACCTGCTGTTCAACCACCTTCCCACGAAGACGACTTCCGTCCCCGAGCCGGACGGCCTGCCGAGTGGCGGTGGCGAGCAGGGCGTCGAGGAGTCCCGGGAAGAGGTGGACTAGGCCGTCGCACCTGGTTGCCGCCGGCTGTTACGGCCCGGCGGGGGACGCGGCGTGCGGCCCCTGAACTCGGTGCCGGCGTGCGCGTGCCCGCCCAGTACCGCCGGTTCGTGCGGGTCAGGACGACACGGCCCCCTGGGGGTGACCGGGCGGCGGGTTGGTGTGGCCGCTGAGGGCCTCCCGCGCCTGGTGCTGCGCCCGCTCGGCCACCTCCCGGGTCTCCGTCACGACGTCGCCGCGCTCCCTCACCAGACTGTCGTACACCGGCAGACGGTCGTACTCACTCGAATTCATGCGTGCCCCAGACGTGCGGCGGGTTCATGGCCGACGAGCAATAAACCAGAGCCGGTCAAACGTCTTCGGGGGGACGCGCGGGAGTTCTGCACTCATGCTGCGAACATCCTGTGACCACGCTCGTCACCCCTGCTCCCGACGGACGAGGACGCGCTGGCCCAGCAGCGCGAGCGCGATCGCCGCCACGACGCCCGCCCACGCGAGGGGGCCGAGCGGGGTGCAGCCGAACAGATTGCTGACGCCCGGGGTCTGGACCAGGGCCACCAGAACGACGGCCGACCCCAGGGAGGTGAACCGCACCAGGGGGCTGTCCCGGCGGTCCAGCAGGGTCTGCGCCAGCTGCGTGCCGACCACACCGCACAGGGCCATGGTGCTGGAGCGGCGCCCGGTGCCCGGGGTGAACCGGCCGAACAGCCAGGCGACGAGCGCGCCCAGCGTGGTCCCGATGGCCCGGTGCCGGATCTGCCGGATCAGCGGCGCGCCCAGCACGTCGGAGGTGTCCTCCGGCGAGTCCGCGGTCGCCCGAATCGCCTCCTCGTCCGGCGTGACCGCCACCGCCATCGCCGGGAACAGGTCGGTGAACAGGTTGACCAGCAGCATCTGCCGGGTCGACAGGGGTGCCCGGCCACCCAGCAGGGTGCCCAGGATGCCGAAGCCCACCTCGCCCGCGTTGCCGCCGATCAGGATGGCGATGGCGTCGGCGACGCTGTGCCACAGGGCCCGCCCCTCGTGGACGGCGTCGATCAGCACCGACAGATCGTCCTCGGTCAGCACCAGGTCGGCGGCGTTGCGGGCGGCGGCCGAGCCACGGGCGCTGATGCCCACGCCGACGTCGGCTGCGCGGATCGCGGCGGCGTCGTTGGCACCGTCGCCGACCATGGCCACGACCCGGCCGGCGTCCCGGAACGCCTCGATGACCTGGAGTTTCTGCTCGGGCGCGACCCGGGCGACGACTCCCACGTCCCGCAGCATCGCCGCCCCGGCCGACCGGTCGGCCGCCGTCAGCTCCTCGCCGGTGACAACGGCCGTGTCCGCCGGCCAGCCCAGCTCCTCGGCGATGCTGCGGGCGGTCTGCGGATGGTCCCCGGTGAGCATGACGGGCCGTACGCCCGCCTCGCTCAGGCCATGGATCAGCGCGGGCGAGGTCTCCCGGGGCGCGTCGGCGAGCGCCAGCAGGCCGGTGAACTCCAGGTCCCCGAGCGGCGCGTCGAGTACGTCGGCGTCCTGAGCGCCGTCGTCGAGGCACCGCTCGGCCACGGCCAGGACCCGCAGTCCGTCGGCGGCAAGGGCATGCGCCGTGTCCCAGGCGTGGGAGGGCAGTTCGGAGCAGGCGGGCAGTACCGTCTCCGGGGCGCCCTTGACCACGAACGTGCGCGGTCCCTCGCCGACCCGGCCGACCGCGGCGGCGTATCCGCGGGCGGCCTCGAACGACAGCGCTTCGAGCTGGGTCCACTCGGGGTCGGGCCCGGCGGCGTCGAGCACGGCCTCGTCGGTGGCGTGCACCGGGCGGTCCGTACCGCCGTTGAGCCGCGGACAGGCGCGGGCGGCGGAGCGCAGCGTCTGGGTCTCGGTCGCGTCGGCGGCGGCGAGGACCTCGCCGTCGGTCTCGGCGACACGGGCCAGCCTCAGCCGGTTCTCGGTGAGCGTGCCGGTCTTGTCGAAGCAGATGGTGTCCATCCGGCCCAGCGCCTCCAGCGTGCGCGGGGTGCGCACGAGGACACCGCGCCGGCTCAGCCGCCGGGCCGCCGCAAGCTGTGCCACGGTCGCCACCAGCGGCAGCCCCTCGGGTACGGCGGCCACCGCGACGGCCACTCCCCCGCTGACCGCCTCGCGGATGGGCGTACCGCGCAGCAGTGACAGCGTGGTGACCGCGGCCCCGCCGGCCAGCGTCAACGGCAGGGCGCGACGGGTGAGTTCCTGCAGCCTGCCCTGCACGCCCGGCGCCGGAGGGGTACGGGCGGCGAGGTGGACGGCGCGGGCGGCCTCGGTGCGCTCGCCGGTGTCCACCACGACGGCGCGGGCGTTGCCGGCCGCGACGGTGGTGCCCTCGAAGACCATGCAGCGGCGTTCGGCGACCGCCGCATGCGGGGTGGAGTCGACCTGTTTCTCCACCGGCAAGGACTCGCCGGTGAGCGCGGACTCGTCGACCTCCAGACCGTCCTGCCACAGCAGCCGGGCGTCGGCGGGCACCACGTCGTCGGTCTTGAGCTCGATGATGTCGCCGGGCCGGAGCCTGGCCGCGTCGACGGTCCGGGGTTCGTCCTCGGCGTCGTCCTCCGGGGGCGCGACCCGTGCCTTCTGCTTCTGGCCGGCCAGCAGACTGGACAGGGCCTGGTCGGCGCGCAGCCGTTGGACTCCGCCGACGAGGGCGTTCAGGTCGAGCGCGCCGACGACCAGCAGGGCGTCCACGGCGGACCCGAGGATCGCCTCGGCGGCCGAGCCGACGGCCAGGACCGGGGTGAGCGGATCGTCCAGTTCCTCGCGCACCGCGTGGAAGAGCTGCCCCGACCAGCGCAGGGGCACCAGCAGGGGGTGCCCGGTGCCGGGCTCGTCGGCCGGTTGCGGCTCCGGCTCCTGCTCGTGCGGTGTCCCCTCGAGCCTGGTCCGGACGTCCTCGGCGTCCAGTTCGTGCCAGGCGACGCGGGGACGCGGATGCGGGACGGGTGTCGCGGCCACCCGCAGGGCCGAGCGTGCCCCCGAGAACAGGGCCACCGCGGCGCCCACGTCGACCGGGGTGTGCCGCAGGCCGGGCCAGGGCGTGCGGCTGGGTTTGCGGGTCTCGCCGACGGCCACCAGCAGCCCGGACAGCGCGGCACCGGAGCGGGCCAGGACCTGGGCGCGGCGGCCCACCCCTCGGGCGGCGGGGATGGCGGTGAGCAGTCGCCACACGTCGGTCAGGCCGTGCAGGGCCAGTACGTCCGCTCCCCAGACGACGGCGCTGTCGTGGTCGGCGAGGGCGACGGCGATGTCACCGCCGAGGAGCCCGGCCAGGACGTCCGTGTCGTCCGCCGACCAGGGGCGGGCGACCGTGACGACGGTGTCGCCCTCCTCGCGCAGCTCACGCACCACCTCGCTCAGCGGCCGGTCGCGCGAGACCACCCGGTCGGCGAGGCCCGCGATGTCGGACAGGGCGGGGTCGTCGACCAGCACGACGCTCAGCCCGGCGCGCCGGGCCGCGTCCAGCACCGGCTCGGCCCACGCGTCCGCTTCGCCGTCCGGATCGAGCAGCGCGCTCGGGTGCAGGACGACCGTGCCGGCCATCTCCAGCTCGCGCAGCCGTTCGGTGTTGCGCACCAGGACGCCCCCACGGGACAGGGTGGTGCTCAGGACGGCGTGAAAGGCGGCGGGCCCGTAGCGCGCGGCCTTGGGGGAACCCGCGAGGACCGCTTCGGCGGCCTCCGTCCCGTTGTGTTTGACCAGCATGGTGGCCACCGCGCCGAGCAGACTGCCGGCCGAGGCGTTGGTGGCGTACTCCTGCGCCGGGGAGGTGCGCAGGGGCGGACGGGGTGAGTGGCCGGCGGCGACGCCCGGACGCCCGGGTGAACACACGTCGTCGTGCACCGTCTCGAAGGCGGCCGTGCGCGCCACGGTCTCCGCCAGCTGGAGGCTGCGCAGGACGCCGTCGAGCACCAGGGCCGTCGGTGTCCTGCCGGCGCCGTGCGCGGCCGCGTTCAGGACCGCCAGCAGCAGGTCCATCCGGGTGCGACCGAGCCGGTCGCGCAGCCAGCCGCGCACGGAGGGGTTCTCGCGCAGCAGCGTGACCAGGGCGGTCACCTGGCGCGGTGAGGGCGGCAGGCGCAGCAGGTATCCGGCCACGCCGATCGCTATGCCGGCGGCGTCGGCGCCGAGCGCCTCGGCCGCGGCCCGGACCCCGGCGGGATCCGCCGGATGCCCGAAGTCCTCGACGTCCTCGTCGGTCTGGGTCAGTCCGTGCCGGGCGGCGAGGTCGACCGCCTCGTCCACGACCCGGTCGCCGGCCTCCTCCTCCACGGCGGCCACCACCAGCCGCTCCAGCCCTCCGTCCCAGTAGGCGAAGGCCACGTCCGGGTGCTCGGCGAGCGCCTCGACGACCCGTCGGATCCGGTGCTCCCGCCCGCCGTCCGCGAGGTCGGGGTCCGGGTCTGCCGGTCGCAGGGCGAGGTGGGCGCGGGCGCCGGACCGCCAGGGGCGTGGACCGCGCGGCAGCGAGGCGCGGACGGCGCATACGACGTACTTCGCGCCGTCCGCGCCTTGTACACCTGCGCGGGCCGTGCCGGCCGCCGCCCCGGCGGCCGCACCCATCGCGGGCGCGGCCCCGCGTACCAGCAACCGGGGCCCGACCGCCGCCCATCCCACCAGAGCGACGGCCGGACGTGACAGCGCTCCCAGCACCATCGCGCGCCCTCAGTCGGTCGTGCGGTGGGGCTGCTCCTGCGCGTCGCTCCGCCCCGTGAGGGGCTCGGCCGGACCGGGGGCTCCGGGATCCGGTGCCGTCGGTCCGGGAACATCGGCGGCCGGGCCTGGCGCGGCGGGGGCCGCCTCGGCGCCCGGGTGCGGGGAGATGGGCCCGGGGGCGTCGGTGACCGGGGCGGTTCCCGTGGGTGCCGACTCGGCGCCCGGAGGTGTGGGTGTCGGTCCCAGCGGTGCCGTCACCTCGGTGACGGGCGGCGGTACGGCCCCGCCGGCCGTCGGTTCCGTGCCGACGGGCGTGCTCATCGCCTCCTCCACCGCGGGTGCGCCGTCCTCGGCGCTCACCGCGTTCCCGCCGCTGGGCTGCTTCGGCCGTGGCTGCGTCAGCCAGGCCACCGCCGCACCGGTGACGGCGACGGGCCACTCCACGACGCCCGCGACACCCAGTACACCCGCGCCCGCGTACACCGCCATCCGCCGCCCGCGCGGCGACACCGCTCCGACCTTGTCCAGGGCCCCCTCGGTCGCCCTGCTCACCATTCCCGCGCCGGGCACCTTCCGCAACACGGACGCCGCGTTACGCAGCGGCTCCGGGAGGGTGGCCGACGACGACTGTCGCTCCTGCCGAGCCATGACTGTCCTCGATCCGTATGACGTCGCTCGCCTAAACACGTCGGGTTCCCACTCACAGCCTGGTCACCCGGTCGGAGTAAGCGCAATTCGGGCGCGGCGCCCGAAGTCGGGCACTTCGCCCGCGGCTTCCCGGGAGGGCGTCAACCCGTCGCACAGGCCGTCCCGTTGAGCGTGAAGCGGGACTTCAGCAGCACGCGCGCGTGCGTGCGAGTCGCCGCGCGCCTCTCGGCGCCCTGGCCGCCCTCGGGCTCACGTCAGCCATGATCACGACACACGGGAGCGCCTCTACGGCAGCGGCGACCTCGGCACCGGCGGCGTCCGCGGCGACAGCGCGACCCTGAAGAAGATCACGGTCGTCGGTGACCGGCGCCGAGCCGCCCAAGAACGGCACTGGTCCTGACGGGACCTGCTGCAAGTACTCCAGCTCGGACATCACCTATAAGTAGGCGCCGTTAAGTAGGCGCCGTTCGTTCGTACGGCCGCCGTGTCATCGGGTGACGGCTCCGGTGATCTCCCGCTGGTACCGCGCGTAGGCGGTGCGCAGGGCCGCGCCCGGCCAGTGGGCGGGGAGCAGTTCGGGGGGCAGTACGGGATCGGCGAGCAGATGGCGTACGACCGCCGCGAAGGCCGTGAAGCGGTCGGCCGGGAGATCGGCCTCGGCGAGATGGGCGAGGAGGGCGCGAGCCGTGGCGGCCCAGGCGTCCAAGGGCCACAGGGCGGCGGCCAGTTCACGCGCGGGACGGTCGGGCCGGGCGGTGTAGGACTGGGCCACCGGTGCCAGCTCCTCCTCCGGCACGCGGCGGATCAGGTTGGCGGGGCGCAGCCAGACGCCCTCGCGGAGTTCGGCCAGTCGCAGAGCGGTGAGGCGGGCGCGCAGGTCGGCCCGTTCGGCGGGGCCGCGGCCCGTCGCCGTGATCACCACCATCTCCCAGTCGCCGTCCCACGCGCGCGTGCGGGCGTCCACGGCCTCGTCCTGGCGGCGCTGGCGGGCCAGGAGCCGGTCGCTGAGCCGGTAGACGGAGTCCGCGCGCCGCAGGTCACCGGCGTTCACCATGCGGCTGAGCGCGGCACGCAGCGTGGAGCCGCCGACCCCGAACGGCTCCACCACGCGGACCAGGTCCTTCACCGGAAGCTCCGGCGGATGCGTGCCCAGCAGCAGGCTCAGCACGACCGACCGCGCGGACAGCGGCCGCAGGTCGACCTCGCCGGACGGCTCTGACACGTTCATGCGCATGGGCACGTACTGTACGTGCGCCTCCCTGTTGCAACATTGCTACGGTCGAAGAAAAGGTGCAACATGGCCGCATGGCCTCGACACCCACGCCCGCGCACGCGACCCATGACGTCACCAACCAGCCGCCCCCGTTGACGCCCTACGACGCCGCCCGGGACACCGCCCTGCTCGAGGGGCTGCGCCGGGAGGGCGCCGGGTGGGCCGAGGAGGAGATCCGCCGGCTCGGCCTGCGGGCCGGCAGCGCCGAGGCGCAGGAGTGGGCCGAACTGGCCAACGTGCACGAACCGGTGCTGCGCACGCACGACCGGTACGGCAACCGGATCGACGAGGTCGAGTTCCACCCGAGCTGGCACCACCTGATGCGGGCCGCCGTAGCGGAGGGGCTGGCGGGCGCGCCCTGGGCGGACGCCCGCCCCGGCGCCCATGTCGTGCGCACGGCGGGCGGACTGGTGTGGGGGCACACCGAGGCCGGGCACGGCTGTCCGACGTCGATGACGTACGCGGCCGTTCCCGCCCTGCGTGCCCAGCCGGAACTGGCCAAGATCTACGAACCCCTTCTGACCGCCAGGGACTACGACCCGGAGCTGCGGGTCCCGACCGAGAAGCCCGGTCTGCTCGCCGGCATGGGGATGACCGAGAAACAGGGCGGCTCGGACGTCCGCACGAACACCACCGTGGCGACCCCGACCGCCGAGCCCGGCGTGTACACCCTGCGCGGGCACAAGTGGTTCACCTCGGCCCCGATGTGCGACGTGTTCCTGGTGCTGGCGCAGGCTCCGGAGGGGCTCTCCTGCTTCCTGGTGCCGCGGATCCTGCCGGACGGCAGCCGCAACACCTTCCGCATCCAGCGCCTGAAGGACAAGCTGGGCAACCGCTCCAACGCCTCCTCCGAGCCGGAGTTCGACGGAACCGTGGCCTGGCTGGTCGGGCCCGAGGGCCGGGGCGTGAAGACGATCATCGAGATGGTCAACTGCACCCGCCTGGACTGCGTGATGATGTCGGCCACGCTGATGCGCAAGACGCTGGTCGAGGCGGGCCACCATGTGCGCCACCGCAGCGCGTTCGGGGCGCGGCTGATCGACCAGCCGCTGATGCGCAACGTCCTGGCCGACCTGGCGCTGGAGTCCGAGGCCGCCACGACGCTCACCCTGCGGCTGGCCGGGGCCGCCGACCGGGCGGTCCGCGGCGACGCGGGCGAGGCGGCCTTCCGGCGGATCGCGACGGCCGTCGGCAAGTACTGGGTCACCAAGCGGGGCCCGGCCTTCACCGCGGAGGCCCTGGAGTGCCTGGGCGGCAACGGCTACGTCGAGGAGTCCGGCATGCCCCGCCACTACCGCGAGGCACCCCTGCTGTCGATCTGGGAGGGCTCGGGGAACGTCAACGCCCTGGACGTGCTGCGGGCGCTCAGGCGCGAACCCGCCACCGCCCACGCCCTGTTCGACGAACTCGCCCTGGCGCGCGGCGCGGACGCCCGGCTGGACGCGGCCGTGGTCCGGCTGGAGGGACTGCTGGCCGCCGGGTCCGAGGCCGGTGCGCGCCGGCTGGTGGAGCTGATGGCCCTGGCCCTGCAGGCCTCCCTGCTGGTCCGGCACGCCCCGCCCGCCGTCGCCGACGCCTTCTGCGCGACCCGGCTGGGCGGCGACTGGGGCCACTCCTTCGGCACCCTGCCCGAGGGCGCCGGCGTGGACACGATCCTGGAGCGCGCACTGCCCGCCGACGGCTGAAACCGAGCCCCGGACTGCGCCACCCCCCGATTCCACTGCGTTGTCAGTGGCGTGGTGCACACTCGCGATCAGTTGGCACTGCGCCTGGGGGAGGACAACGTGTTCACGGGGATCGACGAGGTCGACTGGGCCTCGCTGCGGCATGCGTACGGCAGCGCGGAGGACGTGCCCGGACTGCTGAGGGGGCTGGCCTCGGCGGACCCGGCCGAGCGGGAGATCGCGCTCGACGGGATGTACGGCGCGGTGCACCACCAGGGTGACGTCTACGACTCGACCCTGGCCTGCATTCCCTTCCTGTTCGCCCTGGTCGGGAGCAGGGCGGTGGAGGAGCGGGGCGGCGTCGTGGAACTCCTGGTCAGCATCGGGCAGGACGGCGAGGACCGGGAGGCCGCCTCCGACACCTACGCGATGGCGTGCACCGCGGTCCGTGCGGGAGCCGAGGTCTTCGCCCGGCTGACGGGGGATCAGGACCCCGAGGTGCGGCGGGCGGCGGTCGGCGCGCTGGTGCGGTTTCTCGAGGAACCGGAGCGCGTTCTCGGTCTGTTGCGGGAGCGGATCACCGTCGAGCGGGACGACCGGGTCCTGCTCGCCCTCACCGAGAGCCTCGGCGTCTTCGCCCGCCGACACCCGGGGTACGCCGCCGAGGCGGTGGATCTGCTGACGGCCCGGAGCGCGCCGTCGTTCGGCCCGGCACTGCGGCTGGCCGCGCTCGGCCAGCTCGCGGGCTGCGCGCCCGAGCGGCTGCCGACCGACCTGGTGACCACGGTCGTACGGCTGCTGCGGGACCGGTCGGAGCGGCCGTCGGGCCGGTCACAGGAGCCCGACCGGCCCGACACCGACACGCTCGTCGGCCATCTGCGGCGACTGCGGCCCTCGGACGAGGAGGGCTCCCAGCTGCTGCGGACCCTGCACTCCGCGCTCGACGACCGGGTGAGCGACCGGATCGCCCTGCTGGTGGGGCAGTTGAACAGTCCGGCGTCGACGGACCGGGTCAACGCCGTGTGGATGTCGCCGGGACTGATGCGGGAGTGGCGTGCCGACTACCGGGAGCCGGTGGCGCTGATCGGCGCCCAACTGGCGGCACCGGAGGACCGGTTGCGGGAGGCCGCACTGGCCGTCCTGGAAGACCTCTTCGAACTCGCCACTCCCGCCGCCGATCACCTGGCCGCGCTGGTGGAGTCCCGTCCGGACCTGTGGGTACGCCAGTGGGAGCGCGGGGCGCCTACGCTGGGCGACCCGGTCAAGGCCCTGGCCAGAAGCGGCGACGCGCGCGCCGTTCCGGTGCTGGCGGAGGTGCTGGACGGGCCGGTGGTACCGAACGACCTGGGCCATGTCATCACCCATCTCGGACCGGCCGCGACCCCGCTCGCCCCCGCCCTGCGACGCAGGCTCGGCGACATCCCGCTGGACTCCCCGGAGACGTACGACCGGGCGACACCCCTGCTGGCCGCGCTCGCGGCCCTCGCCGACGCGGAGTCCGTTCCCGAGGTGCTGCGGCTGTTGCTGGGGGTGCCTGACGGGCTGCGGCTGCGGGAGTCGGTGGTGGAGTCGGCGGTACGGGCCCTGGAGTCCTTCGGAGCGGGCGCGTACGCGGCGATCCCGGCGCTTCGGGGCCTGCTGGACACCGGGTCCGCGGTCGCCGCGGCCGGCGCGCTGTGGTCGGTGGAGGGGGACGCGGCTGCTGTACTGCCGGTCCTGGTGCGGGAGTTGACGAGCGGGCGGGGCAGACGGGCGGCGGAGACACTGGGGCGCCTGGGAGCGGCGGCCCGTACCGCGCTGCCGGAGCTGACCCGTATGACCGGATCCGACGAACTGTGGGAGCGGATGGCGGCCGCGTGCGCGGTGTGGCGCATCAGCGGGGACCCGGAGCCGGCCGTCCCCGTCCTGCGGGCCGCCTGGGCCCAGAACCCGCACACGCGCGTCCCGATAGCCACGTGCGTCGCGGAGCTGGGCCCCGAGGGCGCCCTCCTCCACGACCTGCTGCACACTGAACTGACCGCGAGGCGACGGCACCAGGCCGCGCTGGGCGGGTACGGCAGCCACGACATCCACGCCGACGAACAGCTGCTGCGGGTTTGTCGCGGGGCGGTTGGAGGGGTGTAGGGGACGAAGAGCGGGGCGGCGAGGGTCCACCCACGGCAAGTGCCGTCCGCCGGCCGCCCGGTCGCCCTGCCCTGCGCCGCTCCACCGCTCATGGCACTCGCCCACGACTGGCACTCGCCGCAGAGCACCGGCTTCAACGTGCCCTTCGTCGCCCCGTCACCGTGTCTTGCGCCCCCACAGCGGGCCGAAGCGGGACCACTCGGTGTCCCACTGGGCCATCCGGCGGCGTTCCAGGCGGCCGCACAGGACTCGGCCGCCCACGAAGGGGACCGCCGCCGCGCTGATGCCGACCAGGACGCCGATCAGGGATGCCCGCAGATGGGCCTGGGAGGCGGTGGCCGGCTTGGTGACCAGGTGGCCCTGGCGGTCCGACCAGATCGCGACCGTGGAGCCGGCCGGGCTGCCGGGATGGACCCGGACCTGCCCGGTGTGGCCGGAGCCGTCCGGCGCGGTCCAGCGGACCGTGCCCCAGACCTGGTCCCCGCTGGCCGTCCCGGTGCCGGTGGCCGCCTTCCCGGGTGCCTTCTCGATGAGCCGCGCCTCGATCTGGCGCCACTCCACCCGCTCACGGGCCAGCCCGTGCTCGACGGACTGGGTCGCCGCCAGACCGGCCAGTACCCCGGCGACCACGGTCACCAGCCAGGCACCCAGCACGACCCAGGCCTCCACCGTGTCGGCGCGACGCTTGAGCGGGTTGCGCCGCCAGCGCCACAGCCACACCTTCGGACCACGGAACGCCATCGAAGGCATCCTCCTCATGAGCACAACGATCCCCGACCTCCCTCCCATACGGGCGAAGGTCCCCTGATGCTCAGGGCGACTCCCCCTGTCTCGACGGTCGCACGAGTACCCCGCTCGCGCGGGCCTGTTCGTGAAAGAGGCCACAAGATCCCGGAGTCCGTCCCGCCGTCGCCGTCTGACCTGCGACGACGCGGTTTGGGAGGTGACTGTCAGTGGTGGGGTGCAGACTGGCCGGTGTCTGGGACAGAGACGTCGCGGAGGTGATCGGCATGACCGAGGTACTGCTCGCCGTAGGCACACGAAAAGGCCTGTTCATCGGGCGCAGGCGCGGGGACGAGTGGGAGTTCGACGAGAGTCCGTACTTCAACGCGCAGGCTGTCTATTCGGTGGCCATCGACACCCGCGGCGGCCGCCCGCGCCTGCTGGCCGGGGGCGACAGCTCGCACTGGGGGCCCTCCGTCTTCCACTCCGACGACCTGGGCCGCACCTGGACCGAACCGCCGCAGCCGGCCGTGAAGTTCCCCAAGGACACGGGCGCCTCGCTGGAGCGGGTGTGGCAGCTGCATCCGGCCGCCGCGGAGGACGACGTGGTGTACGCGGGCACCGAGCCGGCCGCGCTGTACCGCTCGGAGGACCGCGGGGAGACCTTCGAGCTGGTCCGTCCGCTGTGGGAGCACCCCACCCGGTCGAAGTGGGTGCCCGGCGGCGGCGGTGAGGGCCTGCACACCATCCTCACCGACCGGCGCGACCCGCGGTCGGTGACGGTCGCGGTCTCCACCGCAGGGGTGTTCAAGACCACGGACGGCGGCGCGAGTTGGACGCCCGCCAACTCCGGGGTCTCCGCGGTGTTCCTGCCGGATCCGAACCCGGAGTTCGGACAGTGCGTGCACAAGGTTGCCCGCGACGCGGCCAACCCTGACCGGCTGTATCTGCAGAACCACTGGGGCGTGTACCGAAGCGACGACGCGGGCGGCCACTGGACCGACATCGGCGAGGGACTGCCGTCCACCTTCGGCTTCGCGGCGGCCACCCATCCGCGGCACGGTGACACGGCGTACCTGTTCCCGATCAACGCCGACGCGGACCGGGTGCCGGCCGATCGCCGGTGCCGGGTCTTCCGCACGCAGGACGCGGGCAAGTCCTGGGAGCCGCTGTCGGCGGGCCTGCCCCAGGAGGACCACTACGGCACGGTGCTGCGGGACGCGATGTGCACGGACGACGCCGACCCGGCGGGCGTGTACTTCGGCAACCGCAACGGCGAGGTGTTCGCCTCGGCCGACGACGGCGACAGCTGGCGGCAGTTGGCCTCGCACCTGCCGGACGTCCTGTGTGTGCGGGCCGCGGTGGTCGGATGAGCCGTCAGGGGGGAACGGGGGGCCTTGGCCACCGGTTGATCTCCGCTGCCCGTACGGCAGTAGGGTGACGCGCGTGGCACCACGACCGTTGCATGAAATCGTCGAAGCGGGCTGGGCGCAGGCCCTGGAACCCGTCGCCGGGCGGATCGCCGACATGGGGGACTTCCTCA
Organism: Streptomyces sp. NPDC006476; assembly: GCF_040612015.1. NCBI lineage: Bacteria > Bacillati > Actinomycetota > Actinomycetes > Kitasatosporales > Streptomycetaceae > Streptomyces > Streptomyces sp. NPDC006476. The sequence goes on along the minus strand of NZ_JBEXPK010000051.1, from coordinate 32,722 downwards.
GGGCGGAGATCGCCGCGGGACGCACCTATCTCCCGGCCGGCCCGAATGTCCTCAGGGCCTTTCAACAGCCCTTCGACGACGTACGGGTCCTGATCGTCGGTCAGGACCCGTATCCGACGCCCGGACACGCGGTGGGGCTGTCGTTCTCGGTGGCTCCCGATGTGCGTCCGCTGCCGGGCAGCCTCATCAACATCTTCCGGGAGCTGAACACCGACCTGGGCCTGTCCCAGCCCTCCACCGGTGATCTGACGCCGTGGACGCAGCAGGGGGTGCTGCTGCTCAACAGGGCGTTGACGACGGCGCCCCGCAAGCCGGGTGCGCACCGTGGCAAGGGCTGGGAGGAGGTCACCGAGCAGGCGATACGCGCCCTCGCCGGGCGCGGCAAGCCGCTGGTGTCGATCCTGTGGGGGCGCGACGCGCGCAACCTGCGCCCGCTGCTCGGCAACCTCCCGTCGGTGGAGTCCGCCCACCCCTCCCCCATGTCCGCCGACCGCGGTTTCTTCGGCTCCCGTCCCTTCAGCCGCGCCAACGACCTGCTGGTCGGCATGGGCGGCCAACCGGTGGACTGGCGTCTGCCGTGACCGGCGGGCGCACCGGCGAGCGGGGTTCGGCCGGTGTTCTCGCCGTCGACTCGGGGGGCTCGGGGCTGCGGGTCGTCGTGGCCACGGGACAGGGTGCCGTGCTCGGGCAGCGTGAGTCGGCGGGGCCGGTACGGACCGGGGTGCGGGGGATCGACGCCGGGCACTTCATGGAGCGACTGGTGCCCTTGGTGCGGGCGTTGCTCGCCGACAGCGGGGTCTCGGAGGTGCGGGCGGCCGCTGTCGGGGCCGCCGGGCTCGCCACCCTCGGTGACGACCTGCGTGCCGGGCTTCCGGCGGCGCTGCGCGCGGAGTTCGGCGTTCCGGCCGTCGCTCTCGCCGCCGACGCGGTCACCGCGTACACCGGTGCGCTCGGGACGCGGCCCGGTGCCGTGATCGCCGCCGGCACGGGACTCATCGCCGTCGGTACGGATCTGCGGCGCTGGCGGCGCGCGGACGGCTGGGGGCATCTGCTGGGCGACTGCGGCAGCGGCGCCTGGATCGGCCGGGCCGGGCTGGAGGCCGCCCTGCGCACCCACGACGGGCGGCCTGGCGGATCGGCGGAACTGCTGGCCCGCGCCGAGGAGTTGTTCGGCCCGGCGTCCGGAATCCCCGGGCGCCTTTATCCCCGTACGGACCGGCCCGCCGTCCTCGCCTCCTTCGCGCCCCAGGTCGGGGCCTGCGCAGGGAGCGACGCCGTGGCCGCGGGCATCCTGCGCGCGGCCGCCCGGCACATGGCCGAGTCCGCGGCGGCCGTGTGCCCGGCCGAGGGCGAGCCGCACGTCGCCGTCACCGGGGGCGTGTTCAACCTGGGCTCCCCCCTCCTCGTACCGCTGGAGAAGGAGTTGACGAGGGCGCTGCCGAACGCCCGGCGGGTGGCAGCTGCCGGTGATCCGTTGAGCGGCGCCCTGCGCATCGCGGCCGACCTGGCCGCGGGCACGCTCACCCTGCCGGGTGACGCGACGATGTTGTCCGTGGTGACCGCAAAGGGGGACTGATCCCAAGGCTCCGCAATGCGCCCGGTTCGCACGGCGATCACCGGCGATTCCGGCGTAACTCATCAGACAAAACAGGACGGATACCGCTCACCTGCACCCTCCCCGAACGGGAGAGCCCAAGAAGCCAGTAACATGCGTCGCCATGAGCTCCCCCACTGGACCCGCGTCCGGCCTGCCAGTACGAATGCCGCGACCTCGCCAGCCCGGGCGGCACCGCCGACCCGAGCCGCTGGCGGCTCCCGAGGGCGCGCCCGCGCTCGTCCTCGCGGTGCCGGGCACTCCCGGCACCGCGACGCGCGGCCTCGCCGAGGAGGTCGTGAGCATCGCCCGCTCCGAGCTCCCCGGTCTGGACGCGCGCATCGCGTACCTGGACGGGGACGACACGGAGTTCCCGACGCTCCAGGGTGTGCTGGCGCACGCCGCTGAGGAGCGCACGGCCCGCTATGAGCAGGCCAAGGCCGCCGGCCTGGACATCAAGGAGCCCGACGGCCCGGTGGCGGTCGTGGTGCCGCTGCTGGCCGGCCCCGACAGCGCGCTGCTGCGCCGGATCCGCCAGGCCGTGATGGAGAGCCGTGTCGCGGCCGACCTGACGGATGTGCTGGGCCCGCACCCGCTGCTGGCCGAGGCGCTGCACGTGCGGCTGTCGGAGGCGGGGCTGGCCCGCGCCGACCGCGCCCGGCTGTTCACCGTGGCGACCGCGGCGGACGGCATCATCCTGGCCTCCGTGGGCGGTGACGAGGCCGTGCAGGCGGCCGGGATCACCGGCATGCTGCTCGCCGCGCGCCTCGCCGTGCCGGTGATGGCGGCGGCCCTGGACCAGGACGGTTCGATCGCCTCCGTGGCCGAGCAGCTGCGCTCCTCGGGCTCGCAGCAGCTGGCGCTGGCGCCGTACCTGATAGGGCCGGAGATCGACCCCGGTCTGATCGAGGAGGCGGCCAAGGAGGCGGGCTGCGCGGCCGCCGAGGCGCTGGGCCCCTACCCGGCCATCGGCAAGCTCGCGCTCGCCAAGTACACGACCACCCTTGGCATCGCCCCGCAGCAGCCGCAGGGAGCGCCGGTCCGCTGATCCGTACCGCACGACGTGACACTGCCGAAGGGCCCGCTCCGCTGTCCGGAGCCGGGCCCTTCGGCGTTCGTCTCCGCGTGGCTCAGTCGAGGACGACGCAGGACGCGGCCGGCACCTCGATCGAGCCCTCGTAGCGCGGCAGACCGGTGTCCGGGTCGACGGCGAACCAGGTCACGTCCCCGGAGCGCTCGTTCGCCGCGTAGAGGAAGCCCTCCGACTCGGTGAGGTCGCGGGGCCAGTGGCCGCCGCAGGAGACCGTGCCGATCAGCCGCAGCTCCTCGCCCTCGATGACGAAGGTGGACAGGACGTCCTCGCCGCGGGTGGCGATCCACACGAAGCGGCCGTCGGGCGAGGCGACGATCCCCGAGGGGTAGGCGTCGCCGGCCGGAGCGGCGGGCAGTACCTGGGTCTCGGTCAGCGGTTTGAGGGTGCCGTCCTCGGCGTCCCAGTGACAGGCGGTGACGGTGGGGGTGAGCTCGTTGACGACGTACGCTCGCGTGCCGTCCGGGTGGAAGGCCAGGTGGCGGGGCCCGGAGCCGGGGCGCAGGGCGATCTCGCGGTGCACGGTGAGCTCGCCGTCCGTCAGGGCGCACACGCGCACCGAGTCCGTGCCGAGGTCGACGCTGACGGCCCAGCGGCCGCTGGGGTCGGGCTGCACCTGGTGGGCGTGCGGGCCCTGCTGGCGGCGGTTGTGGGGACCGGATCCGGTGTGCCGGAGCACGGCGGACGGGGCGTCGGCGAGGGTGCCGTCGGGACGCAGCGGTACGGCGGTGACGCTGCCGGAGCCGTAGTTGGCGGTCAGGACGTGCCCGGCGTGGAGGCTGAGGTGAGTGGGGCCCTGCCCGCCGACCGGCACCGGCGCCCCGGCCCGCTCGAGCCGGTCCTCGGCGACCCGGTAGGCGGCCACCGCGCCCTCACTGGTCTCGCTCACCGCGTACAGGAGGCCCCCGCCGGGCGCCAGGGCCAGGTACGACGGGTCGGGTACGCCGTCCACGCTGCTCAGGGCGGTCAGCGCGCCGCCGCTCGCGGCCACGGCCGCCGTCACGATCCCCGGCCCTCCCGCCGCCGTGAACGACCCGATGAAGGCCCTCCGCCGCCGCTCGCCGCCATCCGTCACCGCAGTCCCCTCTCGGTTCTGTGCCGCTGGGGGTGACGGTAGCAGTCGATCACGTGCGGTCTAGACCAGAGTGGGGACTGTTCCTGTCGTGCGGGTGAATGTTCAGGCGCCGGCCGGCGGGGATCAGGACGGTGTGCGCAGGGGCGTGGCGAGTTCCGCGAGGGCGCGTTCCACGCCGTGCAGGTGGGCCAGGGCGCCCGCGGCGGGGGGCTCGGGCGCGAGGGCGACCTGGCGGGTTCCGTCGCCGGTGAGGGCCTCGACCGCGGCCTCGACGCGCCAGCAGGCCGCGGCGAGGCGGGCGTCGTGGGAGGCCTCCGGGTCGGCGGCGACCGAGACCAGGCCGCGGATCTCGCGGGCGCAGTCGTCGAGGAGGGCCAGTACCCGGCGGGCGCGTCGCTTGCGGCCGAGCATCGGGTTGAGCGGGTGCACGAGGGGGGCGACGGACAGTCGTACACGACCCAGCAGCTGCTCCAGCTCGGCCACCCTGGAAGCGGGGTCGGCGTCCGGGGAGCCCGCGAGGCGGGCCGCGGCCTCCGCCGTACAGGCGTGCACACAGCGCAGGGCCCGCTGGATCCAGGCGTCGGTGGTGAGGTGCGTGGTGACCGGGAGGACGAACAGGACGGCGAGCGCGGCGCCCAGCGCGCCGACGCCGGTCTCCGCCAGGCGCAGGGCCAGCAGGCCCGGGGTGAGCACGCCCAGGAGGCCGTAGAGGAGCTCGGCGAGGAGGGTCACGCAGAGCATCATCCAGGTGTACGAAACGGCCGCCGAGTAGAAGATCCCGAAGACGCAGCCGGCGAGCAGGACGGCCGTGGGCAGGCCGGCCCCGTCCACCGGTACGGCGATCAGGACGCCGAGGCCGATGCCGATCACCGTGCCGAGGACCCGGCGGAAGCCTCGGACCAGTGTCTCGCCGCGCGAGGCGGTGTTGACGAAGATCCACCAGGTGGCGCCGACGGCCCAGTACCAGCGCTGCCCGGACACCAACTGGCCCACGACCAGGGCGAAGCCCGCGCCGGCGGTCGCCTGGACGGCCTGGCGCGTGGTCACGCGGGCGAGGCCGGTGCCGGCCGGTGGGGCGGGCGCGGGGGGCATGCGGTCCTCGTAGCACCACAGGCCGAACCGCACCGCCGCCGCGCTCAGCAGGGACAGGACGACGGCGGCGGACAGCTCGGGCAGCCGCGCGGCGGTGGCGTGCAGGAACTGGGCCACGAAGAAGGTCATGAACGCGAAGACGCCGAGGCTGTGTCCGCGCGGGCCCCAGCGGCGCGCGTACACGCCGGCGCCGACGACCGCGAGGAAGGTGAGGTCGCGGGCCACCGGGTGGTCGTGCAGCTCCGCCGCGGCGGCGAGCACCGGCAGGCCGACGGCGGGCAGCAGCGCGGTGGTGACGGCCTGTCCGCGGACCGTGGCGTCGGCGACGGTGAACAGGGCGAGCAGCGCGGCCAGCCCGCCGGTGACGGCGCCGACGAGGGACAGTCCGGCCAGCGCGCACACGACGACGGCGAGACCGATGCCGACGACGGCCCGGCCGGCGAACCGCAGCCGGACGCGCCCCGGATCAGGAGCCACGAACACCCGCTTCAGCACTGCTTCCCGCCCCCTTGAACCACGGCGAGCCGCGGCGAACCACGGCATGGAAAAGGCGCCGCGGGGTCCGCAGCGCCATCGACGCGCCTATTGCAGCATCCGCCCCGCTCCTGGCTCAAGCGGCTCCGCCTATGCTGGGCCATTGGTACAGCGAGAACGGTTCGGGGGCGGCCACGGGCGAGCCAACGGACCAGGCACGAGGAGAGCCCGCCGATGGCCGTCGACGAACTGGACACCCGCATCCTGCGGCTGCTGCTCAAGCAGCCCCGCACGAGCGTGCGCGAGTACGCCCGCATCCTGGGCGTCGCCCGCGGCACGCTGCAGGCCCGTCTCGACCGGCTGGAACGGGACGGCGTGATCACCGGGACCGGCCCGGTGCTCTCCCCTGCCGCCCTCGGCCACCCCGTCCTCGCGTTCGTCCACATCGAGGTCACCCAAGGGCACCTGGACGACGTGGGGGACGCGCTGGCCACCGTCCCGGAGATCGTCGAGGCCTTCTCCATCACCGGTGGCGGCGATCTGCTGACCCGGGTGGTGGCGCGGGACAACGCCCATCTCGAGGACGTGATCCAGAAGCTGATCAGCCTGCCCGGTGTCGTGCGCACCCGCACCGAGGTCGCCCTGCGCGAGCGCGTTCCGCAACGGCTGCTGCCGTTGGTCGAGTCGATCGGCCGGTCGGCCCGGACATGACCTTTGCCATGCCGGACATGACCTTTGCCATGCTGGGCGCATGAGCAAGCTCGGCACTCTCTCGGTCATCTTCGATCTCGACGGAACGCTCGTGGACAGCGAGCCGAACTACTACGAAGCGAGCCGCCGGACCCTCGCCGAGCACGGTGTCCCCGGATTCACCTGGACCGAGCACGAGCGGTACGTCGGCGTGAGCACGCAGGAGACGGCACAGCTGTGGAAGCGGGAGTACGGCCTGACGGCCCCCGCCGACGAACTGCTCGCCGCGACGAACCGCCGTTATCTGCTGCTGGCCCGCACCGCCACGCGCGTGTACCCGGAGATGCGCGAGTTCGTGGAGCTGCTCGCGACCGAGGACGTGCCGATGGCCGTGGCCTCGGGTTCGTCACCGGAGGCCATCGAGGCGATCCTCGCGGGCACGGGCCTGGACGCGTATCTGCGTACGGTCGTCTCGGCCGACGAGGTGCCCCACGGAAAGCCCGCGCCGGACGTCTTCCTGGAGGCCGCCCGGCGCCTCGGGGCCTCCCCGGCGGACTGCGTGGTGGTGGAGGACGCGGCACCCGGCGCGGCCGCCGCGCACGCGGCCGGGATGCGTTGCATCGCCGTCCCCTACCTCATCGCGCAGGCCGACGCCCCGCAGTTCGCCACCGCGGACCTGCTCCTGCGCGGCGGCCAGCCGGAGTTCACGGCGAGGGCCGCGCACGACTGGCTGGTGCGATCGGCGCGTTGACGGCGGCAACGGCGTCGATGAGCATGATCGGGCCGGTCGATGACGTCCGCTGCCTGGAGGGTTCCATGGGGTCTGCCGCCGTGCTCGTCGCCAACCGCGGGGAGGTCGCCGTCCGCGTGCTGAGGGCAGCGGCGGAGGCCGGGCTGCGTACGGTCGCCGTGTACGAGGAGGGCGACGACGCCCATGCCCGGCTCGCCGACGAGTCCGTACCGGTGAGCGGCTACCTGCGCGGCGGCGCCCTGCTCGCCGCCGCCCGGAGCACCGGCTGCGACTACCTCCATCCCGGTTACGGCTTCCTGAGCGAGGACGCGGACTTCGCGCGCCGCTGCGCGGAGGCGGGGATCGTGTTCGTGGGCCCCTCGCCGGAAGTGCTGGCGGTGTTCGGGGACAAGACCCGGGCCCGGGAGCTGGCCGTCGAAGTGGGGGTTGCGGTGCTGGACGGGGCCGACGGGCCGGACGGGGCACGGGAGTTGCTGACGGACGGGCCCGTGATGGTGAAGGCCGTGGGCGGGGGCGGCGGTCGCGGGATGCGGGTCGTGCGGCGGGCAGAGGAGCTCGACGAGGCATGGGAGCGGTGCCGTTCGGAGGCGCAACAGGGTTTCGGGCGGGACGCGTTGTACGCCGAGCGGCTGCTGGAGGGGGCGCGGCACATCGAGGTGCAGGTCGTGGGGGACGCCACCGGCGCCGTGACACACCTCTGGGACCGGGACTGCAGCGCCCAGCGCCGCCACCAGAAGCTGATCGAGATCGCGCCCGCCCCTGAACTCCCCGACGCCGTGAGGGAGAAGATCCTCGACCGCGCGCTGCGGCTGGCCCGTGCCGCCCGCTGTTCCAGCCTGGTCACCTTCGAATTCCTTTTCCGGGGCGCGGAGTTCTGGTTCATCGAGGCCAATCCTCGGCTACAGGTGGAGCACACGGTCACCGAGGAGGTCACCGGGGTCGACCTGGTGGAGGTGCAGTTGCGGGTGGCGGCCGGAGCCACGCTCGGGGAGCTGGGGCTCGCCGAGCCGCCCGCTCGTCCTCGCGGATTCGCCGTGCAGGCACGGGTCTACGGCGAAGGGGCGGGGCGGATCACCCGCTTCGACGTGCCGACCGGGCCGGGCGTCCGCGTCGACACCGCGATCCGGGCCGGGGCCGAAGTGGGCCTGCGCTACGACCCGTTGCTCGCGAAGGTGATCGCCCACGTCCCGCACGGCGGTGTCGAGGCGGCGGGTGCCCGGGCCCGGCGGGCGCTGGGTGAATTCGGCGTGGAGGGGGTGCGGACGGGGATTCCGTTGCTGCGGGAGCTGCTGGCACGGCCACGCTTCTGGGCGCACACGGGCGTGGTCGGCGAGGTGGCGGGGACGGTCGTCGGCCCCGAAGTCCCCTCCGTGGAGGGCGCAGTCGTCGCGCCGCTGAGCGGGACCGTCGTCTCCGTCGACGTCTCCCCCGGTGAACCGGTGCGTCCTGGACAGCAGTTGCTGGTGCTTGAGGCGATGAAGATGGAGCACATGGTGCGCGCGCCCGGCTCCGGAGTGGTGCTGGCGCTGCACGCGCGGGTGGGGGAAACGGTCGGCGAGGGCTCTCCGTTGGCCACGCTGCACGAGGTGAGCGGCGCGGACGCGGGCGCAGCCGCCGAGGAACGGGCCGATCCCGACGCCGTGCGTCCCGATCTCGCCGAGATGATCGAGCGGCACGCCGTCGGGCTGGACGAGAACCGGCCGGAGGCGGTCGCCGGGCGGCATGCGCTCGGCCGGCGGACCGCCCGGGAGAACATCGAGGACCTCTGCGACCCGGGCACCTTCACCGAGTTCGGCGCCCTCGCGATCGCCGCCCAGCGCCGCCGCCGTTCCCTGGAGGACCTGATCCGCTCGACGCCGGCCGACGGCATGGTCACCGGCACCGGGCGCGTGGACGGCCGGCGGTGCGTGGTGATGTCGTACGACTACACCGTGCTGGCCGGCACCCAGGGGCTGCAGAACCACCGCAAGACCGACCGGATGCTGGAGCTCGCCGAGGAACGAGGGCTGCCCGTCGTCCTGTTCGCGGAGGGCGGTGGGGGCCGGCCCGGGGACACGGACACCACGTCGGTGGCGGGGCTCGACGTGACCACCTTCCAGCGGATGGGGCGCCTGAGCGGCACGGTGCCCCTGGTCGGCATCGTCTCGGGGCGGTGCTTCGCGGGCAACGCGGCGCTGCTGGGCTGCTGTGACGTGGTGATCGCCACGCCGGACGCGACGATCGGGATGGGCGGGCCCGCAATGATCGAGGGTGGTGGGCTCGGGGTGTTCCGGCCGGAGGAGGTGGGGCCGCTGTCGGTGCAGGTACCGAACGGGGTCGTGGACGTGGTGGCGGCGGACGAGCCGGAGGCCGTGCGGGTGGCGCGCCGGTATCTGTCGTACTTCCAGGACCAGCAAGGCAGTTGGGAGGCACCGGATCAGCGGCTGCTGCGGCACGTTGTACCGGAGAACCGGCGGCGGGCCTATGACATGCGGGCGGCGGTCACGGGGCTCGCGGACATCGGCTCGGTGCTGGAGCTGCGGCCGGGGTTCGGAGTCGGGGTGCTGACGTGCCTGGTGCGGATCGAGGGGCGGCCGTTGGGGTTGTTGGCCAGCAACCCGGCGCACCTGGGCGGGGCGATCGACCGGGACGCGGCGGACAAGGCGGCGCGGTTCCTGCAGTTGTGCGACGCGTTCGGGCTGCCGGTGGTCTCACTCTGCGACACCCCCGGTTTCATGGTCGGCCCGGACGCCGAACGGACCGCGACCGTACGGCACTTCGCGCGGCTGTTCGTGACGGGGGCCAATCTGCGGGTGCCGTTGGTGAGCCTGGTGCTGCGCAAGGCGTACGGGCTGGGGGCGATGGCCATGATGGGCGGCTCCACGCGGGCGCCGCTGGCCACCGCCGCCTGGCCGAGCGGGGAGTTCGGCGGGATGGGTCTGGAGGGTGCCGTCCGGCTCGGTTACCGCAAGGAACTGGCGGCGATCGAGGACCCGGCCGAGCGTGTCCGCGCCTTCGAGGAGCGGGTCGCCGAGCTGTACGAACGCGGGAAGGCGGTCAACGCGGCGGCCGCACTGGAGATCGACGCGGTCATCGACCCGGCCGGGTCGCGCGGATGGATCCTGGCGGCGCTGGAGCGGTGCCCCGTCCCCCGCCCGGGGCACCGTCCGTTCATCGACACCTGGTGAACACGGTCACCAGGATGGTGCGGACATCGTCAGCTGGGCCGGATGTTCTGGTTGAGGCGGAAGACGTTGTCCGGGTCGACGGCGGCCTTGACCCGGGCCAGCCGGTCGTAGTTGCCGCGGTAGCTGGCGCGGACACGCTCCTGGCCCTCGTCCATCATCATGTTCACGTAGGCGCCGCCCGCCGAGTACGGGTGCAGGGCGTCGGAGTAGTCGACCGCCCAGCGCTTGATCAGCTCGGCGTTGGCGGGGTCGGGGTCGACGCCCGCGTAGACGGTGGACCAGCGGGCGTTCCGGTAGCCCCAGGGCGTCTCGTCGGGGCCGACGTCGTGGGCGGCGCCGTCGATCGGGTAGAGATGCATCGTCGACTGGACCGTCGGCACCTCGGCACCGAACTTGGCATGCAGTTCGACGGCCTCGTCCGGGATCTCCTCGACGAAGTCGGCACGCCAGTACCACTGGTGGCCGGGCGGGTAGAGCCCGTCGAACATGGACTGCAGATCGGGGTGCGGCATCGGTCCGACGGCGTGCAGCAGCGGCTGGGGCAGCGCGTCGAGCAGCGGGGCCATCGCACGGGCGGCGGCCTCGGGGTCCCCGCTGGTGTGGCACCACACGACCCCGGCGGTCTTGCGCAGCTGGATCTCCTCGGGGAACGGCGGGGCCGGCGGGACAGTGCCGTGCAGGAAGAAGGCGTTCAGTTCGCGGGGCGCGTTCGGGAGGAAGTCCCGGTAGGCGGTGAGGACGTCGGCGCTGATCTCGACCGGCCAGAAGGTCGGCCCCGCCACGACCGTGCTGATCTCGTGCAGCCGGAAGAGGAAGGACGTGACGACACCGAAGTTGCCGCCGCCTCCGCGGATCGCCCAGAACAGGTCGGTGTTCTCCTCGGCGCTCGCGCGCACCTTGCGCCCGTCGGCCAGGACGACGTCGGCCGAGAGGAGGTTGTCGATGGTCAGCCCGCACTTGCGGGTGAGGTGGCCGAGCCCGCCGCCGGTGGCGATGCCGCCGACGCCGGTGGTGGAGACGATACCGCTCGGGGTGGCCAGGCCGTAGGCGTTGGTCGCGCGGTCCACCTCCCCCCAGACGCAGCCGCCGCCGACGCGGACGGTGCGGGCCTCGGGGTCGACGTGGATCTCCTTCAGGGGCGAGAGGTCGGCGACCACTCCCCCGTCGACGGTGCCCATCCCGGCACCGTGGTGGCCGCCGCCGCGGACGGCGAGCGGCAGGTCGTGGGCGCGGGCGAAGCCGATCACGCGGGCCACGGCGTCCGCGTCGGCGCAGCGGGCGACGAGCGCGGGGCGGCGGTCGATCATCGCGTTGTAGACGGTACGGGCCTCTTCGTAGCCGGAGTCGTCGGGGCCGATCAGCTCGCCGGTGAAGTCGGTCAGTTCCCGTCGTGCCGCCTGCGCGGTTGTGCTGGACATACGGTTTCCCCCGTTTGTCGTGAGTCGGGCCGTTGTGCACGTTCTACTCGGGTAGCGCGGGCGGGGGCATCCGTGGCCATCACCTAGCTCGGGCGTTCGGATACCTACGTTTCACACACCTGCGTTTCACGTACCTACGTGTCCCGCTCGGGGAGGAGCCCGAGCTCCGCGGCGCGTACGGCGGCGTGGCGCCGGGTGGGCGCGTCCAGCTTCTCCAGGACGGCGCGTACGTGGTTGTCGACGGTACGGACGGACACGACGAGCCGGTCGGCGATCTCGGCGTTCGTCAGGCCCTCGGCGAGCAGACGCATGACCTGGAGCTGCCGTTCGGTCAGGCCGGCGGGGTTGCCGCGGGTCGCGGCGAGGGGGCCGCGCGGGATGCGCCGTACGCCGAGCCGGCGCAGTTCGGAGCGGACGCGGCGGGCCAGCGGTTCGGCGCCCAGGGCGTCGAGTTCGGCAAGGGCGACGAGCTTGTCCGCGGGGTGCGGGCTCTCGGCGACCGCGGCGGCGTGCTCGTAGGGGCAGCCCGCCTCCTGCCAGCGTGCGGCGGCCTCGCGCCAGTGGCCGCGGGCCTGGAGGGCGTACGGGTGGTCGCAGTCCTCCAGGTCGACCGGCTGCCCAACCCTGCTGAGCCAGTAGCCGAGTTCGGCGCGGTAGGGGATGCCGGCCAGGTCGCGGGCCTGCGCGTACACCGGGGCCACGGCCTCGATCAGGGCCGCGTCGTCGCCGTGCAGCCAGGCCGCCTCGGCCAGCGCGGCGGCGACCGGTCCGGTGCGCTGCAGTTCCCGGGTCCGTACGGCGATCTCCTGCGCCTCGGCCAGGAGTTCGGCGGCGCCCGGGTGGCCGCGACGGGTGCGGACGCGGGCCAGGACGGTCAGCGCGGGGCAGCGGGCGGGGAGGAAGTCGTGGATGCCGAACTCGGCGTGCCGTTCGGCGTCCTCCCAGTCGGCGGCGGCCAGTCGCCGGATCGCCAGCTCGACGTGGAGGTAGGTGAGGAAGCCGAGGTGTTCGGCGCGGTCGGCGAGGTCCATGGCGGGGGGCAGATAACGGTCCGCCTCGCTGTACTGGAGGCTGTCGAGCAGGGTCCAGATGATGTTGGCGTAGGAGCGGCAGGCGTGCTCAACCTCGCCGGCGGCCAGGGCGACCTCCAGGCTCTCCTCCAACTGCTTGCGTCCGTCGGGGTCGCCGCCCCGCCAGCGGGCCGTCCCCAGGTTGTTCAGGGCGTGCGCGAGGATCGCCTGGTCCTCCGTCTTGCGGGCCAGAACGATGGCCCGCTCGGCGTGGTCGACGGCCTCCGGGTAGCGGTCGGACAGCATGCGCAGCTGGGCGATGTTGCTGACGGCGAGGGCCAGCAGCCGGTCGTCGCCCGCGTGCTCCAGGACGGTGACGGCCTCGCGGGCGGCGTCCTGCGCCTCGTCGGCTTCCCCGGCCCACCAGTGGATACGGGACAGCCAGCGCAGGTCGGCGCCGAGGGCGAGGATGTCGCCGAGCGAGCGGCGCAGCGCCACCGCCTCCCGTTGGGCGGTGACGGCGGCGGCCGAGTCGGCGATGGTGTAGCTCTCGATCGCGTAGCGTTCCAGCAGGTCGGCGAGGTCGGCCGGGCCGTGGCGCCGGCGTCGGCGCAGGACCAGCCGCAGCTGGGCGGCGGCCTCCCGGTGGGCGCCGGCGGAGGCCGCGTCGCGTGCGGCGTCGGGGCCGTAGCGGGCGATGGCGTCCTCGTCGCCGGCGTGGGCGGCGTGGTGCACGATCCGGGCGGCGTCGGATCCGGGGCGGGCGACCAGGGCCGCGAGGACGGTGCGGTTGAGGTCGATACGGCGGGCGGTGGGCACGGAGTCGGCGACCGCGCGGCGGATCAACTCGTGGCGGAACGCCACCCGTTCCGGCGTCACCGCGAGCAGCCCGCGCTGCTCGGCCTCGGCGAGTACGGTCACCCCCTCGGCCAACAGGGCGTCCACCAGGGGCCGTTCGACCGCCGAGGGGACCACGGCGAGCTGCTCCAGCGCGTCCACGGTCGCGGCGTCCAGGCCCCGCATCCGGGCGAGCACGGCGTCCACGACCGTCGGCGGCACACCTCCGGTGCCGCCCGCCGCGACGACCTCGGCGACGAAGAAGGGGTTTCCGGAGGTCACCTCGTACACCTGGGCGGCGTCCAGCTCGGCGGTCGCGCTGAGCGTGCGGACCGCGTCGAGGGACAGCCGGGCCAGGGGCAGCCGGTGCACCCGGGGCGCGCGGGAGACCTGCCCGAGGAGGTGGCGCAGGGGGTGGCCGCGGCCCAGCTCGTCGTCGCGGTAGGTGAGGACGAGCAGCGCGGGGAGCCGTTCCATGCGCCGGACCAGGAAGCGCAGGGCGTCCAGGGACGCCTCGTCGGCCCAGTGCACGTCCTCGACGACCAGTACGGCGGGATGCGGAGTCACGGCAAGCTCGGCGCGCAGGGCCTCGTAGACGCGGGGACGATCGCCGCCCTCGGTGACGGCGCGGGCCAGCTCGGCGCCGACGCTGCCGACGAGGTCACGGAACGGGCCCAGGGGCCGGCGGGTGGCGAGGTCGTCGCACTGGCCGACCAGGATCCGCGCCTCCTCGGGCAATCGCTCCGGAAGGGCTCTGACCAGGCTGGACTTGCCGATGCCGGCCTCGCCGAAGACGAGCGCCACCGAGCCGGCACCGTCCGCCGCCTCATATGCGGCCTCGGCCAGCCGCGTCAGCTCGGCCTCACGCTCGAGGATCCCCCGGTCCACCCGCTCGATTCTGCCACCGACCGCCGATGACGGTACGACTCTCGGGCGGGGGCGGGCCGATGGACGGGGCGGCGTGATGGGCGGGGCGGCGTGATGGGCGGGGCGGCCTGATGGGCGGGGGCGGCCCGATAGGCGACGGCGGCCCGACGGACGAGGGCGCCCCGATAGGCGACGGCGGCCCGACGGACGAGGGCAACCCCACCGACGAGGGCGCCCCACCGACGAGGGCAGCCCGACGGACGGGGACGGCCCGACGGACGGGGACGGCCCGACGGACGGGGACGGCCCGACGGACGGGGACGGCCCGACGGACGGGGACGGCCCGACGGGCGGGGGCGGACTGATGGGCCGGGGCGGGCCGGGGCCGTGGTGGCAAGGTGTCAGCATGTCCTGCGGGCGGCAGGGGGCCGTGTCCCCGACGCGGACGCGACGGCGGTCATTCCACTGCGCGCCCTCGTCGCCACCGGCTTGTGCCTGTGACACGGCGGCCGTCGCGCCACGGTCTCGGCCTCGCCGTGCGGTCCCTGCGGACGCGACGCGAGGAGAGCCCCCACTCCCACCGGCGGCCCATCTCCGCCTGAACCGGACAGGCGTGCGGGGCCATCCTGGAATCCTGGGAGTCGGTACACGGAGCGAGGCGTGGCATGGCGTACGACGAAGCGTTGGCCGAGCGGATTCGGCGGTATCTGGGGGCCGATCCGGACATCACTGAGAAGCGGATGTTCGGAGGGCTCGCGTTTCTGCTGCGGGGGAACATGGCAGTGAGCGCGAGTGGCGCCGGGGGGCTGATGGTCCGTGTCGGGCCGGAGGCCACGGACGCGGCACTGACCCGACCGGGAGCGCGGCTCCTCGACATGACGGGGCGGCCGATGCGCGGCTGGATCGTCGTCGACCCGTCCGCGCTGACGGACGACCGGGTCCTGGGCGCATGGATCGACGAGGGGTACGCCTTCGCCGCGGGGTTGCCGCCGAAGTGAGCCGTTCCTACGAGCGGCGGCCGGGCCTGCCTCGCCTGCCGGGCTTGGAGCCGCCCGCGCGGGGAGTGCGGCCCGGCTGCTTGGCGGGGGCGGGCTTGCGGCGGGCGGAGGACTTCTCCTGCTCCTCCCGCCTCGGCTTCTCCTCCGGCTGCTGTTTGCGGCCGCGGGAGCTGTTGACCGTGCGGCCGCGCACGATGCCGATGAAGTCCTCGACCAGGTCGGTGGTCGCTTCCTCGGGCCAGGACAGGGCGACACCGGACTGGGGTGCGTCGACGACCGGGCGGTAGGTGAGGTCCCTGCGGTGGTGCAGACGGGCGAGGGACTGGGGGACGACGAGGAGGCCGACGCCCGCCGCGACCAGCTCCACGGCGTCCTCGGTGGTGGCGGGACGCTCGAAGGCGGGTTCACCGGGAGGGGCGTCCCAGTCGAAGACGTCGTCGAGAGGGTGGAAGAGCACCTCGTCGGCCAGATCGGCGAGCGTCACCTCGTCGGCCGCCGTGATCACGTGGTCCTTGGGGACCACGACCACCGTCGTCTCGGTGTAGAGCGGGATCGCGCTGAAGAACCCACGGTCGACCGGCAGCCGTACCAGGCCCGCGTCCGCCTCGCCCGCGCGCAGCACCTCGGGCGCCTCGGCGGCCGGTACGGCGATGAGGTGCAACGGGATGCCGGGCAGCCGCTCGTTCCAGATCCGCACCCACTTGGCGGGCGTCGTCCCCGGGACGTACGCGAGCCGGAACGTGGGAGATGTCTCCGAGCCTGTCACCTGGCCAGGTTACCGGCCGTGGTCGAGGGCCCCGTACCCGGTCGATACCCTGGACCCCATGAAGTCGCACCAGACCACCCAGACGATGAAGCCCGCGACCGCGGCGAAGAAGCTGGGTGTGTACCTCGAGGCCACCCCCGCCGAGTTCCGTGAGGGTGTCGTCTCGCGCGCCCAGCTCGACCAGCTCCAGGCCGAGCCGCCCGAGTGGCTGCGCGAGCTGCGGGCCAAGGGACCGCACCCCCGTCCGGTGGTCGCGGCGAAGCTGGGCGTCTCCATCGCGGGGCTGGCCCGCGGCGGGGTGACCGAGCCGCTGACCACCGAGCAGATCGAGGCGCTCAAGCAGGAGCAGCCGGAGTGGCTGGTGAAGGAGCGGGCCACCCAGGCGGAGGTCCGCAAGGAGGCGGCGCGGATCAAGAAGCGCGACGCCGAGCGGGCGGCCGGGGAGGACGGTCCGCGGTCCTGAGGCACCCGCCGTCGCGACGGTCGGTCACGCTCCAGATCCGCTGTGTGCACGGAAATGGGATCTGACGGCCCGTCACGACGAAGGTCACAAAAGCGTATCGGACATTCTGCCCTTCAACCTTCACACCAGCCGCACAAGTTGGCTAGCGTGGGTCCAGGCCACTCGAGTTCCTCCGGCGAACCCCGTCGGGACGCGTGGCCTCCGCCGAGTCCGGTGTCGAACCGGAGCCGGGGACCCAACCGAATCATGGGGTGAATCGGCCCAACTGCCCGCACGGGCAAGGGTCGTAGGGCATGCCTTCCGGACACGACCGCCCGAACCCGACAGCTAACTCGGTAGGCGGAGTACGGAAGGAGTACGGCTCCCATGGCGCCGGATCGACCATCGCGCACGGGCGGCTCCGGCCTCCCCGGGATGCGCAACTCCGCCCTCGCCGCAGCGGCCCTCACCTCGGTGGCCATGCTCTCGCAGAGCGCTGACGCCGTTCCCCTCGCCGGGGAGGACGCCCCCAGCCGGGAGGCCGTCCGGGACCGGGTGAGCAGCCTCTACGACCGGGCCGAGTCCGACACCGGCCAGTGGAACTTCACCCGGCCGACGGTGACCGGCTCGCGAGGACGCGGCGCGCCGACGGGCGGCGGCAGGCGCTCGGACCCCGACCTGGACAACGTGACCCGGCAGTGGTTCGACGCGGCGCGCGCCTCGCTGGGGCCCACGATCCCGGCGATCCTGCCGGCCGACCGCATGCCCGCCCAGCGCACCTCCTCCCCCCGCCCGGCCCCGTCGCGGCCCGCGCGCTCCCCGGAGGCACGGACCGGCTTCGAGCTGGAGGCACCCGGCCGGCCCGTGGCCGAGCTGCCGGCGGGCGGAACGCGCCGTCCGGTCGCCGAGCTGACCGCGGGTGACGGCACGGCCGCGCTGCCCGCCATACCGGCGCAGCGGCAGGAGTCCGCCATGGCGACGGGCGCGACGGGCGGCGAGCCGCGGCAGGCGTCGCTGCGCACGTCCAAGGAGCAGAGCCAGCGCAAGATCGCCGCGGCGAGTGAGCTGCTGTACCGGTACACGGCCCGGCAGACGTCCCTACCGCAGTCGGCGGTCATGTCACCGACGGCCATGGCGGAACAGACGGCGGTCATGCCCTCGCTGGCCATGACACCGCAGTCGGCGGTCATGTCACCGACGCCCATGGCGGAGCAGACGGCGGTCATGCCCTCGCTGGCCATGACACCGCAGTCGACCGTCATGTCGCCGACGGCCACGGAGCCACAGGCGACCCTCATGTCCCCGGCGGCCACGACATCCCAGACGGGCGTCATGCCCTCGATGACCATGGCAGCACCGCAGTCGGCGCTCGCGACTCCTGCGCCGCAGGCGGATCTGGCGCCGGCGCCCTGGTCGGAGCAGGCGAGCCGGGCGACCGAGGAGGCCTGGCGGATGCAGCAGCCGTCCGTGCTCGACACGGGCGTGCCGGTGAGCGAACCGTGGGGCCTGCAGCAGCCGGCCGTCCCCGACATGGGTCCGTCCATCACCGACACGGGGGCGCAGCAGCAGCTGACCGCCCTGGACACCGGCACGCAGTGGAGCTTCCAGCAGCCCACCGTCGAGGCGGCCCCGCAGCAGCCGTCCGTCATGGACACGGGTGCGTGGAACCTGCCCGTCGCGGTCGACTCGAGCCTGCCCGTCTCGGACCAGTGGCGCCGGCTCCAGGAGCCGTCGGTCCTCGACACGGGGGTGCCCGAGGCGCCCGCCGAGCCGCCGGTCGGCACCAAGGCGGACCGGGCCGTGTCCTTCGCCCGGGCGCAGATCGGCAGGCCCTGTCTGTGGGGCGGGGTCGGTCCGGAGTCGTACGACAACGCCGGGCTCACCCAGGCCGCCTGGCGGGCCGCCGGGGTCGCGCTGCCGCGGTCCACGCACGAGCAGGCGAGCACCGGCACGGTGGTCCCGCTCGCCGAGAGCCGTCCCGGTGACCTGATCTTCTTCAACGACAACTTCAGCCATGTCGGCCTCTACACCGGCAACGGTCTGATGATCCACGCCCCCGGACCGGGCGCGGTGATCCGCGAGGAGTCGGTCCACTACGCCGGCGAGGCCGCGATCCGCATAGCGGTGCGCCCCGCCTAGCAGCACACGCTCCGCCGAAGAGGCCGTCCACGAACCGTGGGCGGCCTCTTCGGCGTTCGGCGGTCACCGTCTCGCGCACGAGTCGGGGAGGGTCGGTGAAATCGGCCTTCCCCGAGCAACCGCTGCCGCTGGCGACCAAAGCTGCCTCGCTGGTGAAGGATGGCGGCATGAGTGATCAATACGAACGGCGGCTGACCGGGAAGACCGTCGTCGTCACCGGGGCCGCGGGCGGCCAGGGCGCCGCCGAGGTGGAGGCGCTGACCCGGGCCGGCGCCCGGGTGGTGGCCACGGACGTGCGGCCGCAGGGTGACGTGCGGCGGCTGGACGTCAGCAGGGAGAGCGACTGGGCCGCGCTGGCCGCGGAGTTGAAGGAGTCGTACGGCGAGATCCACGGCCTGGTGAACAACGCGGGTGTCATCCGGCGCGAACGGCTCGGTGAGGTGCGGTCGGAGGACTTCGCGCAGGTCCAGGCCGTCAACACCACCGGACCGCTGCTCGGGATCCAGCACCTCGCGCCGCTGATGCCACCGGGTTCCTCGATCGTCAACGTCGGTTCGTCCGCCGGGCTCACCGGCTACTACCCGGTGGCGTACACCGCCAGCAAGTGGGCGTTGCGGGGGCTGTCGAAGATCGCGGCGACCGAACTGGGGCCGAAGGGCATCCGGGTCAACACCGTCCATCCCGGGTACATCGAGACGCCGATGACCGCCGCCGCCACCCCGGCGTTCCGGGCGGCGACCATCGGAGAGACACCGCTGGGCCGCAGCGGCACGGTGGACGACATCGCGCCGCTGGTGGTGTTCCTGCTCTCCGACGAATCGTCCTTCATCACCGGGGCCGAGATCCCGGTGGACGGCGGGCTGAGCGCGCACGGCGGAGTCAAGTCCATCTCGGATGCGATGCGGGCGGCGAATCCGCCGGGAGGAGCGGGAGGAGCCTGAGCTCCGCGGACCCCTGCGGGCCGCCGGTCCCCCGCTCCGGCGGCCCGCACGGGCTCCGGGCCTCGGAGAGCACCGGCTGTCCCCCACCGAACCGCCGGGTCTCCCCGCCGCGGCCGCTGGTGCGCCGTTGTGCTGGAGTACATCCGTGAACGTCCTTGTTGCTCCGTTGCAGTCTGAGGCAGGCTGGACGTCGCCGGTATGGGTACAACTGCGTACGCGGCGCACGAGCGGAGTGGGAACGTGGCACAGGGGTTGGTCGGGGCGCAGGAACGCATGCTGGCGGTGGCGGTCGCGGCACTGCACGAACGGGAGCCCGAACGGCTGTGGCCGATGCTCGCGGACGCCCTGCCCGGCGTGTGCGGCGGTGAGAGTCTGATCTACAAGCTGGACGACTGGAACGAGTCCGGGGGCACGGTCGGCATGCCGTCCGCCGTCGCCGCCGAGTTCGCGGTGCTCGGGGACGAGGCCGTGGGCCTGCTGCGGGAGGGCTACCCCTTCGCGTCCCTGTACTCCTCCGGCCCGGACCGCACCCCGCTGACCGCGCGCCGGGCGGCGGGGCGGGCCTGGTCGTCGAGCCCCACCGCGGAGCTGATCGGCGACCTCATGGCCGCCGACCACGTCCTGGCGATCCCGCTGCCCGGAACCACGACCCCGGTCACCGGGTGCATGGTCTACCGCTCCGGTACGGACTTCACCGACGACCATCTCCGGCTGGCGGCCCAGCTCCAGCCGCTGCTGGCCGCCGTGGAGCAGCAGCGGCAGCTCCTGGAACGCCACCGGCGTTCGACCGACCCCTCGGCGGCCCCGGAGTGCGGGCTGACGCCCCGTGAGACGGCGGTCCTGATACTGCTGGCGGACGCGCTGACCGCGGCCGCGATCGGCCGGCGGCTCGGCATATCGGATCGCACGGTCCACAAGCACGTCGAGAAGATCTACCGCAAACTGGGCACACGCGACCGCATCAGTACGGTGCTGCGGGCCCAGCGCCTGGGCTTGGTGCCCGCGCCTTCCGCGCCACGGGACACGAACGCCTGGAGCCAGTCATGAGGCCGAACCGCTCCATCCCCTCCGCGACGGTCATCCCCGTCCTGATCTATCCCGACGTGCGGGCCGCCGTCGCCTGGCTCGGCGAGGCCTTCGGGTTCACCGAGCGGGTGCGCATCGGCGAGGACCACCGCTCCCAACTCGCCTTCGGCGACGGGGCGGTGATCATCGGGGACGTCCGGCACGACCGCCGTCCACCGCGCCCCGGCGAGGTCACGCACTCGGTGACGGTCCGGGTGGAGGACGCCCGGGCGCACTGCGAGCGGGCCCGGGCGCACGGCGCCCGGATCCTCATGGAGCCGACCGACTTCGAGTACGGCGAGCGCCAGTACACCGCCGAGGACGTGGCCGGCCACCACTGGACGTTCTCCGAGACGCTGGCGGACGTGGCCCCGGAGGAGTGGGGCGGCACGTCGGTGTCCTGAGCGGGGAGCTCAGCCCGTGGGGTCGGGCTGGCGGCGGCGTGTCCGCATCGCCTCGTCCTTGAGCGCCCACGTGTCCGCCACGGGGCCCAGGTGTCCGAGCTTGTCCGGGTTGACGACCCCGCGGATCGTCTGGATCCGTCCGTCGAGGATGTCCAGCGCCAAGGTGCTCACGACCCTGCCGTCCCGGTCGCGGAAGAGCGCGCCCGGCTGGCCGTTCACCGGGTGGGGCTCGGCCACGACACCCGTGGCGACGCACATCGAGACGAACGAGGCGATCAAGCGGGCCACGTTCTCCGGGCCGCGGACGGCGTTGGCCAGCGCGGGCGCCTTGCCGCCGCCGTCACCGACCATCTGGACGTCGGCGGCCAGCAGGTCCCGCAGTCCGTCGACGTCGCCCTCCCGGAAGGCGCCGAAGAACCGCTCGGCGAGTTCCTCGCGCTCCTTGCGGTCGGCCTCGAAACGCGGCCGGCCCGCGTCCATGTGCCGGCGCGCCCGCACCGCGAGCTGCCGGCACGCCGCCTCGGACCGGTCGACGGCCGAGGCGATCTCCGGGAAGCCGAAGCCGAACACTTCCCGCAGCACGAACACGGCGCGCTCCAGCGGGGAGAGCCGTTCGAGCAGCAGCAGCGCCGCCATCGACAGTGAGTCGGACAGCTCCGCCGAGCGCTCGGGGTCCTCGTAGGGGTCGGTGAGCAGCGGCTCGGGGAACCAGGGGCCGACGTACTCCTCGCGCCGGACCCGGGCCGAGCGCAGGACGTCGACGGAGATCCGGGTGACCACGGCCGAGAGATACGCCTTGGTCGATCTCGGCAGGGTCGAGGTGCGCTCCCAGCGCAGCCAGGTCTCCTGGACGGCGTCCTCCGCCTCGCCGACGCTGCCGAGGATGCGGTAGGCGATCGCGAACAGCAGCGGCCGCAGCTCCTCGAACTCCTCCGTGCGGCTCACGCCAGCTCCTCCTTGAATCCCTGGCGCCACGACGGGTGGCGCGGCTCCCAGCCCAGTTCACGTTTGGCCTTGGCGTTGGAGAAGCCGCGGCCCTCCAGCATCATGATCACCGGCAGGTCTCCCGCCAAGAGGCGCGCCAGCCACTTCGGCACCCGCATCGGCGGCCTGGCGCCCGCGACGGCCGCGAGGTGGGGCAGCCATTCCGCGGCCGGGGCCGGTTCGTCGTCGACGATGCAGTACACGCCCTTCGCGTGCTGCTCGACGGCCAGGACAGTGGCGTACGCGGCGTCGTCGAGGTGGATCCACGAGCTGTGTCCGGTGCCGCGTCCCACGAGCGGGAACTTCCGTCTGCGGACCAGCTCGACCTGGTCGTCGATGGCGTCCGGCCCGTAGAACGCGCCGTAGCGCAGGACCGCGCCGCCGGCCCGCACGACCACGTCCTCGAGGTGGTTGACCGCCTCGATCATCGGGCGCAGCACCGTGCCCGTCATCGGGTCGAGCGGATCGTCCTCGGTCTTGATCCAGCCGCCCTCGCGGATGCCGTTGAAGCTGCCGAAGCTCTGGGCGACGAAGGTGGACACACCGGTCGCCTCGGCGGCGGCCAGCAGATGGTCCGTGCCCTCGGTGCGCAGCCGGTTGGTGGTGGCGAAGAACCGGTCGAAGTGCTTCATGTCGGCTTGGCCGGTGCCGAGCCCGGTCATCTGGTGCACGATCGCGTCCGGCCGTGCCGTGGCCACCGCCTCGCCGACGGAGGCCGCGTCCAGGCCGTCCATCACGACGCCGTCCGCGCCGAGGTCCGCAAGCAGCCCCAGTTTGGCCGCGCCGGTCGTCGTAGCCGTCACCTGGTGGCCCCTGGCGACGAGCTGCGGAATCAGCCGCCGTCCCAGGACCCCCGTCCCGCCTGCAACGAACACCCGCACAACGATCACCTTCCCGTTCCCGGAATTGTCTCTGCCCTGTGGACGAGACAGCCCCCCGTGTCTGTGACATGGGGGAGGGAAAATCCTGACGCGGGTGGTCTCAGACGGGGCCGGGTCCCATACCGCCCTGGAGACGCTCCAGGTCGGAGGGGCGGACCTGGATGACGACGACCGCGATCAGGGCAGCGACCACGGCGAAGATCGCCGCGACGACGAACGCCGCGGAGATCCCGTGCGTGAGGACCTGGTCGGACCAGGGACTCGGGAGTTGTCCGGTGCGCCGGAAGCGCAGCCGCTCGACCGGGGTCGCCTGGGCGAGGAAGAGCGGGATCTGCTGGTGGGCCTCGTTGGTGCTGGCCGTGCCGAACATGGTGACCAGGATGGACAGTCCGAGCGAACCGCCCACCTGCTGGGTGGCGTTGAGGAGCCCGGAGGCGGCGCCGGTCTCCTGGACGGAGACGTTGGACAGCGCCATCAGGGTCAGTGACACGAACTCCATGCCCATGCCCAGGCTGAAGACGAGAAGCGGGCCGAGGATGCTGCCGGCGTAGGTGGAGTGCACGTCGGTCAGGGTCAGCCAGGCCAGACCGCCCGCCGCGAGGAGGGCGCCCACCACGAGGAAGGGTTTGGGACCGAACCGGGGCAGGAACCGCGAGGCGAGCCCCGCGCCGACCGCGATGACGGCGCTGACCGGCAGGAAGGCGAGTCCGGCCCGCAGTGGGCTGAAGTTCAGCACGTCCTGCACGAAGAGGGTCAGGAAGAAGAACATGCCGAAGATCGCGGCGGCGAGGCTGAGCATCATGCCGTACGTGCCCGCTCTGTTGCGGTCGGCGAACATGTGCAGGGGGGTGATCGGCTGGACGGAACCCCGTTCGATCAGGATGAACGCGGCCAGGACGACGACGGCCCCGGCGAACGAGGCCAGCGTCAGCGCGTCCCGCCAGCCCTCCTGCGCGGCCCGGATGAAGCCGTACACCAGCAGCACCATGCCCAGGGTCGAGGTCAGGGCGCCGAGGATGTCGAAGTGGCCGGGGTGGCGTTCGGACTCCCTGATCCAGCGGGGCGCGGCGAGGGCGATGAGGACGCCGATGGGGACGTTGACGAAGAGCACCCAGCGCCAGTTCAGCCACTCGACGATCATGCCGCCGGCCAGCAGTCCGATGGCGCCGCCGCCGGCGGAGACGGCGGCGAAGACACCGAAGGCCCGGTTGCGTTCGGGGCCCTCCGGGAAGGTGGTGCTGACCAGGGAGAGCGCGGTCGGTGAGGCGATCGCGCCGCCGACGCCCTGCAGAGCGCGGGCGGCGAGCAGTTCGCCGGAGTTCTGGGCGAGCCCGCCCAGCAGGGAGGCGACGGCGAACAGCAGCACCCCGACGATGAACATGCGCCGTCTGCCGAGGATGTCGCCGGTGCGGCCGCCGAGCAGCAGCAGCCCGCCGAAGGTCAGCGTGTAGGCGTTGACCACCCAGGACAGGCTGGTCGTGGAGAAGTTCAGCGCGCTCTGGATGTGCGGCAGCGCGATGTTCACGATGGTGATGTCGAGGACCACCATCAGCTGGCAGGACGCGATGACCAGAAGCGCCATGCCGTTTCCGCCACCGCCCGGTGCTCGGGAGGTGGCCTGTGCTGCGGAGGTCGGCTGCGGGCTGCTGCTCATGGTGAAGTGCTCTCAGTGAACGATGCCGTCCACTGTCCGACCGTACGCCCGTGCCGCGACCGTCACCACTCGATTGGTGACACGGCGGTCACCGAGCCTTGTGGGTCATCGCGAACTCGTCGGCCTCCGGGAGGTCGAAGGCGCCGTGGTCGCTGCCGAGGCCCTGCGCCACCAGGGCCGCCGCCGCGTTGCCGAGTACGGCGGCCTCCTTCGGGGTGCGGTCGAGGCTGACGCCGCGCAGGAAGCCGGCCGAGAAGGCGTCGCCGCAGCCGGTGGTGTCGACGACCTCGACGTCGAAGGCGGGGACCGCCTCGGTGCCCTCGGTCGTGACCAGCAGCGCGCCGTCGCCGCCGCGGGTGACGGCGACAAGACCGGTACCGCCCGCGAGGAACTTCCCGGCCCCCGTGACCAGATCCTGCTCCTCGCTGAAACCGAGGACCTGGTCCTCGTTGGGGAGCAGGTAGTCGATGTACGGGAGGATCGGCTCGATCTGGTCGAAGGTGCCCAGTTCGCCCGGCGCGAGAAGGTCGACGGAGGTGACGACGTCGTGCTCCTTGGCGTGCGCGAGGATCCGCGCGGCGACCTCGGCGCCGATCAACTCCGGTCCGCCCAGGTGCAGATGCGTCGCCTCGGCCAGCGCGTCCCAGGGGACGTCGTCGAGGCCGTAGGTGATGTTGGCGCCGAGCAGGTGGAGGGTGGGGCGGTCGCCGTTCGGGCGGATGGGCAGGACGGTGGCCGAGGTGGAGGTGTCGATCCGGCGGACGACCAGCCCGGTGTCGATTCCCGCCCGCTCCAGCAGTTGCAGGAGCAGGTCGCCGGTCGGGTCGGTGCCGATCGCGCCGGCGGTGCGGACCTCGGCGCCCAGCTTGGCGAGGGTCAGGGCGGTGCCGGCCGCCGTGCCGGCGGCGGTCATCCTGATGTCCTCGACGAGGGTGGCGCCCTGGCCCTCCGGTATCGCCTCAACCGGCCGTACCAGCACGTCCAGTACGTGCACGCCCATCGTGACGACCTTCATCGCTTCTCCTCCTGCGCGGGTGGTACGGGGTGGGTGGTGCCGTAGTCACGGGCGATCGCGGCCTCGATCACTGCGAGTTGCCGCTGTTCGTCGAGGACGCGGGGGGTGCCGAGCGCGGCGGCGTGCTGGTAGACGCCGCAGGCCCACTCCAGCAGCAGCGCGTGCTCGACGGCCTTGTCGAGCGTGGTCGCGTGGGTGACCGCGCCGTGGTTGGCCATCAGGGCGGCGCTGCGGCCCTCCAGTGCGGCGATCACCGACTCGGCGAGTTCGGGGGTGCCGAAGGTGGCGTACGGCGCGACCCGGACGCTACCGCCCAGAGCGAGCAACTGGTAGTGAATGCAGGGGAGTTCGTCGAGGACGAGGGAGAGCGCGGTGGCCATCGGGGCATGGGTGTGGACGACCGCTCCGGTGCCGTAGCGGCGGTAGACACCGAGATGCAGGTCCAGTTCCGAGGTCGGCGCCAGCGTCCCGGCCACGAGCTTGCCGTCCAGGTCGACCACGCTCACCTGGTCCGGGGTCAGTTCGGCGAGCACCGCGCCGGTGGCGGTGATGGCGACCCGGTCCTCGACGCGCACGCTGACGTTCCCGGCCGTACCGATGAGCAGGCCCTCGGCCCCCAGACGCCGGCAGGCCTCGGCCACGGCGGCCCGCTGCGGCCCCAGCGCCGAGCTTGAGACGGTCATGGGCGCGACCGTAGTCTAAACGTGAAACAATGTCACGTTCACGTTCGGAGGTTCCTTCGTGGGAGAGCCGACCGCGGATCCCGGCGGGGCCCTCCCCCTGCGCCGGACCCCGCAACAGGCGCGCAGCAAGGCCCGCTTGGCGCGGGTGCTGGAGACGGCCGAGCACATCCTGATCCGTGACGGGGTCGAGGCGCTGACCACGACCCGGGTGGCCGCGGCGGCACGGGTGTCGGTCGGCTCGCTGTACCAGTACCTGCCCGACCGTGACGCGATCATCGACGCCCTGGCGGCCGGGTACTTCGCCAAGCTGGAGGCCGCCATGGACGGTTTCGCCGAGGCGGCGGCGACCGAGCGGTGGGCGGACCCGGTCGGCATGCTCGTGGACGCCTACGCCGCGATCTACCGCAGTGAACACGGCTTCCGCGCCCTGTGGTTCGGCAGCGGCCTGACCGAGCGCACCCGGGCCGCCGACCGCGAGCACAAGCGCCGGATGGCCGACGGGATCCGCCGCGTCCTGCTCGCCCTCGACCTCGCCGGGGACGACGAGGCCCTCGCCCGCGCCTGTCACGCCTCGGTCCTGGCCGCGGACGCGCTGGCCCAGGAGGCCTTCCGGCGCGACGCACAGGGTGATGAGCGGCTGCTGGAGGAGGCGAAGGTGATGCTGCGGGGGTACCTCACGACTGTGACGGCCCGCTACCGGCCGTAGGTGTGCCGCCCCGGATGCCAGGCGCGCCCTCCGGGCCGACGACGCTCGGCCCCGCCCTGGCCGCCCCCTCCCAGCCGTGACCCTGGGTAACTCGGAACGTCACGTAGGGTCGACTGGGGGCTGAAGATCAACAAGGGGGTGGGGCCGGTGGAGTTCTCGGTCCTGGGGCCGGTTCGGGTACGGCGGGCGGGGGCGGAGCTCGCTCTGGGCGGTCCGCGTGAACGGGCCCTGCTGGCGCTTCTGTTGGTACGAGCCGGGGAGCCCGTCCCGGCGGGCGAGATCGTGACCGTGCTGTGGGGAGCGAACCCTCCGCACAGCGCGCTCAACGTGGTGCGCCGGCATGTCGGGGCGCTGCGCCGCCTGATGGAACCCGGCCTGCCCGCCCGGGCCTCCGGACGCCTACTGCTGCGGGACGCGGGCGGGTACCGCTGGGCGGCCGACGCCGAATCGCTCGATCTGCTGCGCTTCCGTGCGCTGCGGGAGGAGGCCCGGTGGGCCGCGCCCGGGCGCGCGGCGGAACTCCTCACGGAGGCGGTGGAGTTGTGGCACGGGCCGGTGGCCGCCGGGATCCCGCCCGAGGTTCGCGAGCGGGCCGGGTTCGGCGCGGTCGACGGGGAGCATGTGGCGGCCGTGCGGGAGGCGGCCGACGCCGCGTTGCGCGCCGGGGTGCCGGAGGCGGTGCTGCCCCGGTTGCGGGAGGCGGCGGCCGGCCATCCGCTGGACGAGCCCCTGCTGGCCCGGCTGATCCTGGTGCTGGCGGCCACGGGACGCCGGCCGGAGGCCCTGGACACCTACCGCACCGCGGCCGCCCGCCTCGCCGACGAGCTGGGTATCGATCCCGGCGCCGAACTGCGCGACGCCCACCGCGCGTTGCGGCAGGACGGCCCGTCGAGCGCAGCCCTGCCGAAGCCCGCCCAACTCCCGCACGACCTGGCGACGTTCACCGGCAGGGAGGCCGAACTCGACGACGTACTGGCCCTGTCGGACGCGACCGGGGCGGTGGTCATCTCCGCGATCGGCGGCATGGCGGGCATCGGCAAGACCACCCTCGCCGTGCACTGGGCCCACCGGGTCGCCGACCGCTTCCCCGACGGGCAGCTGTACGTCAACCTCCGGGGCTTCGACCCGTCCGGTTCGGTGATGAGCTCGGGCGAGGCGGTCCGGGTCTTCCTTGCCGCGCTGGGTGTGCCGCCGGAACAGGTGCCGTACGGGGTGGAGGCCCAAGCCGCCCTGTACCGCGGCCTGTTGGCGGGCCGGCGGTTCCTGGTGCTGCTGGACAACGCGCGCGACACCGAGCAGGTACGGCCGCTGCTGCCGGGCACCCCCGGCAGTCTGGCGATCGTCACCAGCCGCAGCCGGCTGTCCGGGCTGGTCGCCGCGCACGGGGCGCACACGCTGACCCTGCAGCCGCTCGACGCCGAGCAGGCCAGGGCGTTCCTGGAGCGCCGGCTGGGCGCGGCACGGCTGGCGGGTGAGGCGGAGGCGGTCGCCGAGATCACCGCCCTGTGCGGCGGGCTGCCGCTCGCGCTGGCCTGTGTGGTGGCGCGCGCCGCCGCCCACCCGCACTTCCCGCTGTCGGCCGTGGCGGCGGAGCTGCGGGCGGCGCAGGGCAGCCTCGACGGGTTCGGCCGGAGCGACCCGGCCGCGAACGTCGAGGCGGTGTTCTCCTGGTCGCTGGCGGCCGTCTCACCCGGCGCCGCCCGCCTCTTCCGGCTGCTGGGCCTGCATCCCGGCCCGGACGTCTCCGCGCCGGCCGCCGCGGCACTGGCGGGAGTTCCGGTGCGGGAGGCACGGCGACTGCTGTCCGAGCTCGCGGACGTCCATCTGGCGAGCGAGCACGTTCCCGGCCGGTACGCCCTGCACGACCTGCTGCGCGCCCACGCCGCCGACCTGGTCGAGTCCGAGGAGGACCGTGACACGGCCGTCGACCGCCTGTACGCGTATTACGTTCACTCCGCGCACGCGGCCGACCGGATCCTCGCCCCGCACGCCGATCCCCTGCCGCCGGGCCCACCCCCGGCCGGCGTCAGCGTGGAGGACCTGTCCGACGACCGGCAGGCCTTGGCCTGGCTGACCGCCGAGTACCCGGTCCTGCCGGCCGTGATCGACGCGGCCGCCCAGTCCGGCCGGGACCGTCTCGCCGCCCTCCTCGCCTGGTCCCTGGAACCGTTCTTCGACCGGCGGGGCCACTGGCACGACGGACTGGCCGCCCAACACACCGCGCTCACCAGCGCGCTGCGGCTGTCCGACCCGGTCTGGGAGGCGCACGGCCTGCGCGGCCTGGGCCGGGCGGAGGGCCGGCTGGGCCTGCACGACCGCTCCGGACCCCGGCTGCGCCGCGCCCTGGAACTCTTCACGGAGCTGGGTGATCCAATCGGCCGGGCCCAGACCCATCGCAGCCTCGGCTGGGAGGCCGACCAGCAGGGCGACCTCCCCGGCGCCCTGCACCACAACCAGCAGGCGCTTCAGCTGTTCCGTACGAGCGGCGACCGGGCCGCGCAGGCCAGCGTCCTGAACTCGGTCGGCTGGTACCACGCGCTGCTCGGCCAGTACCGGGAAGCCCTCAGCCACTGTTTCGAAGCCCTCGCCATGCTCCAGGACCTGGGCGACCGCTACGGCCAGGCGTCCACCTGGGACAGCATCGCCTACGCCCAGCACGGACTGGGCCGCCACCCGCACGCCCTGCTGGGCTACCACAACGCCCTCACCCTGTACCGAGAGTTGGGCGTGCCCTACCTGGAGGCCTCCACGCTGGTCCACATCGGGGACACCCATCGCGCCATGGGCGCCCCCGACGAGGCGGACGCCGCCTGGCGCGAGGCGCTCACCCTCTTCGTGTCCCTGGGCCACCCCGACGCGGAAAAGGTCCGGGAGCGGCTGTTCGCCCAGGAAGGCCGACGCGACCTCGCCTGAGGAAGCGGCCAGAGCGTGACGGACGACGAGGTGATGCGGTTCGAGGTGCTGGGCCCCCTGCGGGTGACGCGCGGGGAGGCCGAACTGGACCTCGGTTTCCCCCAGCAACGCGCGCTGCTGGCCCTGCTGTTGATACGCGCGGGCCGGCCCCTGCCCGCCGGTGAGATCATCGACGTCCTGTGGCCGGACGGCCCGCCCGCCAGCGCGCCGAACGTGGTCCGCCGTTACGTCGGCTCGCTGCGCCGCCTGCTGGAACCAGGACTGCCGGCCCGGGCCCCCGGCCGCCGACTGCTGCGCGGGGCCGACGGCTACCGGCTGGAGGCGGCCGAGGACGAGGTCGACCTGCTGAGGTTCCGCGAGCTCACCAGGCAGGCGAAGCGGGAGGCGGCCACCGGGCGACCCGAACCGGCGCTGCGGCACTTCGCCGCGGCACTGGACGAGTGGCGAGGTCCCGTCGCGGCGGGCATCCCCGCACCGGTGCGCCACCACGCCGTGTTCACCGAGGTCGAGCGCGAACTCGTCGCCACAACCGTGATGGCCGCCGACGCGGCCCTGCTGTGCGGCGCACCGGACCACGTACTGCCCCACCTCGCTCGCGCGGTCCGGCTCGATCCGCTCAACGAGTCGCTGCACGCCAGGCAGGTCATGGCACTCGCCGCCGCCGGCCGCCAGGCCGACGCACTCGCCGCGTACGAGTCGGTGCGGCTCCTGCTGGAACGGGAGTTGGGCGTCAAGCCCGGCGCGGAGCTGGCGGCGGCCCACACACGTGTGCTCCGCCAGGAAGTCCGGTCCCGGCCGCGTGAACCCTTCGCACCACCTGCCCAACTCCCGCCGGACCCGGACGTGTTCGTGGGCCGAGAGGCCGAACTGAGCATGCTGCACGCGTCAGTGGACTCCTCACCGGTCCTCATGACGGGCATGCCGGGCATCGGCAAGACCACGCTGGCGGTGCGCTGGGCGCACCAGGCCGCCGCGCGGTATCCGGACGGCCAACTCCATCTGGATCTACGAGGTTTCGATCCCCTCGACGACCCGCTCACCCCCGAGGCGGCCCTGCGCTCCCTGCTCACCGCGCTCGGCGTGCCCGAGCACCGTCTGCCGAGCGGTCCGGACGCCCTGGCCGGTCTGTACCGGAGCACGCTGTCCGGTCGCCGGGTGCTGGTACTGCTCGACGACGCCCTCGACACCGAGCAGGTACGGCCGCTGCTGCCCGCCTCGCCCGGCTGTCTGACGCTGATCACCAGCCGGCGCGGACTGTCCGGGCTGGTCGCCGCCGGAGCCCGTCCGCTGCGGCTGGGTCTGCCCTCCCCCGCGGACGCGCTCGAGATCCTGCTCCGGCACCCCGACCGGGAACGGACTCCTGCCGAAGCGGAGGCGGCCGAGGAGATCATGGTGCGCTACGGGCGACTGCCGCTCGCCTTGGCCCACTTGGCGGCCACCGGCCCTCTCACGTCCGTCGCCGCCGAACTGCGCCGCTCCGCCGGTCTCGACGCCTTCGCCGACGTACGCACCGCGTTCGCCGGCTCCTACCGCCGTCTGCCTGCCGACACGGCCCGACTGTTCCGGCTGTCGGCCCGCTCCGGACCGGACCTCACGGCGGAGACGGCCGCCGCGCTCGCCGACGTCCCGGTCCGCACGGCCCGTCGGCTGCTCGACGAACTCGCCGACGCCCACCTCGTCACCGAGTCGGCACCGGGCCGCTACACCGGGCATCCCCTGCTGCGGATCTTCGCCGACGAGCTGAACCGTCGTTCATAACCGCAGGTCACAGCCGTGCCGCCATGGCTTCGTCACTCTTTTTTCACACCTTCCCCCTACGCTCCGAGGCGATGAGAGTTTTTGTTCGGTCCTGTTCGGAGGTGTGCAGGATGCCCATGGGTCTCGACATCGTCGTCACCGACGCGGTGCCGGTGCGGCTGCCCGGCGAGCGGTTGCCCCACCCCGACGCGCACCGGCTCTCCGCCGGGGTCGGCGGCGAGTTCCTCCTCGTCGGCGTCCGGGGCGGCACACCCGCTCCGGAGACTCCCGCGGACATCGCCCTCTCCCCTGGCGACATCTGTTTCTACGACGCCGACCACCCCCCGTCACTGGATCTTCCCGAGGGCGCCCGGCTGAAGGTGTTCCTGGTGTCGCGCGAGGCGCTGGGGCTGCCGGAGCAGGCCCTGCGGCGGGTTTTGACGGCGCCGGTCAGCCGGTCCTCCCGGCTGGGTGGGCTGCTGTCCCCGTTCCTGTCGGAGCTCGCCGACACGGTCTCCGTCTCCCCACCCGAGATCGGCGAGATGCTGTCCTGGAACGCCGTGAACCTGCTGGCCACCCTGGCCACCGAGCGCTCGGGCGAGGCATCGTCGGAAGCGCCGGGCGCCCAGTCGCCGCTGCTGTCCAGGATCCTCAGGTACGTCGACCGGCATCTACCGGATCCGGACCTCTCCCCCGAGGTGATCGCCGCGGCGCACCACATCTCGGTGCGCTATCTGCACAAGCTGTTCCAGGACGAGGACATGACGGTCGGCCGGTGGATCCAGCGCCGACGTCTGGAGGAGTGCCGGCGCGATCTGCTGCACCGCATCCGGGGCAGGCGCACCATCGCCGCCGTCGCCGCCCGCTGGGGCTTCCTCAGCGCCCCGCACTTCAGCCGGGTGTTCCGGGCCGCCTACGGCATGTCCCCCAGCGAGTGGCGCGAGACGGCGGGCGGTCGCTCCCGTGCGCTGCGGGACCAGCAGTCATGCGCCGGCAGTCAACTCGCCCCGGCCCTGCGCTCCTAGCGTGCTCGTCGACGTGCTCGCGCATCACCAGTCACACACTTGGGGAGAACTTGATGTCCCAGACCGCCGAACCGGTCAAGCCGGTCCTCGAACCGGCCGCCCAGGCCTTCGTCGAGGCCACCGCCAACCCGCCGTACCTCTTCGACCTGCCGCCCGCCGAGGGCCGTAAGGCCGTCGACGAGGTGCAGTCCGGCGAGATCGCCAAGCCCGCGGTGGACGAGGAGTGGATCACCGTCTCCGGCGGCCCGACCGGCAGTGTCCGGGCACGCGTCGTCCGGCCCGCCGGGGCCACCGGCACCCTGCC
>NZ_JBEXPK010000050.1:0-65537 GCF_040612015.1 Streptomyces sp. NPDC006476 | reverse complement strand
ACCAACCACTCTTTCCCTCCCCGACGCTCTTCCGCTCGGGCCTGACGCGGCGCCGCGTCAGGCCACCCACCCGTCATTCCGCCTCCGCCTCCGCCTTCTTGGCGGCCGCGTCGATCGCCGACAGGGACTTCCGGACCTGGTTACGGTCCGTCGTGTACCAGAAGTCGGGCAGTGACGCCTTCAGATAGCTGCCGTACCGGGCCGTGGCCAGACGCTGGTCGAGTACGGCCACCACGCCCCGGTCTCCCGACGCGCGTACGAGGCGGCCGGCGCCCTGAGCCATGAGCAGCGCGGCATGGGTGGCGGCGACCGCCATGAAACCGTTGCCCCCGGCTTCCTCCACCGCCTTCTGGCGGGCGCTCATCAACGGGTCGTCGGGGCGCGGGAACGGGATCTTGTCCATGACGACCAGCTGGCAGCTGGGGCCCGGGACGTCGACCCCCTGCCAGAGCGACAGCGTGCCGAACAGACAGGTCTGCGGGTCGGCCGCGAAGTTCTTGATCAGCTCACCCAGGGTCTCCTCGCCCTGCAGCAGGATCGGGAACTCCGGGATGCGGGAGCGGAGTTCCTCGGCGGCGAGCTGGGCGGCCCGCATGGACGAGAAGAGGCCGAGCGTACGGCCGCCCGCCGCCTGGATCAGCTCGGTCAGTTCGTCCAGCATGTCCGCCCGGTCGCCGTCACGCGCGGGGCGCGCCAGGTGCTTGGCGACATACAGGATGCCCTGCCTGGGGTAGTCGAACGGGGAGCCGACATCCACGCCCTTCCACTTGGGCAGGTCGTCGCCCTCCGTGCCCTCGGGGGCGAGTCCGAGCGAGGCTCCGACGCCGTTGAAGTCGCCGCCCAGCTTCAGCGTCGCCGACGTCAGGACGACGGACCGGTCGGCGAACAGCTTCTCCCGCAGCAGGCCCGAAACCGACATGGGGGCGACGCGCAGGGAGGCGCCGAACCGGTCGTGGCGCTCGTACCAGACGACGTCCCACTCACTGCCGTTGGTAACGCGCTCGGCCACGTCGTGCACCGCCTCGACGGACGCCAGCGCCTGCTTGCGGACCGCGTCCTCGTCCTGCACGGACTTGTCACGGGTCGCACCGATCGCGGAGATGACCGTGCGGCAGGCGTCGCGCAGCGCCATGAGCGCGTAGCCGAGGTCCTCGGGGATCTCCTCCAGGCGGCCGGGCAGGGCCAGCTCCATGAGCCGCTCGAAGCCCTCGGCGGCGGTCTGCAGCTGGTCGGCGGCCTTCTCGTTGGCCAGCTTGGCGGCGCGGCGCACCGCGCGGTTGACCTGGCCGGGTGTGAGCTCGCCGGTGGCGACGCCGGTGACGCGGGAGACCAGCTCGTGCGCCTCGTCGACGATCAGCACCTCGTGCTGCGGCAGGACCGGCGCGCCCTCGATGGCGTCGATGGCCAGCAGCGCGTGGTTGGTGACGACCACGTCGGAGAGCTTGGCGCGCTCGCGTGCCATCTCGGCGAAGCACTCGGCGCCGTACGCGCACTTCGACGCGCCCAGGCACTCACGGGACGAGACCGACACCTGGGACCAGGCGCGGTCGGAGACGCCGGGGGTGAGGTCGTCACGGTCGCCGGACTCGGTCTCGTCGGCCCAGTCACGCATCCGCAGCAGGTCCTGGCCCAGCTTGCTGGTGGGTGCGGCCGCCTCGAACTGGTCGAACAGGCCTTCTTCCTCGTCCTGCGGAACGCCCTCGTGGAGGCGGTGCAGGCAGAGGTAGTTCGATCTGCCCTTCAGCATCGCGAACTCCGGACGGCGGCGCAGCAGGGGGTGCAGGGCCTCGACCGTGCGCGGCAGGTCCCGCTCGACGAGCTGACGCTGCAGGGCGAGGGTCGCCGTCGCCACGACGACTCTCTCCCCGTGCGCGAGCGCGGGCACGAGATAGCCCAGCGACTTTCCGGTACCGGTGCCGGCCTGCACCAGCAGATGGGAGCCGTCGTCGATCGCCTCCGCGACGGCTTCGGCCATGGTCACCTGGCCGGGGCGCTCCGTACCGCCGACGGCAGTGACGGCAGCATGCAGGAGTTCGGGGAGTGAGGGCTTCGTCATAGCGCGACCACCCTACGGCGCGGCACTGACAAAAGGGTGATCAAGGCGGGGACGAGGGGCTGCATCGGGGCCGGGTGCGCCGTGGCCTGGTTCGGATCGGACTGCTTTGGATCGTCGATGACTGTGGATGACCGTCGATGGACGGAGCGAGTGCCGTTCTGGATGCGCGAGAGCCGCTGTCGCTCGGTTTCGACATCGGTTCGGTGGATTTCGGCGTCGAAGCGGTCGACGCCGCAAAGTGGGAACCGGATCGGCTCGGGCGGTGTACCAAAAGTGACGATGCGATGGCACAGCGTCTGTGGCACAGAGTCACAGCAGATCGCGCAGCAACCGGTCTCGGACCATGAGAGCGGCCCGCTTGGCGGGGAGCTCGACCTCGGCGGAGAACCGGAAACCGGCGCTCAGGAAGGCGGCGATGGAGGGGGTGTTGCGAAGGTCGGGTTCCGCGACGACGCGCGCGCAGACGGGGCGCCTGTCGAGAGCGAGGTCGGCGACGGCTCTGAGCAGCATGCTGCCGAGACCTCGCCCACGCTCGGCGACAGCACCGATGAGGAGGTGGATTCCGGTGTCATGAGGTCGGGCGGGATAGTGGCGGGCCAGCGGGTCGAGGTCCGCCCGGTAGATCTCCCAGTAACTCATCGGGGTGCCCTCCAGCACACCGAGGCACGGAACGCTGCGTCCGTCGCCTGTGCACTGGGCGCGCAGGTGGTCCTCTGTCACTGACGGAGGTCCGGCCAGCTTCCAGAACTCGGCGACGGCAGGGTCGTTCATCCAGCGGCTGACCAGCGGAAGGTCCCGCTCGATGTGCACGGGGACGAGGTGGAACGCGCCCGCGGGTGTGGTCACAGGTCCCCACTCTCCGACGTCGTCGAGGAGGTCGCCGTCGAGGGAGGGTGCGCGAGAGGGTGCGGTCCTGATCTCACGCCGCCCCGGTGCCTCGTCGGCATGGGCCCCCTCCTGCTCGGAGAAGAGCGCGATCAGTTCGTCGGGCAGGCGCAGTTCCAGCGTGTCCTCGCTGTCGCTGTCCGTGATCACCGTGCCGCTCTCGGCCGGAAGGGGGCTGGTCTCGGCGTCGGTGTCGGTACGGGGAGCAGGGGCTGGCGCTGCCTGTGCGTCGGCGTCGGTGGAAGACACGGCGACGCTCCTCTCAGAAGTGCGGGTGGGGCATGTTCCTCAGCGATGAAGGGAGTTGGTGCTTGGGAAAACGGTGTGCGACCAGCTGTTCTCACAGACGGAGGGGATTGGCGATGGTGACGTAGACGGACTGGGTGTCGACCGGGCCGACGAGTTCGTCGAGGCCGTGCAGTCGGGTCAGCAGGTTGGCCTTGCACCGCAGGACGGGCGAGTCGAGCAGGTGGGCCGGGAGCGAAGTGCGCAGGGCAGCGGGACCGGAGGCGACGTCGTCGAGGAATCGGCGGAACGCGGCGAGCAGCAGCCCTTCGTCCGCCAGGCGCTGAGAGCCGAACGCCCCGACGAGGCCGAGGACGTTGTTGATCGCGAGGTAGTACGCGAAACGCTCGTCGGTGACCCCGTCGGAAACGAAGGTGTCGCTGCGCTCGCCGATGCCGGGCAGCCGGGCATCGAGGTCCGTGCGGCGGGATTCACGAAAGTAGTAGCCCTGGTTGTCGCGGTAGCGGCCGCCTGCGGGCCAGCCGTCGGCATCCAGCAGAAGCAGCGTGTTCTGCTGGTGGGCCTCCAGGGCGATGCCTGCCTCCGCGTCCAGCCACAGCACGGGACGGACGATCTGTTCGAGGTAGCGCAGGAACCACTCGGCGGCCACGGCTCCGCGCGGACGTCCCGTCCGAAGGGCGAGGCGGGTGACGACCATTGCCAGGCGGGACCGCATCGGCTGCGGATCGGCCTCCGAGCGGTGGGCCGGACTCGCCGGAAGGGCGGATGGGGCCAGTGGCCGGGGTGCGACGAGTCCGGCCACGCAGGAGACGTCGTCGGAGGCGCAGAACGGGTTGTGCCGGATCATCACATCGAGGCCGGGCACCGGTTCGCCGTCCGGGGTGTCGACGGCGAGCCAGGCCGGGTCACGGACGATGTCGAATCCCGGGTGCGCGGCCCGCCACTGCTGGGACAGGCCGCTGCGCAGCAGGCGGTGGACCTCGACGCCCCGGTGCAGTTCCTTGCGGAGGTTCTCGCGACGGGAGTTGGTGATACGCAGGCCCAGCGACAGTTTGAGCATCGCGGGGGCGCCGGTGCGGTGGACGGTGCGTACGGAGGAGGTGGGGTGCCACGGGGAGCCGTGGGTGCCGAGGTCGCGGAGCAGTCCTGCGTCGAACAGGGGCGAGACCTCGGGGCGGCGGAGGACCTCGCGCAGTTGCCAGGGGTGGAGGGGAAGGGCTGCATGGCCGTCCGGCAGGGCCAGTTCGGCGCCGGCGAGTCGAGTGGTGAGCTGCGGGGCGGGGACGGGGCGGCCGCGCTCGGTCCAGGCGGAGTCCGTGGCGAGCAGGGAGGGGGCGACGGCAAGCCAGTGCAGGGGAAAGGAGCCCCGCAACTCGGGTGAGTACAGGCGCGCTTCGTACTCGGAGAGACCTTCGCGGCTCTTCGGGGTGGGGTGCAGGGGGTGGCCGAGCACGAGTGCCTGCTCGGCGGAGAGGAAGAGGTCGGGGCCGTCGGAAGGGTGCTCCCGGCGTTCCCGGATGAAAGTGGCGGTACGACGGGAGGAGTCGGCTACGCGGGTGACCAGGTCGGAAGCGGTCGCGGAGAGGGGAGCGAGAGCGGGCCGTGCATTCGGGGTGCTGCATGTGGCTGTTTCGCGGGCGAGCAGGGCGGCGATGGTGACGGCATCGGCGGGCGGGGACTGATCGGAGGAGCCGGCGAGGCTCGGAAGGCCGAAGCGGTGCCATCCCGAGGGGGACCAGTAGCGGACCGGGACGAGCAGTGCCGTGCCGCTGGCGGGCAGGGGGATGCGGAGCGTGCCGCTGTCAGGGGCCGGAAGATCGGCCTCGCGGACCCAGCAGCGGAGCAGGTTCTCGATGGCCGCGGCGTCGGCTGCGGTGTGTGGATCGGGGTGCTCAAGGAGGTCTGCCACGCAGTGGAACGGATCTTCGGCGGGCTCCGGCGGGTTGGCTGTGTCCGACGCCCACGACGGGAGCCTGCGCTGCGCGGGGACCCTGCCCTCTTCCACGCCTGTTCCACCCCGCCGCGGGGTTGTTCCTGTCGGTGTGGGCTGGTTGGGGTCGACACGCGGTTCGTCGGTGGCGCCGTGGGGGGCCGTGGCGGGCCCGGGGGTCTCCGGAGTGGGGGTGGCGTTCAAGGCGGTCCTCATGGGTGGCTCTGACTCGCGGGGTGGCGAATCGGGTGCTGCGTCACGGAGGTTTAGGTCGGCCTGGTTGACCAGGGGCGGGAGCGTGAGCGTCAGTCGCCGCTCCAGCCCGCCCTTTGGGCTCGCTCGTCCTGCCGGCTGCGCGGAGGGGCCCCGTTCGCTCGGCGGGGCGCGGACGGTCGGCCGGCGTGGGCTCGGGCTGCCGCAGCCACGGCATCGGCCAGGCGATCGAGCACCGCGGCCGCCTGCTCGTCACTGATCGTCAGTGGTGGGAGCAGACGTACGACACTGGCGTGGCGCCCGCCAAGTTCGACGATGAGACCGCGCCGCAGACACTCCCGCTGAACGGCGGCCGCGAGATCGGGAGCGGCGGGGCGAGGGCCTTCGGACCACGGAGCCGGCGTGGTGCTCCCACCGGCCTCACAGGGAACACCGGGCTCACACGTCGCCCCGGACGCACCGGACGCACCAAGGGCACCAGGCACACCAGGCGCACCGGCGAGACCATCCCGAAGGCCGGCATCAGCGTCCCCGCCCCCGTCGCCTTCCGTGTCCACGAACTCGATCCCGATCATCAGCCCCCGCCCCCGCACCTCCCCTACACATGCGAACTCCCGGCCGAGCTGTCGGAGTTGGTCCTGCATCCGGGTTCCGAGCGTTGCCGCTCTGGCGGCGAGGTCGTTCTCGCGGACGTAGGAGAGGGTCGCCGTGCCCGCGGCCATGGCGAGTTGGTTGCCGCGGAAGGTGCCGGCGTGGGCGCCGGGAGGCCAGACGTCCAGGTCCTCGTGGTAGACGATCACCGCGAGGGGGAGGCTGCCGCCGATGGCCTTGGAGAGGACCATGACGTCCGGGGTGATGCCGCTGTGCTCCACCGCCCAGAAGGCCCCCGTGCGGCCGACGCCCGTCTGGACCTCGTCCGCGATCAACGGAATGGCCCGGGCTGCCGTGACCTCGCGCATCCGCCGCATCCAGACGTCCGGCGCGGGAATGACACCGCCCTCGCCCTGGACGGGCTCGAGGATCATCCCGGCGGGGTGCGGCACGCCCGACTTGGGGTCGTCGAGAACGGACTCGGTCCAGCGGGCGGCGAGTTCGGCGCCCTGAGGTCCGCCGATGCCGAAAGGGCAGCGGTAGTCCTGTGGGAAGGGCAGCCGGGCGACCCGTACGTCGGGGGCGCCCCCGGATACGGCCAGGGCTCCGGCGGTCATACCGTGGTAGGCGCCGGTGAAGGCCATGATCCCGGTGCGGCCGGTCGCGGCCCGTACGAGTTTCAGCGCGGCCTCCACCGCGTCGGTTCCGGCCGGCCCGCAGAACTGCACGCGCGCGTGGTCGACGAGCCCGGAGGGCAGGGTTCGGAACAACTCGGTGACGAAGGCGTCCTTGACGGGTGTCGCCAGGTCGAGGACGTGAAGGGGTGCGCCCGAGTCCAGGACCTTGCGGATCGCTTCGAGCACGACGGGGTGGTTGTGGCCCAGCGCGAGCGTCCCCGCGCCGGAGAGACAGTCGAGGTAGCGGCGCCCGTCGGCGCCCTCGATGGTGAGTCCCCGGGCACGCACGGGAACGATCGGCAGGGCACGCGCATAGGTGCGCGCCGCCGACTCGCGCGCCGACTGACGACGCAGGATCCCGTCGTACGCACCCCGCGCCGCCACGGAGACCCCGCCGGCCGCGCCGATTCCCTCGGACGCACTCCCCTCACACGCAGACTCGGCCACGACCTCATGTCCTCCCGCTGGGGATCACCCACGGACAGCAGCACCCCCACCGCTACCAACCCCCTTCGCCGCACCGGGTTACGGGTCGCTTCAAGATCCTTTCCGTGACGGAACCGTTGCCGCTCCGTGGGAAGTCCCCCACAGCGAGCACATAGTGTGTGATGCCGTTCGACACAGGCCCGGTACGGCAGACGGGCCGGTTCGGCAGAAGCCCGGCGCGTTCATCTCAGGGGGAGTTCAGACCATGCGATCCATACGGCCGTCGTTCCACGTCCGGCGAGGCGGGGGTGCGAGTCGCAGGACCACCCCCGTGTTGGCCGCCGTAGCGCTCTCCTCGGTGCTGGCACTAACCGCCACAGCCTGCAACGGCAACGACACCAACGCGGGCGGTCAGTCCTCCGCGTCCGCGTCCGACACCGCGAGCAGCGGCGACGGCAAGATCAAGATCCCGGACGACATCAGGAAGAAGCTCAAAGAGCACGGGATCGACATCGACAAGTGGAAGAACGGCGCCTGGAAGAACTGGAACAAGGACGACTGGCTGCGCGAGGCCGACGATTTCATCAACCCGATCATCAAGGGCCTGTGGAACACGGACCGGATGCGGCGGGCCAATGACCCGGACAAGAGCGTCGACAGCAACGACCTCTCCGGTGACCAGGGCGTGACCGACCCCACGCCCGCGCCGGTGGACGCGAAGGCCGTCGCGCCTACGTACCACGCCAACGCGGCGACCTCCGGCAAGGTGTTCTTCGACTCCCCCCAAGGCACGATGGTCTGTTCGGCGACGGTCGTGGAGGACCCGGCCCACCCCGGCAAGTCCAACCTGATCTGGACCGCGGGGCACTGTGTGCACGCCGGCAAGAACGGCGGCTGGTACCGCAACATCGCCTTCGTGCCGTCGTACAACGACTCGGGCAGGACGGCGGCCGAGCTGCAGAACGCCACCCGGGAACAGGTGGCTCCCTACGGCGTCTGGTGGGCGGACTGGGCGCAGACCTCGCAGCAGTGGATCGAGCAGGGCGGTGAGACGGGCGGCGACGGGGCACCGTACGACTACGCCGTCATCCATGTGACGCCGGAGAAGGGTGGCAACGGCAAGTCACTTCAGGAGACGGTCGGTTCGGCGCTTCCTGTGAACTTCAACGCCCCGGCGGTGCCGAAG
The DNA here is from genome assembly GCF_040612015.1 of Streptomyces sp. NPDC006476. Classification (NCBI taxonomy): domain Bacteria; kingdom Bacillati; phylum Actinomycetota; class Actinomycetes; order Kitasatosporales; family Streptomycetaceae; genus Streptomyces; species Streptomyces sp. NPDC006476. The sequence goes on along the minus strand of NZ_JBEXPK010000050.1, from coordinate 57,327 downwards.
GTTCCCAGCATCACCGCGACCGGTTACCCGGCTGCGGCGCCGTTCGACGGACAGAAGATGTACCGGTGCACGGACAAGCCGGGACGGCTGTCGCTGAACGCCTCGGCCCCGACGATGTACCGCATCGGCTGCACCATGACCGGCGGTTCCTCCGGCGGCGGCTGGGTCGAGACCGGCTCGGACGGCAAGCCCGCGCTGGTGTCGAACACCTCGATCGGCCCGGTCAGTTCGGGCTGGCTGGCGGGACCGAGGCTGGGGGACGTGGCCAAGGGCGTGTACGCATCCGTGAGCAAGAAGTTCGCCGGTCGGTGACCGGCCGGTAGGCACAGGCGGGGCCGGGGCGCCTCACGGAAACCTTCACCGTCCCGTCCCCGTTCGCCCTCAGCTGCGCGGGCATAGTGGTGTCGCTCCGGGGGCGGGACCACCTGCCCCCGGCAGGCCCATGCCGCACCACGCTCCAACGGGGGTTACCGCACCATGCGTTCCACACCTGCGCCCGCTGCACCACCGCGTGGGCGGCGCACCACCCGCCGCACCGCGCTCGCCGCCACCGGCCTGGTCGCCGCCCTGGCCCTGACCGCGACCGCATGCAACGGTTCCGGCGACAGCGCGAGCGACAAGCCCGACGGCACCATCACCGCCTCCGCGAGCGGCGGCGACGGGAAGATCAGGATCCCGGCGGACATCGCGAGCAAGCTCAAGGACCACGGCATCGACATCGACCAGTGGGCCAAGGGCGGCTGGAAGGACTGGGACAAGGACAAGTGGCTCAGGGCGGCCAAGGATTTCGCCAACCCGGTGATCGAGGGGCTGTGGAAGCCGGAGCGGATGAAGTCCGCGAAGGAGGCCAACAAGACGCTCTCCACCCAGGACGCGGCCGCCGACCAGGGCGTCAGCGACCCTGAGCCGGCGCCCGTCGAGGCGGCGGCCGAGAAGACGCCGTACCACCGGTACGCGGCCCCGGTGGGCAAGGTCTTCTTCGACTCCCCCCAGGGTTCGATGGTCTGTTCGGGCACGGTGATCAAGGACGTGAACCACCCGGGGAAGTCCAACCTGGTGTGGACGGCGGGCCACTGCGTGCACGCCGGCAAGAACGGCGGCTGGTACCGCAACATCGCCTTCGTGCCGGCCTACAACGACCTCGCCCAGTCCGTGTCCCAGCTGAGCAACGCCGACGCCTCCGAGATAGCCCCGTACGGCACCTGGTGGGCGGACTGGGCCTCCACCTCCAGCCAGTGGATCCAGGGCGGATCCGAGACGGGCGGCGCGGGTGCCGCGTATGACTACGCCGTCCTGCATGTGAAGCCTGAGCAGGGCTCGAAGTCCCTGGAGGAGACGATCGGCGCGGCCCTGCCCGTCGACTTCTCCGCGCCCTCGGCGACCGAGGTGACCCGGATGGGTGCCTGGGGCTACCCCGCGGCGCCGCCGTACAGCGGCCTGAAGATGTTCAAGTGCATCGACCGGCCCGGGCGGCTGTCGCTGAGCCCGTCGCTGCCGACGATGTACCGCATCGGCTGCACCATGACCGGCGGTTCGTCCGGCGGCGGCTGGTTCCGGGTGGTCGACGGAAAGACCGAACTGGTGTCGAACACCTCGATCGGCCCGACCACCAACACCTGGCTGGCGGGTCCGCAGCTCGGCAAGGGCGCCGAGACGCTCCTCCAGAACATGAGCAGGACGTACGGCGGTCGGTGACCCCGGGACATGGCGAAGGCCCGCCCTCCGAACATTCTGGGGGCGGGCCTTCGCGCTGTCGGTCAGACCGCGGGGACGGGCACGTACGGCGCGAGGTCCGCCGCGAGTTCCTCGTGCACCCGCGCCTTGAGCAGGGTGCCCTCCGGGGTGTGCTCCTCGGAGATCACCTCGCCCTCGTCGTGCGCGCGCGCCACCAGCTTGCCGTGGGTGTACGGCACCAGTGCCTCGATCTCGACGGACGGCCGGGGCAGTTCGTTGTCGATGAGGGCGAGCAGTTCCGCGATGCCCTGGCCGGTGCGTGCCGAGACGGCGATCGAACGCTTCTCGACCCGCAGCAGCCGCTGCAGGGTCAGCGGGTCAGCCGCGTCCGCCTTGTTGATCACGACGATCTCCGGTACGTCGATGGCGCCGACGTCCCTGATCACCTCGCGCACGGCGGCGAGCTGCTCCTCCGGGTTCGGGTGCGAGCCGTCCACCACGTGCAGGATCAGGTCGGACTCGCCGACCTCCTCCATGGTGGAGCGGAACGCCTCGACCAGGTGATGGGGCAGGTGGCGCACGAAGCCGACGGTGTCCGCCAGCGTGTACAGCCGGCCGCTCGGGCTCTCGGCCCGGCGCACGGTCGGGTCCAGGGTCGCGAACAGGGCGTTCTCGACCAGCACGCCCGCGCCCGTGAGGCGGTTGAGCAGAGAGGACTTGCCGGCGTTGGTGTAACCGGCGATGGCGACCGACGGCACCTTGTTGCGCTTGCGCTCCTGGCGCTTGATCTCGCGGCCGGTCTTCATCTCCGCGATCTCCCGGCGCATCTTCGCCATCTTCTCGCGGATCCGCCGCCGGTCCGTCTCGATCTTGGTCTCACCGGGACCGCGGGTGGCGAGGCCGCCGCCCTTGCCGCCGCCCATCTGCCTCGACAGTGACTGACCCCAGCCTCGCAGCCTCGGCAGCATGTACTGCATCTGCGCGAGCGCGACCTGCGCCTTGCCCTCCCGGGACTTGGCGTGCTGGGCGAAGATGTCCAGGATCAGGGCCGTACGGTCGATGACCTTGACCTTGACGACGTCCTCGAGGTGGATGAGCTGGCCGGGGCTGAGCTCACCGTCACAGATCACGGTGTCGGCGCCGGTCTCGACGACGATGTCCCGCAGCTCGACCGCCTTGCCGGAGCCGATGTAGGTCGCCGCGTCGGGCTCGCTGCGGCGCTGGATCACGCCGTCGAGCACGAGCGCGCCGGCGGTCTCGGCGAGGGCGGCGAGCTCCGCGAGGGAGTTGTCCGCGTCCTGGGCGGTCCCGGAGGTCCAGACGCCGACGAGGACGACCCGCTCCAGCCGCAGCTGGCGGTACTCGACCTCGGTGACGTCCTGGAGCTCGGTGGAGAGCCCGGCGACACGGCGCAGAGCCGCGCGCTCCGAGCGGTCGAACTGGTCGCCGTCCCGCTCTCCGTCGATCTCGTGGCTCCAGGCGACGTCCTCTTCCATCAGGGCATCGGCCCGAAGACCTTCGGGATAGGTGTGCGCGAAGCGCTGCGTGTCCTGGGAAGGGGATGAAGAGGAGGTCATTGGATCCTTACGTCGATGGGCAGTGAGTCTGCGGCGTCGTACTGCACAACGCACGAGTACCCCGGGAGATTCCCGTGCCCCGTGCCGCGCCGGCCAGAAGATGGTCGCACGGTACGGGACGTCTCGTCATCGCCTTATTTCCGCGGTCCCGCCTTGCCGGGCGGGACCGGCGTCCATTCCGGGTGGCCGGGCATGGGCGGGGTCTTCTCGCCGTACAGCCAGGCCTTGAAGAAGCCGCCGAGGTCACGTCCGGAGATGTCGGAGGCGAGCCGTTCGAAGTCGGCGGTGGTGGCGGTGCCGTCGCGGTGCAGGGCCACCCAGGCGCGTTCGAGGCGCTCGAAACGCTCGCGGCCGATCTCCTGGCGCAGGGCGTAGAGGGCGAGGGCGGCGCCGTCGTAGACGTTCGGCCGGAAGAGGCTGATCTTCTGGCCGGGGGCGGGCGCCTTGGGAGCGGCCGGGGGGCCTCCGGCCGCGCGCCAGCGGTCGGAGGCGGCGTACGCGGCCTTCATGCGCGCCTCCATGGGCTTGCCGGCCTTCTCCTCCGCGTACAGGGCCTCGTACCAGGTGGCGTGTCCCTCGTTGAGCCACAGGTCGGACCAGGTGCGGGGGCTGACGCTGTCGCCGAACCACTGGTGGGACAGCTCGTGCACCATGATCGACTCGACGTACCACTTGGGGTAGGCGGGCTCGGTGAAGAGCTCTCTCTCGAAGAGAGAGAGTGTCTGCGTCTCGAGTTCGAAGCCGGTGGTGGCCTGGGCCATGAGAAGACCGTACGTCTCGAAGGGGTACGGGCCGACCTTGCTCTCCATCCAGGCGATCTGGTCGGGTGTTCTGGCGAGCCAGGGTTCGAGCGCCTTGACGTCCTTGGTGGGGACGACGTCGCGTACGGGCAGGCCGTGGGGCCCCTCGCGGTGCAGGACGGTGGAGCGGCCGATCGACACCTGGGCGAGCTCGGTGGCCATCGGGTGCTGGGTGCGGTACGTCCATGTGGTGGACCGGCCGACGCGGTCGACGCCGGCGGGCAGACCGTTGGCGACGGCCGTGTAGCCGTTGGGGGCGGTGATCCGGATGGTGAACATCGCCTTGTCGGAGGGGTGGTCGTTGCACGGGAACACCAGGTGCGCGGCGTCGGCCTGATTGGCCATGGCGAGGCCGTCCGAGGTGCGCACCCAGCCGCCGTCCTCGTCCCCGGACTCCGTGGGGTCGCTGGTGTGCCGCACGGTGATCCGCGTCCAGCTGCCCTCCTGCAGCGGCTCCTCCGGCGTGACGACGAGGTCCTCGCCGGCTCCGGCGAACGAGGCGGGCTCACCGTCGACCTCGACGGACTCGACCTTGCCGTGCGCGAAGTCGAGGTTCAGGCGGTCCAGGTCCCGGGTGGTCCAGGCGTCGATCGTGGTGACCGCCTGCAGGGGCTTGCTGTTGGAGCCGGAATAGGTGAAGGAGAGGTCGTACGACGCCACGTCATACCCCGGGTTGCCGAGGTACGGGAAGAGACGGTCACCGACGCCCAGGGGCGCCGGCGGGGCGCTCGCGGCGAGAAGACAGACGGAGACGGCGGAGGCGAGCAGCGCGGCCGCCTTGAGCCGGCGGGGCTTTCCGGTGTGGGGGACGACGGCACGCGCACGCGTGGAGGCCGCCGGAGCGCGGGAGGTGAGCAGCATGAACCACGGCTATCAGCGCGCACACGCCCCACGGAGCCGACGCGCGCCCGTACCACCCGAACGGGTCGGAGGCGCGCACACATGCGTCATGCGCAGGGCACGACCTCGTGCGGCAGGCCCGACGGGTGCGGGTGCCGTGCAGACGTAGGGCGGTGCAGGACCGGCGGCGGTCTGGCCCACTGCCGCTCTGCACACCTCACGCGAGCGTGCGCAGCGAACGTCAGCCGCCTCCGCGCGCGCCGGGCCCGCACCTCGCGCTCCGCTTTACCTCACCGCGCGCCCCTCCCCTTCACCGCGCGCCCGACCTGCGCCTCGCGCGCCTCTCCACTTCTGCGCGCGCCGGGCATGTGCGCCGTACGCGTCCCGTCCTCAAGGGCCATGCGGGACCCCGTGCCAGAAGCGGGTGGCTGCGGGCGGCGCAGTGGTGGCCCACGCGCGCGTGGCAGATGTCAGGCGGGCGGGCGCGGTTTCACGTGTTGGATGGGTGCGGCTGGGTTCGGTTCACGTCGTACACGCCTGGCACGTTGCGCATGGCCCGCATGAGGGCCGGCAGGAGGGCCGCGTCCGGGAGTTGGACGGTGTACGTGTGCCGGACGCGCTGTTGGGTCGGGGGCTCGATGGTCGCGGAGACGATCTCGGCGCCCTCGAGGGCCATCGCCTCCGTGAGGTCCGCCAGGAGGTGCGGGCGGACGAACGATTCGGCGAGCAGGGTGACCCGGCACTCGGTGGTGTCCCCCCAGCGCACCCCGACCTCCGCGCGCCCCCCGCTCTTCATCCGCGCCACGGCGGCGCATTCGAGCCGGTGAACGGTGACCACTCCACCGCGCACGGCGAACCCGGTCACCTCGTCGGGCGGCACGGGCGTGCAGCAACCCGCCAGGCGTACCGTCGCGTCGGGCTGGTCGACGATGACGTCCGCGACGGGCCGGGCGACCGCCCCCTCGGGCGTGGGCCGGGGAGCGGACGAGGGCTCGGCGTCCTCCGCCGTGTCCGTGTGCGCCGGATGGGCCGCCAGCCAGCGCTGGATGGCGATGCGCGCGGCCGGCGTGTGGGCGTGCTCCAGCCACTCCCTGGAGGGCTCGGAGGCGGGGTCCTGCCCCATGAGCAGCTGGACGGTGTCGCCGTCCTGCAGCACCGTGCTCAGCGTCGCCAGGCGGCCGTTCACGCGGGCGCCGATGCACGCGTGCGCGTCCTCGCCGTACTGCGCGTACGCGGCGTCGACGCAGGTGGCGCCCTCGGGCAGGCCCAGCGTGCCGCCGTCGGGGCGGAAGACGGTGATCTCGCGGTCCTGGGCGAGGTCCTCGCGCAGGGTCGACCAGAAGGTGTCGGTGTCGGGGGCCGCCTCCTGCCAGTCGAGGAGGCGGGAGAGCCAGCCGGGCCGGGTGGGGTCGGCGCGCTCGCCGTCGGCCGGGTCGTCGGGCGCGGGCGCGTACGGGTTGCCCAGCGCGATGACGCCGGCCTCGGCGACCTTGTGCATCTGGTGGGTACGGATGAGGACTTCGGCGACCTGCCCGTCCTGGCGGGCGACCGCGGTGTGCAGCGACTGGTACAGGTTGAACTTCGGTACCGCGATGAAGTCCTTGAACTCCGAGACGACCGGCGTCATACAGGTGTGGAGTTCGCCGAGGACGCCGTAACAGTCCGCGTCCTCGTTGACGAGCACCAGCAGCCGGCCGAAGTCCGTGCCGCGCAGCTCCCCGCGCTTGCGGGCGACGCGGTGCACGGAGACGAAGTGCCGTGGCCGGATCACGACTTCGGCCGGGATGTCGGCGTCGCGCAGCACGCCGCGCACCTCGTCGGCGATGTCGGCGAGCGGGTCGTCCGCGCGGGAGGCGTTGTCGACGATCAACTCCCGCGTGTGTTCGTACTCCTCGGGGTGCAGGATCGCGAAGACCAGGTCCTCCAGCTCGGTCTTGAGCGCCTGGACGCCGAGCCGTTCGGCGAGCGGGATGAGGACGTCCCGGGTGACCTTGGCGATGCGGGCCTGCTTCTCGGGGCGCATGACACCGAGGGTCCGCATGTTGTGCAGCCGGTCCGCGAGTTTGATCGACATCACCCGGACGTCGCTGCCCGCGGCGACCAGCATCTTGCGGAAGGTCTCGGGCTCGGCGGCGGCGCCGTAGTCGACCTTCTCCAACTTGGTGACGCCGTCGACGAGATAGCGGACCTCGGCGCCGAACTGCTCCCCGACCTGATCCAGTGTCACGTCGGTGTCCTCGACGGTGTCGTGGAGCAGAGAGGCCGTCAGGGTCGTTGTCTCGGCGCCGAGTTCCGCGAGGATCAGAGTGACCGCGAGGGGGTGCGTGATGTACGGCTCGCCGCTCTTGCGCATCTGGCCGCGGTGCGAGGACTCGGCCAGCACATAGGCGCGGTGCAGGGGGTCGAGGTCGGCGCTCGGATGGTGCGCGCGGTGCGCGTCGACGACATGGCTGATGGCGTCGGGCAGCCGGTCGCGGGCGGCGGGGCCGAGCAGGGCGGCGCGTCCCAGGCGGCGCAGGTCGATCCGCGCCCGCCAGCGCGCCGCCGGGCTCGATACCGGACCTGGGGTCGCGGGATTCGTGGCCTCCGCACTCATGGGCACCTCCGGCTGCGTGGACCGGCGGACGGGGTGCCCCAGGGCGGACACGGCTCAGGGGATGGCAACGGTCCCCCGTCCGGGCCGGTGCTTGATGCTACCGAGCCCATCACGCGCGTCTGACCGCCTCTCGCCGAGCGTGAAACGGATCACCCATTCGAGCGAAGGTCCGCATGTTTACGGTTTCGCGCCACGCGAATGGCGGATGGCTGTGATTTCGAACTTCCGCACGACACCTCAGTAGTTGACACCTGCACCACTGGGCGCGTGTGCCTACGATCCGAAGCCCGCACGCAGCTCAGCGGACAAACGATTCCAGCCACTCGGCGTCGATCTCGCCCTCGGCGACGATCACCGCGGGACCGGTCATCTCGATCTCACCGTCGGGCCGCTCGGTGATCACGAGCGTTCCGCCGGGCACGTCGACGGTGTACGTCACCGGTGTTCCGGTGACCGCCGGGTCGGCGCCGTCGCGGCGGGCGGTGGCCACGGCGACCGCGCACGCGCCCGTGCCGCACGACCGGGTCTCGCCGGAGCCGCGCTCGTGCACGCGCAGGGCGACATGGCGCGGGCCGCGGTCGACCACGAACTCCACGTTCACCCCGTCCGGGTAGGCGGAGGCGGGGCTGAAGGGGGGCGGCGCGTACAGGTTCCCGGCGTGGGCGAGGTCGTCCACGAAGGCCACGGCGTGCGGGTTGCCCATGTTCACGTTCCGCGCGGGCCAGCTGCGCTCGCCGACGCTCACCGTGACGTCCCCCTCGGGAAGCAGCGCCTTGCCCATGCCGACGGTGACGTCACCAGCGGAGCCGCCGCCGGACGCGGTCTTGGCGATGTGCACGGTCTTCACTCCCCCGCGCGTGGCCACCGCGAGATCGCCCTCGGCGACATGGCCGGCACGCTGGAGGTAGCGCGCGAAGACGCGCACGCCGTTGCCGCACATCTCCGCGACCGAGCCGTCGCCGTTGCGGTAGTCCATGAACCACTCGGCCTCGGACGCCATGTGCCGCGCCTCGGGGTGGGCGGCGGACCGCACGACATGCAGCAGACCGTCACCGCCGATGCCCGCCCGGCGGTCGCACAGGGCGGCGACGGCGGCCGGGGGCAGCTCGATGGTGTTCTCGGGGTCCGGGACGATCACGAAGTCGTTCTCGGTGCCGTGGCCCTTGAGGAAGGCGATCCGCGCGCGCGTGCTCATGCCTCGATCGTACGGTGCCCCTCGGACAGCGCCGAAAGGCACCGTCTACCGCAGCCGGGCGACTCTCCACACGGCGAGCACGATGATCGCGGCGACCACGACGACGTACGCCAGGATCACCCGCCAGTCCGGTCTGCGGCCGGAGCCGCGCTGCGGCAGCCCGGGCCAGGTGTAGCCCACCCGGCGGGCCGCCATCATGCCCCAGCCCGCCGCACAGGAGCAGATCAGCAGGCCCAGCATGGCGATCACCGCGCCGCTGTCGCCGAAGTCGAAGGCGAGCGGGAAAGCGAACATCAGGGAGCCGACCGCGGCCAGGGCGACGATGGGGGCGAGCTGCCAGATGCGCAGCCTGCGCTGCGGGCGCAGCTCGACCTCGACCTCGGGCCCGCCCGCGAACATCTCCTCGGGCTCGGGGCCGTCGGCGGTCACTCCACCCTGCATCTCGTCGGGCCCGTCGGGGCTCAGACGATCCTCGTCCTGCTCCGGCTCACCGCTGTCGACGGTGAGGGGCTCGGTGCCTTGTGCAGTGTCGCGAGGGCCGGCCTCCATCGCCACGCGCCCTCCCAACTCGGACTCCACTTGGTCGATCGAAGCTCGATGATGGCACGGCGCCGGAGGCCCGGACGGCGGCCTGAGCGTCCCGATGCCATGACGTGATCAGGCTGTAACCGGTCGTTCGACCAACGCCAGTGCGAGCCGCGGAAGTTCTGTGACGTCCGCCGCAGCCCCACTGAGCCAGTTCACCCGTGGGTCGCGCCTGAACCATGAATCCTGGCGGCGCGCGAAGCGCTTGGTGGCGCGTACGGTCTCGACCCGCGCCTCTTCCAGCGTGCACTCCCCCGAGAGCGCCGCGAGCACCTGCTGGTAGCCCAGCGCACGCGAAGCCGTACGCCCCTCGCGCAGGCCGCGCGCCTCCAGCGCGCGCACCTCGTCCACGAGCCCCGCGTCCCACATGCGGTCCACCCGGCGGGTGATGCGGTCGTCGAGCTCGGGGCGGGCCACGTCGACACCGATCTGCACGGTGTCGTAGACCGAGTCATGACCGGGCAGGTTGGCGGTGAAGGGGCGGCCGGTGATCTCGATCACTTCGAGGGCCCGGACGATACGGCGGCCGTTGCTCGGCAGGATCGCCTGCGCCGCCCCGGGGTCGGCAGCGGCCAGACGCGCGTGCAGCGCGCCGGAACCGCGCAGCGTGAGTTCGTCTTCGAGCCTGGCCCTGACCTCGGGGTCGGTGCCGGGGAACTCCAGGTTGTCGACCGCCCCGCGCACGTACAGACCGGAACCGCCGACCAGGACGGGCCAGCGGCCCTCGGCGAGCAGGGCGTCGATCCGCGCGCGGGCGAGCTTCTGGTACTCGGCGACGGACGCCGTGACCGTCACGTCCCAGATGTCCAGGAGGTGGTGCGGGACGCCGCCGCGCTCCTCGGGCGTCAGCTTGGCGGTGCCGATGTCCATCCCCCGGTAGAGCTGCATGGAGTCTGCGTTGACAACCTCCCCGCCCAGGCGCTGGGCGAGGAAGACGCCCAGATCGGACTTTCCGGCCGCGGTGGGACCGACGACGGCGATGACTCGGGGGGCGGGGGGTGCGCTGCTCACCGGACCAGTCTCCCAAACGCGGGGAGCACTCCTCGAACGAGTTACGTGACGGGGTGTGGTCGAGGTCGTTGCCCGTTGCGAGGTTTTCGCCGCCGCTTTCCGCGGGCGGTGAGCCGGGTGACGCAAACGGGCGCACCGGGCGGCGCGGGATTTTCCCCGCACAAGTAACGTATGGAGCTGATATGGGCGTTTTCGCACGACTTCTCCGGAGGTCGAAGGCCACGGAGGAGGCGTCAACCGCGGCGGCTCAGGACGACACACCGACGGCGCAGTCCGCACAGTCGGAGGCGGTGGCGGTGGCGGAAGAGTCGGCGGAGGTCAAGGAGTCGGCCGAGGCCGCGCAGGCGAAGAACGAGGCCGACGGGGACACCTCCGGCGAGGGCGTCGAGATCCCCCAGCAGCAGTCCGCCGAGGAGGCTGCCGACAGCGAGGCCGGCGAGGGCGCCCGCACGTAACAGCGCCGCGCGTGAGCGCCCCGGGAACGGACAACGGCCCGGGTTACAGGGAAGGTGGACCATGAGTCTCCTGCACAATCTGAAGGCCAAGCTCTCCCCGGCGAGGGACAAGGTCTCGGGCCTCGCGCAGCAGCACGGGGACAAGATCTCGCACGGTCTCGACAAGGCCGCGAAGGTGGTCGACGAGAAGACCAAGGGCAGGTACAGCGACCGGATCCAGACGGGGACGGGCAAGGCCAAGGGCGCCATGGACCGGCTGGCGCACAAGGGCGAGACGGCGACGGGCACCGGCACGGTGCCGCCGGACAACCCGACACCGCCGGCTTCCTGACCTTCCCGGCGCATCGACGGACGGCCGCAGGGCCCGAGGGCTCCCGGCCGTCCGCCGTTCCCGCCGTCGGCGCGGCGCTGCTGCGCGGCCGCGCCCGCCATCCTTCCGGCCAGGTCCCTACGACCAGATGCCTACGACCAGGTGGCGACCATGTACCCCACCCCGTACGGCGCGTCCTCGTACAGCAGCGCACCCGCGAGCTCCGCGCCCTCGGCGGCACCCGCGAGGACCTGCCAGGGGGCCCGGCCCGACGCCTTCAGTTCGTACGCCAGCTCGGCGTCCAGCGCCTTGAGGGCCGCCACGTCGGCCGCGCCCAGGGCACGTGCGACCTCCGCGTCGAAGGGGGCCGCCCGCTCGTCGAGGTAGCCGGGTGCCTTGAGCGTGCGGCAGGCGCTGGCGTCGCCCATCACCAGCAGCGCCACCCGCTCGGCCCGGGCGGCGATGTCCCTTCCGACTTGAATACACCGCTCGGCCTCGAGAGGTTCCCCCACGCCGAGTCCCTCGATCGGGGCGTCGGCCCATCCGATCCGTTGCAGCAGCCAGGCGGCGACGGCGAGGGAGGGCGGAAGGTCGCGCTCGGCGTCGATTCCCTTGTCCGCGCCCAGCCGGACGCCGATGTCCACGCCGAAGCCGCGGAAGGAGCCCGGCGTGCCCTCCGGGTGCGTGCCGCGACCGCTCTGCTCCGCGGGGCCGACCACCACCAGCAGGTCGGGCCGGGACGCGGCGAGCACCCCGAGCGCGTCCGCGCACGCGGTCCGCGCACCGTCCAGTTCCGGGGCGGCGCCCGCGGCCACCTCGGGCACGAGAAGAGGCGGGCAGGGACAGACGGCGGCGGCGACAAGCATGATCGGCAGCCTACTTCCAGGCCCAGGGCCAGGACTCCGGATGGGTGCTCCATGCGAGTTCGGCGAGCCGGTACATCACGCGGTGCGTCGTCATCGCGCCTTCGACGTTCACGTAGTAGGCGTCTCCGTCACCGATCCGGTAGACCTGCCGGCGTTTCTGGCGCGTGCCGACCCCCGGACGGTGGGTGCAGGCGATCTCGTACAGACGGGCCCGGGCCTCGTCCCGAGAGCCCTCGAAGTGCGCCACCTCGTCGACGCCGTTCTGGTTGCCGATACTGCGGTCGACGACCACCACCCAGCGCCCCATGCCCCACCCTCCCTGCGTACCGGACGTCGCTCAGTGCGCCGCGCAGCCCCCCGTGGCCACCGGCAGCGGCTCCGGGGCACCGATCTTCGGGAGGCCCAGCATCACGCCCGTCGGCTTCGCGGCCTCCGCCGCGTTGCGCTTCTCCCACGCGTCCCCCGCGCGCGTGCGGCGCACATCGAGGACGGCGCCCTCGGCGAGGAGGTGGTGCGGGGCGGCGTACGTGATCTCGACGGTGACGACGTCGCCGGGACGGACCTCCTGATCGGGCTTGGTGAAGTGGACCAGGCGGTTGTCGGGGGCGCGGCCGGAGAGGCGGTGGGTGGCGCCGTCCTTGCGCCCCTCGCCCTCGGCGACCATCAGCTCCAGGGTGCGGCCGACCTGCTTCTTGTTCTCCTCCCAGGAGATCTCCTCCTGGAGGGCGACGAGCCGCTCGTAACGCGCCTGGACGACCTCCTTGGGGATCTGGCCGTCCATGGTCGCGGCGGGGGTGCCGGGACGCTTGGAGTACTGGAAGGTGAAGGCCTGCGCGAAGCGCGCCTCGCGGACCACGTGCAGGGTCTGCTCGAAGTCCTCCTCGGTCTCGCCGGGGAAGCCCACGATGATGTCGGTGGTGATCGCCGCGTGCGGGATCGCGGCCCGAACCTTCTCGATGATCCCGAGGTAGCGCTCCTGCCGGTAGGAGCGGCGCATCGCCTTCAGGACGGTGTCCGAGCCGGACTGCAGCGGCATGTGCAGCTGCGGCATCACGTTCTGCGTCTCGGCCATCGCCGCGATCACGTCGTCGGTGAAGTCGCGGGGGTGCGGCGAGGTGAAGCGGACGCGCTCCAGGCCGTCGATCGTGCCGCAGGCCCGCAGCAGCTTGCTGAACGCCTCACGGTCGCCGATGTCGGAGCCGTACGCGTTGACGTTCTGTCCGAGGAGGGTGATCTCGGAGACGCCCTCGGCGACCAGCGCCTCGATCTCGGCGAGGATGTCACCGGTGCGGCGGTCCTTCTCCTTGCCGCGCAGGGCCGGGACGATGCAGAAGGTGCAGGTGTTGTTGCAGCCGACGGAGATGGAGACCCAGGCCGCGTAGGCGCTCTCGCGCCGGGTCGGCAGGGTGGACGGGAACGCCTCGAGGGACTCGGCGATCTCGACCTGCGCCTCCTCCTGCACGCGCGCGCGTTCCAGCAGCACCGGGAGCTTGCCGATGTTGTGCGTACCGAAGACGACGTCCACCCAGGGCGCTTTCTTCACGATGGTGTCCTGGTCCTTCTGCGCCAGGCAGCCACCGACCGCGATCTGCATGCCGGGCCGCGAGGCCTTCTTCGGGGCGAGCCGGCCGAGGTTGCCGTACAGCCGGTTGTCGGCGTTCTCCCGCACGGCGCAGGTGTTGAACACGACGACGTCCGCGTCGCCGTCGGAACCCTCGGGGGCGCGCACATAGCCCGCCTCCTCGAGCAGCCCGGACAATCGCTCGGAATCGTGGACGTTCATCTGGCACCCGTAGGTACGTACTTCGTAGGTCTTGGGTCCCTGGACGTCCACTGCGAGGCTCCGGTCGCTGCTGCTGGTCATGCGTCAAGGGTAGGCGCTCCCGCGAACCCCCCGTCCCGGGATTCTCCAGGGGCCCCGCCCGGCACCCAGCCCTGCCGCCGCAGCACCCCCGACACGTCGGGCGCCTCGTAGTGCTCGCCCTTGAGGACCTTGCCGTCGGCACGGCGGGCGACGCGGCCGTCGGGGCCCAGCTTGGTCATGTTGGAGCGGTGGATCTCCGCGATGACGGCGTCGAGGTCGATGCCGTGGACGAGGGCGGTGCCGTACGCCACGTACACGACGTCGGCCAGTTCGTGCGCGAGCCGGTCGAGGGGGCCGGTCACCGAGACCTCGGCGACCTCCGCGGCCTCCTCGGCGAGCAGTTCCCGCCGGTGGGCGGCCAGCCGGGGCGGGACCTCGGTGGGCGTGGTGCGGGCGTCGAGCCCGACGGCGAGGTGGAACGCACGGACCAGATCGGCGGGCGATGAGCTCATGCGGCGACTGTATCGGCCGCCACTGACAGCGCTCCCGTGCGTCCCGCCCTGGTCAGCACCGCGCGCGGGCTGGCAGGATCGCCCGCATGTCCACAGTGCTCGCCCGGATCGGCAGGCGTCGGGCCCTGCAGGGCGCGGCCGCCGGCTTCGTCGTGTTCGGGCTGCTGATGTGGTGGCTGCTGCCGCTGGGCGCGGCTCCGCCGAGCGGCACGATCCGGTTCAGCACCGGCACGCAGGCAGGCGTGTACCAGCAGTACGGCGAGCTCCTGCGCAACGCGTTCCACAAGGACATGCCGCACCTGACGGTGGACCTACGCACGAGCGAGGGTTCGCAGGAGAACGTCCGTCGGGTGGCGACCGACGACGGGGCCGACTTCACCATCGCGGCGGCCGACGCGGTGGACACGTACGAACTCGGTCACCGGGCCGGCTACGACCGGCTGCGGGGGGTGGCCCGCCTGTACGACGACTATGTGCAGCTGATCGTCCCGCGCGACTCGGACGTCCGGTCCGTCGCCGACCTGCGGGGCAAGCGGGTGGCCATAGGGCCGACCCGCTCGGGTGTGCGGCTGATAGCGGACCGGGTGCTGCAGGCGGCCGGCCTCGATCCGCAGAAGGACATCACGCCGTCCGCCGACGGCATCGACACCGGACCGGACCGGCTGAGGCGCAAGAAGATCGACGCGTTCTTCTGGTCGGGCGGACTGCCCACGCAGGGGCTGAAGAACCTCGCGAAGACCTTCGTCTTCCGGTTCGTGCCGATCACCCCCGGCCTCGTCGCCAAGCTGCACGAACAGGGCGGTGCCACCCGTTACTACCGCGCCACCAACATGCCGGAGTCGGCTTATCCCAGCATCCAGAACGGTGTCGCCGTACCGACGATCGCGGTGTCCAACATCCTGATCACACGGGTGGACGTGGACCCTCGGCTCACCGAGTGGGTGACCCGCACGGTGATCAGGAGCCGCGACTACATCGGCGGGTATGTGCATTCCGCCCAGCTCGTCGATCTGCGCACCGCGATCTACACCGACCCGCTGGCCCTGCACGAGGGCGCCAAGCGCTACTACCGGTCGGTCAAGCCGTAGGGCGGCCGCGCGGCACCGACACCGTCACCGTCAGCCCGTGCGGCTCGTGGTGGGCGTACGAGATGGTGCCGCCGCCCGCCGCGAGCAGGGTGCGGGAGATGGACAGGCCGAGTCCGGAGCCCTTGATGTTCTGGTGGCGGCCGCTGCGCCAGAAGCGGTCGCCGACGCGGGCGAGTTCCTCGTCGGTCAGTCCGGGGCCGTTGTCGCTGACGACGATCGTGGACGTGTCGCCGTCGGCCGCGACCCGCACCTCGACGCATTCGTCCGCCGGCGTGAACTTGATCGCGTTGTCGATCACCGCGTCCAGGGCGCTGGAGAGGGTGACCGGGTCGGCCCAGGCGGTGGTCGGCGGACAGTCGCCCACCAGCCGTACACCCTTGGCCTCGGCGGAGGGCCTCCAGGCGGCGACGCGCTCGGCGGTCAGCGCGCCGATGTCGATGATCCTCAGGTCGGCCTCGGTGTGCTCGGCCAAGGCGAGGTCGAGCAGGTCGTCGAGCACCTCGGCGAGGCGCTTTCCCTCGGTGCGGACCGATGCCACCTCCTCGTTGTCCTCCGGCAGTTCGAGTGCGAGCAGTTCGATCCGCAGCAGCAGCGCGGAGAGCGGGTTGCGCAGCTGGTGCGAGGCGTCGGCGACGAAGGCGCGCTGCTGCTCCAGCACGTCCTCGACGTTGTCCGCCATCTCGTTGAACGCACGGGCCAGGCGCCGAAGTTCCGGGGGACCGCCGGCGGCCGCGACCCGGGACTTGAGCCGGCCGCTGGCGATGGCGTGGGTGGTGGCGTCGAGGACCCGTACCGGCCTGAGCACCCAGCCGGTCAGCCGGAGCGCGGCACCGACCGCGAGCAGCATCGCGGCGATCTCGCCCAGGCCGATGACCAGCCAGCCGTGCAGGATGCGCGAACGCATCTGTCCGGTGGGCGAGTCGGTGACGACGACCGCGACGACGTCGCCGTCCCGGATCACCGGCGAGGCGACGACGAGACGGCCCCGCTGCCAGGGCCACACCTGTTTCGGGTCATGGCTGCGTCGGCTGAGCTTGGCCTCGTTGAACGCTTCGAGCACCGCTCCTTCCTCGGGCAGGATGAAGGTCGCCGGCGCCTGCGCCATGGGGGTCTCGGTGCGGCAGAAGACCCCGGCTCGGATGTCGTAGACGTCGTAGTAGCTGGAGAGTTCGCTGCTCAGGGTCTCCAGACGCTCGTCCGTTGACGCGTGCGTGGTGCTGCAGGCGTCGGTGACGAACTGGGCGAGGGAGGCGAAGCGCGCGGTGTCGTCGATCCGGTCGACGACCACCTTCTGCTGCTGCGCCGCGGCCACGCTCACCCCGAGTGGGATGCCGAGCGCCAGCAGCACGGCCGCCATCAGGACGATGAGCAGCGGAAGAAGACGTGTACGCACGCGTGGCCGTTACGAGGCCGGGGCGACGAGCCGGTAGCCGACGCCGCGGACCGTCTCGATCAGGGCCGGCATGCGCAGCTTGGCGCGCAGGGAGGCGACGTGCACCTCCAGGGTGCGTCCGGTCCCCTCCCAACTGGTGCGCCAGACCTCGCTGATGATCTGCTCCCGGCGGAAGACGACCCCGGGGCGCTGCGCGAGCAGGGCGAGCAGATCGAACTCCTTGCGGGTCAGTTGGACGACCGAACCGTCCACGGTGACCTGCCGGGTGGGCAGTTCGATGAGCACGGGACCCAGGCGCAGCGCGCTGTCCTCACCGTGCGCTGCGTCCTCGTGGGCGGTGCGCCGGCTGACGGCGTGGATGCGCGCGAGCAACTCCCCGGTGTCGTACGGCTTGACCACGTAGTCGTCGGCGCCGAGGTTGAGGCCGTGTATGCGGGAGCGGACGTCGGAGCGCGCCGTGACCATGATCACCGGAGTGCTGGTGCGCTTGCGGATCTTGCCGCAGACCTCGTATCCGTCCTGGTCGGGCAGGCCGAGGTCGAGCAGGACGACGCCGAAGCCGTCGCCCTCCGGGACGAGCGCCTGAAGAGCCTCCTCGCCGCTGCGCGCGTGGGTGACGTCGAAACCGTGCCGTGCCAGAACCGCTGAGAGAGCGGCGGCGACATGGTTGTCGTCCTCGACGAGGAGCAGTCTCATCCGGGCCCCCTTCGGTTCATCGGCCGTACGTTCAGGATGGGTAAAACGCGGTCCACGCGCGCGTGCGCACCCAGCAGTCACGCTGATGGACGCAGACGGAGTCAAGCGGGTTCCTGTCGCGCGCCGCTTCCGTTACGCGGCCGATACAGCTCCGCGGACAACTGCTACGACTCGTGTCCGATTGCTATCGGATCGTGATGCTCAGATCTCCCTCAGATGTAATGACGCTGGTCGCGGGCGCTCACTACTGTCCTCCGAAACCGAGGAGGACGGAGCCCGATAGCGATGACCGAAGTATCGGTGGCCAAGGAAGATGCTGTGCCCCAGGCCGGCGAACTGGTCGTCCTGAAGAGCGTCAACAAGCACTTCGGCGCGTTGCACGTACTCCAGGACATCGACCTGACGATCGCCCGCGGCGAGGTCGTCGTGGTGATCGGACCCTCCGGGTCCGGCAAGTCCACCCTGTGCCGCACCATCAACCGCCTGGAGACCGTCGACTCCGGCGCGATCACCATCGACGGCAAGCCGCTCCCCCAGGAGGGCAAGGAGCTGGCCCGGCTCCGCGCCGACGTCGGGATGGTCTTCCAGTCCTTCAACCTCTTCGCGCACAAGACCGTGCTCGAGAACGTGATGCTGGGCCAGATCAAGGTGCGCAAGGCCGACAAGAAGCAGGCCGAGGAGAAGGCGCGCGCGCTGCTCGACCGGGTCGGCGTGGGGACCCAGGCGGACAAGTACCCCGCTCAGCTCTCCGGCGGCCAGCAGCAGCGCGTCGCCATCGCCCGCGCCCTGGCCATGGACCCCAAGGTCATGCTCTTCGACGAGCCGACCTCGGCCCTCGACCCCGAGATGATCAACGAGGTCCTCGAGGTCATGCAGCAGCTCGCCCGGGACGGCATGACCATGATCGTCGTCACCCATGAGATGGGCTTCGCGCGATCGGCCGCGAATCGCGTGGTGTTCATGGCGGACGGCCGGATCGTCGAAGAGGCCACCCCCGACCAGTTCTTCAGCAACCCGCGCAGCGACCGCGCCAAGGACTTCCTGTCGAAGATCCTCCACCACTGACACGCGCCGGCTCCGCCGTCGACGGTCCCTCTCTCCTCACCAGCCAAAGGATGTTCACCATGCAGCTCCGCAAGGTCACCGCCGCCTCGGCCGCCGTTCTCGCCCTCGCCGTGGCCGCCACGGCGTGCGGGTCGAGCGACAAGAACGACAGTGGTTCCTCGGGCGGCGGAAGCAAGATCAAGGTCGGCATCAAGTTCGACCAGCCGGGCATCGGCCTGAAGGAGCCGAGCGGCTCCTTCTCCGGCTTCGACGTGGACGTGGCGACGTACGTGGCGGGCAAACTCGGCTACAAGCCCAGCCAGATCGAGTGGGTCGAGACCAAGAGCGCCGACCGTGAGAACGCGCTGGCCCGCGGCGACGTCAAGTTCATCGCGGCCAGCTACTCCATCAACGACGAGCGCAAGCAGAAGGTCGACTTCGCCGGCCCGTACCTGCTGGCCCACCAGGACCTGCTGATCAAGAAGGACTCGGACATCTCCAAGGGCACGGACCTCAACGGCAAGAAGCTGTGTTCCGTGACCGGTTCAACCTCGGCGCAGAACGTCCAGAAGACGATCGCCCCGAAGGCCAACCTCAAGGAGTACAGCGGCTACTCGGAGTGCATCGCCGCCCTGCAGAGCGGTGCCGTGGACGCGGTGACCACCGACGACTCGATCCTCGCGGGCTTCGCCTCACAGGACAAGTACAAGGGCCAGTTCAAGCTCGCCGGGCTCAAGCTCAGCAACGAGAACTACGGCGTCGGTGTGAAGAAGGGCGACAGCGCGACCCTCAAGAAGATCAACGACGCCCTGACCACCATGGTCAGCGACGGCTCCTGGCAGAAGGCGGTCGACAAGAACTTCGGCCCGGCCGGCTACAAGAACGAGCCGGCGCCGAAGATCGGCCAGATCGTCAAGTAGCCGGATCGTCAAGCAAGGCAGGGCCCAGCTCTCCAGGGTTCCCCGGGCGCGCCGCCGTACCTCGCGATCACGGCGGCGGCGCGCCACGCCCTTCTCGTACGCCACACACCCGGAAGCGCGGGAGATCGTGTTCGACTTTCTTCAAGGTTATGACGTCCTCGGGGCGTTCTGGATGACGGTGAAGCTGACCGCACTCTCCGCCGTCGGCTCCCTGATCTGGGGCACCCTGCTGGCCGCGATGCGGGTCAGCCCGGTCCCGCTGATGCGCGGGTTCGGCACCGTCTACGTCAACATCGTCCGGAACATCCCGCTGACGGTCATCATCCTGTTCACCTCACTCGGCCTCGCCGACATCTTCGGCGTGACCATGGGTGCCTCCGACTTCAAGGTGCAGGGCTTCCGGCTGGCCGTGCTCGGCTTCGTCGCCTACACGGCGGCCTTCGTCTGCGAGGCGGTGCGCTCCGGTATCAACACCGTGCCCCTGGGGCAGGCCGAGGCGGCCCGCGCCATCGGGCTGAGCTTCAGTCAGACCCTGCGGCTCGTCGTGCTGCCGCAGGCGTTCCGTGCGGTCATCGGCCCGCTGGCCAACGTACTGATCGCCCTGACGAAGAACACGACCGTGGCCGCCGCGATCGGCGTCGCCGAGGCCGCCTATCTGATGAAGTCGATGATCGAGAACGAGGCCCAGACGCTGCTCATCGGCGCGGTCTTCGCCCTCGGTTTCGTGGTGCTGACCCTTCCCACCGGGCTCATCCTGGGCTGGCTGGGCAAGCGACTGGCGGTGAAGCGATGAGTTCGGTCCTGTACGACACGCCCGGCCCCGGCGCCAGGAAACGCAACGCCCTGCTCTCGGTCGTCTTCGTGGTCCTGATCGCGCTGGTGGTGTGGTTCGTCTGGCAGAAGATGGACGACAAGGGCCAGCTGAAGTGGTCCCTGTGGCAGCCTTTCACCACGTCCGAGGCGTGGACCACGTATCTGCTGCCGGGTCTGGGCAACACACTGAAGGCCGCCGCGCTCTCCATGGTCATCGCGCTTCCGCTGGGCGCGGTCTTCGGTATCGCACGGATGTCCGACCACCGATGGGTGCGGGTCCCGGCCGGGGTGGTGGTCGAGTTCTTCCGCTCGATCCCGGTCCTGCTGCTGATGCTGTTCGCCAACGAGTTCTACGCCCGCTCCACCGGCGTGACCAGTGAGGACCGCCCGCTGTACGCGGTGGTCACCGGTCTGGTGCTCTACAACGCCTCGGTGCTCGCCGAGGTCGTGCGCGCCGGCATCCTCGCGCTGCCCAGGGGGCAGACGGAGGCCGCGTACGCGATCGGCCTGCGCAAGGGTCAGACGATGACCAGCATCCTGCTCCCACAGGCGGTCACGGCCATGCTCCCGGCCATCGTCAGCCAGCTGGTCGTCATCGTGAAGGACACCGCGCTGGGCGGTGTGATGATCGGCTACACCGAGCTGCTCAACACACGCAGCACCCTGGCGGCCAACTACGCCAACGTGATCCAGAGCTTCGTCGTGGTGGCGATCATCTTCATCGTCGTCAACTTCGTCCTCACCAGCTTCGCGAGCTGGCTGGAGCGCCGGCTGCGGCGCAGCAAGCGGAGCACGGGCGCGGTCCTCGGCGCCGAGGACATGGAGGAACTCAACCCGGCGGCGGTCGGCGGAACCTTCGGGACCGGCGCGAGCGACACCATCTGATGATCGGTCAACTCACCTGATCCGCGCGGAGGCAGTGGCATGATCGCCACTGCCTCCGTCACTTGACGCAAACACCGCCAATGGGTTGCATACGTTCTGTGATCGTGCACCCTGCTCCAACTTCCTGTTCACATATGTCCCTCAGGACACCGTCGCGGGCAGGGGGCGCCGCGCCGTGGACCCGGTGATCATCGTCGGTGCTGGACCCGTCGGGCTCACGCTCGCCCTGGCGCTGGCCCGTCAGGAAGTGCCCTCCGTCGTGCTGGACGAGGGGCCCGGCAAGGACGAGCCGCGTCCCGCGCGCACAGTCGTGCTGCGCGAGGACACGGCCGCCCTGATGGAGCGGCTGACCGGTCTGCCGGTCGAGGAGGCCGGACTGCGCTGGGCCGGATGGCGGTCGCTGCGGCGCAAGCAGGTGATGCGCGAGATCGCGTTCGGCGACGACGAGCCCGCCCCGCTGCACATCGCCCAGCACGTCCTGACCGGCGCCCTGCGCGAGGCCCTGGCCGGCGAACGGCTCGCCAGGATCGCCGTCGACAGCCGTCTCGACTCCGTCGAGCAGGAGCCCTCGGGAGTCACCGCCCACACCCGCGGCCCGCAGGGCACCTGGTGGCGCGGCAGCTACCTGGTCGGCTGCGACGGCCCGCGCTCCACCGTGCGCAAACTCCAGGACATCCGCTTCCCCGGCCGTACGGCGGTCGAGCGACACGCCGTGGCCGCCCTGCGTGTGGAACTTCCGTGGGACGGTGAGGCGTTGCTCCATCGGATGCCGCCGTGGCGGACGGCCGGACCCTCGGGCGGGGAGGTCACCGGGCGACCGCTGCCGGACGGGGTGTGGCGCCTGGACTGGCTGCTGCCGCCGGGCAAGGACCTGGTCACACCCGAGCTGCTGCTGGCCCGCGTCCGGGAGACCCTCGCCGGCTGGACGGGGGGCTCCACACCGCCGTACGACCTGCTCGACACCGGCGTCCACACCGTGCACCACCGGCTGGCGCGCCGCTGGCGGGTCGGCCGGGTGTTCCTCGCCGGGGACGCGGCGCACCTCCTGGGCGCGCTGGGTACCCAGGGGCTCGACGAGGGGCTCAGGGACGCCGACAACCTCGCCTGGAAGCTGGCGCTGGCCTGGCACCACGGGCCGCACGAGGCGCTGCTGGACAGCTACCAGGCGGAGCGGCGCGGTGCGGTCGCCGCCCGGCTGCGCGCCGCCGACCAGGTGCTGCCCCTGCTGCGCGGCGGTGGCGGGCTGCGCGCGTACGTGCCCGGCGCGGCCCGGGGCGCCGAAGCCCTGCTCACGGACGGTCACCTGGGGCGCGGGACGCTCGGCACGCCGGGGGCGTACGCCTCCTCGCCGCTCGCGCCCCGGCACCTCGAGGGCGAGGTGCCGGTGTCCACCGCTCCCGGGGCGCCGGTCGCCGATGTGCTGGTGACAGCGGAGGACGGCTCCTTCGTGGGGCTGCGGGAGCGCCTCGGACACGGCGCGCTGCTCGTCGTCCTGGTCGCACCGGGTACGGGCGTGTGGGACCGCAAGCACTGGGTGACCGCCGGGATCATGCCCCGGCTGGCGGCCGCCGTGACCGCACTGCCCCATCCGGCCGAACTGCTGGTCGCCGAGAACTACCCGGGAGCCTCCGCGCACACCGTGCTCCTGGTACGGCCCGACGGCCACCTCGTGACGGCGCTGGGCGGAGTACGTCCGGCCGACCTGTACGCGGCGGCGGAGGCGACGCTGGGCAACCCGGCGAAGACGGAGGCCGAGGCGGGCGCGGGGGCGCGTTGAGGCGGACCGGAGCGCGCAGGGGCGTCGCGGAATGTGGCGCGGGTTCTGAGTCGCGAGGTCTGGGGCGCAGGGCGTCTGCGGCAATCTCGTACGCACGTACGTCGTACTCACGGTCACTGTGCGGTCCACATAGTGACAGTGAGTTGACCGGTCTGCACCGACATGGTGTACTCCGCATCGTGACCGACACCTGTGTGCGCCTGTGGCGGAGGGTCCATCTGGACCTCGTCCGCTACCCGGGCTGCCTGTGTCGCGAGTCCTGCTGAATTCGCATTCCCTTCCTCACCCGCGCGCGCCGCTTCCGTGCTGTCGCGCGCGCTCCGCGAACGCTCTTCAGGACGGTGCCACGTGTCTGTCTCCCCCTCTGCGCCCACGACGGCTCCTGGGGCCCCCACGGCCTCCACGCCGACGCAGGCCGATCTCCTCGATTTCGTACGGCGCACGGCCGCCGACGCCGATCTCATCGCCTCGCTCCCGCTCGATCCCGAGGGCCGCACCTGGGTACGGCTGGAGGGTCCCGGCGGCAGCGAGGCCTGGCTGATCGGCTGGCCGCCCGGCACGGGCACCGGCTGGCACGACCACGCCGAGTCCGTCGGCGCCTTCATCACGGCCTCGGGCGAGCTGAAGGAGAACTCGCTCGCCGCGCGGCTGCCCGCCGACGGCTGGAAGACCCTCGAACTGACCGACGGGGTGGACCGGGAGCGGCGGTTGCCCGCCGGCAAGGGGCGCGCCTTCGGTCGTCACCACGTCCACGAGGTGCTGAACGAGTCCACCGACCAGCACGCCGTCTCCGTCCACGCCTACTACCCTCCGCTCCCGCAGATCCGCCGGTACAGCCGCGTGGGCCAGGTCCTTCGCCTGGAGCAGGTCGAGCGTCCGGAGGACTGGCAGTGACGGACACGGTGGCGGGGCCGTCGCTCAGTGCCGGCGAACGGCCCCTGGGCATCGACGAGTTGCTGGAGCGGGTGCGCGCGGGGTTCGACCGGGTCGAGCCGAGGGAGGCGTACGAGGGTGCCCTCGCCGGTGAGGTGCTGCTGGTGGACATCCGGTATTCGGCCCTGCGCGAGCGCAACGGCCTGATCCCCGGTGCCCTCGTCGTCGAGCGCAACGAGCTGGAGTGGCGCCTCGACCCGCAGGGCAGTCACCGCGTCCCCGAGGCCACGGGCCACGATCTGCGGGTCGTGGTGATCTGCAACGAGGGGTACGCGTCGAGCCTCGCGGCCGCGTCACTGCACCAGTTGGGGCTGCGCCGGGCGACCGATCTGGTCGGCGGCTTCCAGGCGTGGAAGGCGACGGGGTTGCCGGTGGCGTCGCGGGCGGCACTCGACACCGAGCGCTAGAACCCCTCGTCCTCGAGGAACTCCGCGTCCTCCCCCTCCTCCTCCAGCGCGCGTCGGACCACCCG
This sequence comes from Streptomyces sp. NPDC006476, assembly GCF_040612015.1. Lineage (NCBI taxonomy): Bacteria > Bacillati > Actinomycetota > Actinomycetes > Kitasatosporales > Streptomycetaceae > Streptomyces > Streptomyces sp. NPDC006476. The sequence goes on along the minus strand of NZ_JBEXPK010000050.1, from coordinate 33,081 downwards.
CAGGGCCATTCCCTCGGGATAGCCCTTGCGGGCGAGCATGCCCGCGAGACGGCGCAGCCGCTTGTCACGGTCGAGACCGCGCGTGGAGCGCAGCTTGCGGGCGACGAGTTCCCGCGCCGTCTCCTCCTCCTGCTCGGAGTCGAGCTGTGCGACGGCCGCGTCGATCAGCGCGGAGTCGACGCCCTTGGTCCGCAGCTCCTGGGCGAGCGCCCGCCGGGCCAGCCCCCTGCCGTGATGCCGGGACTCCACCCAGGCGTCCGCGAAGGCGCTGTCGTTGATCAGCCCGACCTCCTCGAACCGGGACAGCACCTCCTCGACGGCCTCGTCCGGGATCTCCCGTTTGCGCAGGGCGTCCGCGAGTTGCTTGCGTGTGCGCGGGGTCCCGGTGAGCAGGCGCAGGCAGATCGCCCGCGCCCGCTCCACCGGGTCCGCCGGCGGCTCCTCCCGCTCGGCCCTCGACGAGAAGGAGGAGCCACCGTCCTCACCGGCCGGCTCACCGCGGCGTCGCTGCCGACGCCCCCGGGAGCCACCCGTCGCACGGGCCCCGCCACGGGCCCCGTCGTGCCGGCGTGAGCCGCCACCGGACGCACCTGGACCCTGCGGCCCGCCGTCGTCCGGCCACTGCCCGCCGCCGGGCTCGTCACCGAACGGCCCCTCGGTGTCGTACGACCCCCCGTGGCCGTACGACACCGCGCGGCCGTGTCCCCCGTCCGCGTACGCCTCGCCGTCCGGACCGGCGAAACCCCCGTCACCCGCCCCGTCCCGCTCACGCGGAGCGTCCGGATAGGCGTACTCAGACCAGTCGGTTCGCCGTGTCATGGATCAGCTCTTGGCAGCCGGGGCCTTGGTCTTGGCCGCCTTGGCCGCCGGAGCGGGCACGGTCTTCGCCGCGTCGTCCGCGGAGGCGGTGGCGGAGACGGCGGTGGCGCCCGCGCCCGGCTCGGCCGTCGGCTCCTCCGGCCGCACGCCCACGCCCAGCTTCTCCTTGATCTTCTTCTCGATCTCGTTGGCCAGGTCGGGGTTGTCCTTCAGGAAGTTGCGCGCGTTCTCCTTGCCCTGGCCGAGCTGGTCGCCCTCGTACGTGTACCAGGCGCCGGCCTTGCGGACGAAGCCGTGCTCCACGCCCATGTCGATCAGACCGCCCTCGCGGCTGATGCCCTGCCCGTAGAGGATGTCGAACTCGGCCTGCTTGAAGGGCGGCGCGACCTTGTTCTTGACGACCTTGCAGCGGGTGCGGTTGCCGACCGCCTCCGTGCCGTCCTTCAGGGTCTCGATGCGGCGGATGTCGATGCGCACCGAGGCGTAGAACTTCAGCGCCCGGCCACCGGTGGTGGTCTCCGGGGAGCCGAACATCACGCCGATCTTCTCGCGGAGCTGGTTGATGAAGATGGCGGTGGTCTTGGACTGGTTGAGCGCGCTGGTGATCTTCCGCAGGGCCTGGCTCATCAGACGGGCCTGCAGACCCACGTGGCTGTCGCCCATCTCGCCCTCGATCTCCGCGCGCGGGACGAGCGCGGCGACGGAGTCGATGACGATGAGGTCGAGGGCGCCGGAGCGGACCAGCATGTCCACGATCTCCAGAGCCTGCTCGCCGTTGTCCGGCTGGGAGAGGATCAGGTTGTCGATGTCGACGCCGAGCTTCTTCGCGTACTCGGGGTCGAGGGCGTGCTCCGCGTCCACGAAGGCGACCTGGCCACCGGCCTTCTGCGCGTTGGCCACCGCGTGCAGGGTCAGCGTGGTCTTACCGGAAGACTCCGGTCCGTACACCTCCACCACACGGCCACGCGGCAGGCCGCCGACGCCGAGGGCGACGTCGAGTGCGGTCGACCCGGTGGGGATGACCTCGATGGGCTCGTTCGGCCGCTCGCCGAGGCGCATGACGGCGCCCTTGCCGAACTGCCGTTCAATCTGTGCGAGCGCGGCGTCCAGGGCCTTCTCGCGGTCGGTTCCTGCCATGGGTTCCACCCGGTTTGCTTGAGTCGATCGCTTCACGTCAAAGACGCTAACGCCTGCCACTGACAATGCGCCCCGACGCCCGTCCGGCCTGTGGATAACTCGGGTACTTCTCCGTCAAAAACGCGTCGAATCACCCGCGGAGAGCCTCGCCGGAGCCTCCATAAGAATGGATGTTCGATTTTGGTGTCAAGCGCACCACGCGACACCTCCGAGACTCTGTCAACCCACCGACAGCCCGGGCTGCTCCCGGCGGCGTACGGCGGATGTCTTCGACGGGACGACGACCGGGAGGGGGCTGTCCCGGAAGGCTCAGGGGCATGAGGACCGAGAAGAGCACCCGAGGGAGCGGCGAAGCGGCGCGGCGCCCCGCCGACGTCCCGGCACCGGCCGGACCACTCACACGGTTGCCGGGCTTGCGCCCGGTGGAGCGTTTCTGTCACGCCGTCGGGCTCCTGTTGATCCTCTCCGGCCTCGCGCATCTGCTGGTGTTCGCCGTCGACGGCGGACCCTGGTACGGGCCCGTCTCCTGGCGCAAGCCGGTGACCTTCGGGCTGTCCTTCGGGGCGACCCTGATCGCGGTCACCTGGGTCACGTCGTATCTCCGCGTCGGACCACGCCTGCGTACCGTGCTGCTCGCCGTGTTCGCGGCCGACTGCGTCGTGGAGGTCGGCGGCATCACCCTCCAGGCCTGGCGCCGGGTGCCCTCGCACCTCGACATGGAGACGCCCTTCGACACCGTCGTGTCGATGACGCTGGCGGTGGGCGGGGGTGTCCTCGTGGTGCTGCTCACGGTGTTCGCAGTGGCCTCGTTCCGGCACCGGCCCGCGGGACCCGCCGAAATGGCGCTCGCCGTGCGTTCCGGGTTCGCGATCCTGCTCGTCGCGCTCGCCTCGGGCGCCGCGATGATCGCGCGCGGTGTGGTGCTCACCCGTACCGGCCACCAGGAGGCGGCCTACCACTCGACGGCCCCGCTCAAGCCCCTGCACGGCGTCAGCCTGCACGCCGTCCTGGTGCTGCCCGCCCTGGCCTGGCTGCTGTCCCGTACCTCCTGGAGCGAACCCACCCGGCTGCGGCTGGTGGCCGCGGCGACCGGCTGCTACGTGCTCGCCGTCATCGCCGCCGGCGTGTGGGCCGTGCTCACCTACTGAGTCTCATCAGCCAGTCCGGTCGGCTCCCGCCCCCGGGAGGAGTCCTCGCCGCGCTCCCCCGCCTCTTCCCGTACCGCTCCCGTCCGCGCGGTCCACAGCTGTCTGGCGCGCGCGAAGAGGCCGCTACCCGATCCGCCTCCGCGGTGGCCCTGGACCCGGGGATCGTCGGTGACCGCGTACCGCTTCACGTAGGCGCCGAGGAACGCCTGCAGTGTGGCGACCGCCGGGATGGCGATCAGGGCGCCGACGGCACCGAGGAGCGCGGTGCCGGCGAAGACCGAGCCGAAGGCGACGGCGGGATGGATGTCGACGGTCTTCGCGGTCAGCTTGGGCTGCAGCATGTAGTTCTCGAACTGCTGGTAGACCACGACGAAGATCAGCACCCACAGCGCGTACCAGGGATCGACGGTGAACGCGATCAGCATGGGCAGGGCGCCCGCGAGATACGTGCCGATCGTCGGGATGAACTGCGAGACCAGGCCCACCCAGACGCCGAGCACGGGCGCGTAGGGCACACCCAGGATCTGCAGCAGGATGTAGTGGGCTATGCCGGAGATGAGCGCCATCAGGCCGCGCGAGTACAGATACCCGCCCGTCTTGTCGACGGCTATCTCCCACGCGCGGAGCACCTCGGCCTGCCGTGCGGGCGGCAGTACGGAACAGATCGCGCGCCGCAGCCGGGGGCCGTCGGCGGCGAAGTAGAACGAGAAGAGCGCGATCGTCAGCAACTGGAAGAGGCCGCCCAGGACCTGGGCGGAGACGTTCAGGACACCGGTGGCGCTGTGCTGAACGTAGTTGCGCAGCCAGGTGGAGCGGAGCAGACCCTGCTGGACGTCCACCCGCTTCAGGTGGGTGTGGAAGTGGGTGTTGATCCAGTTGATGACCGAGTCGAGATAGTCCGGGAAGTTCTCGACGATCTTGATGATCTGGCCCGCCAGCATCGAGCCGAGCAGGGTGACGAAGCCCGCCGCGAGGACCATCACGGCGAGGAAGACGATGCCGGTGGCGAGGCCCCGGCGCATGCCGCGCGAGGCCATCCAGCTCACCGCGGGCTCGATGGCGAGGGCCAGGAAGAACGCGATGAGGAGGTTGATGAGCAGCCCGGTGAGCTGGTGGAAGGCCCAAGTGCCCAGCTGGAAGGCGGCGTAGAGAGCGAGCACCAGCACCACGGCCCGCGGCAGCCAGCGGGGCATGGCGGCGCTCGACCTGTCACCGCCGTCGGCCGGGCGGTCGGGCGGCGTCGTGCCGAACGGGGATGCGTCCTGGGCCGTCGGCCCGGTCTCGTCAGTGGGTGCCACGCGTCAAGTCTCGCCCACCGCTGTGACAACCGGATGCCACCCTGCGATCTTCACGACCGGTCAGCGCTTCTCCCCCGGAACGTCCATGACCGCGCAGACCACGCGCCACACGTCCTTGGCCTCCCAGCCGGCGTTCAGCGCCTCGTGCACCGTGCGTCCGCCGAGCTCCGACATCACGTGGTCGCGCGCGAAGGTGTCGGCGTACCCCGGACCGAAGTGATCCGCCATCCGCTCCCAGAAGACCGTCAACCGCATGCCTCCAGTATCCCGCCCCTGAGGGTGGGCCTGAGCCGGGACCACTTGCCGAGACCGCTTTCCGCCCTACGGTCTGTCGCATGTCCGAAACAGGAGCTTCCCCACTCCCCGCCACGCCCCCGGCGCACTCCCCGCTCTTCCGCGCCGAGCACTTCGTCTGGCTCACCGCGCGCGTGCTCGAGCAGCGCGTCTTCGCGCACCACTTCCTGAACGGGAGCGCCGACCCGGTGGAAACCGCGCTGGACGCCTACCGCAACGAGGACGGCGGTTACGGCCACGCCCTGGAGCCCGATCTGCGGGGCCCGGTCAGCCAGCCGCTGCACACCGGGCACGCGCTACGGGTCCTGGACGCCATCGGGCGCTGCGGCGGACAGCGGGTGGAGCGGGTGTGCCGTTATCTGACCTCCGTCTCCACCAAGGACGGGGCGCTCCCGGCGATCCATCCCAGCCAGCGCGGCTATCCGGCGGCCCCGTTCATGCCGATCGTGGACGACCCGCCGAGCGAACTGCTCGCCACCGGGCCGGTGGTGGGCCTGCTGCACCGCAACGAGGTGTGGCACGCCTGGCTGTTCCGGGCCACGGACTACTGCTGGCAGGCGATCGACTCCCTGGGGGAGTCGCACCCGTACGAGATCGAGGCCGCCGTGGCCTTCCTGGACTCCGCTCCCGACCGCCCGCGCGCGGAGGCGGCAGCCGACCGTCTCGGCCGTCTGGTGCGCGAACACCGGCTCGCCGCGCTGGATCCGGGCGACCTCGCCGGGTATCCCGTGGCGCCCGGCTACGCCCCCGGCGAGCATCATTTCCCACACGACTACGCGAAGACACCGAGCTCACTGGCGCGCGCGTGGTTCACCGACGACGAGATGGCACGCTCCCTGGACTTCCTCGCCGACGCCCAGCAGGAGGACGGCGGCTGGCCGGTCCGCTGGCGCCAGTGGGCGCCGGGCACCACGCTGGAGGCACGCCCCATGGTGACGATCGAGGCACTGCGCACCCTCAGGGCGCACGGTCGCGTCATCGGCTGACCCCGCCTCGGTGAGATCACCCGCCCATGGCCCGCACACCGGCGGTGACGATCACGGCCGCCGCCACGACGAGCAGGAACGGCGCCCGCAGCACCAGCGCGACGGCGGCCGCGGCGATCCCCGCCAGCCGCGCGTCGAGCACCAGGCGGTGTCCGTCGGCGAACGTCTGCTGAGCGGTCAGCGCGGCCAGGAGAGCCACCGGCAACAGCGCCGCCAGCCGCCGCACGAGCGGGCGCTCCAGGGTGCCGGCGGGCACGAGCAGGCCGATGAGCTTGACGGCGTAACAACCGAGCGCGGTGGCACCGATCGCGATCCAGGTGTTCAACGGCTCTCCTCCTCCGTGTGGTCGTCATGGGCGGCGTCGCGTGGAGCCCCCTTGCGCCGTCCCTCCAGGAAGAGCACGGCAGGGGCGGCGAGCGCGGCCACCAGGACGGGTGCGCCGGCGGGCAGTACCGGCAGCAGGCCGAGCCCCAGCAGGACGGCGAGGCCCGCGACGGCACGCTCGGTGGTGGTCCTGAGCATCGGCGCGAGCAGCGCCAGGAACACGGCGGGCCCGGCGGCGTCGAGTCCCCACGCGTCCGTGTCCCCGATGGCCTGGGCACCGAGTGCGCCGAGCAGAGTGGTCAGGTTCCACAGCAGGTACAGACTCAGCCCGGTGACCGTGAACCCGATCCGGGCACTGCGCCGCGTCGGCTGCGCGAGCGCCACGGCGGTCGTCTCGTCGATGACCCACTGGGCGGCGAACGGCCGTACCGCGCGCGGGAGGGCCAGCAACTGCGAGAGACGCAGCCCGTAGAAGGCGTTGCGGACCCCCAGGAAAAAGGCGCCGGCGGCGGCCGTGAGCGGATTGCCACCCGCCGCGAGCGCGCCCACGAGCGCGAACTGGGACGCCCCGGTGAACACCAGGAGGCTGAGCACACAGGCCTGCAACACCGTGACCCCGCTGCCGGCCGCGGTCACCCCGAAGGCGAAGCCGGACAGTCCTACGGCGACCCCGACTCCGAGGGCGTCCCGGACGACGGCGGCGTCGGGCTTGTCCTCGCCCCGGACGTCTGCGAAAGCGGTCTGTTCTGCCACCCCTCCGACGGTACGAGCAGCCCGCGCGGAGCGTCTTGTACGTTCTTGCGCTCCCGCTGGTAGGCCCCCGGAGGCACTCCCACGATCCGGGCGAAGTGCCTGTTCAGATGCGGTTGATCGGTGAATCCCACGGCGACGGCCGCCTCCGAGGGCGGCGTACCTGCGTCCAGCAGCCGCCGCGCCCTCCGCACCCGGGCGTCGGTCAACCAGGCGTGGGGCGGCATCCCGTACGCGTCCCGGAACGCCCGCAGCAGCGCGAACGGACTGGTCCCGAGATCAGCCGCGAGCCCCTCCAGGGTCGGCGGCCCGGCCATCCGCTCCTCCAGCACGGCACGCGCGCGTGAGGCGATCCGGCTGCCCGCCGTCCGCACCGCCCGCTGTGGCAGGGGACCGCCGTTGAGCCGCAGCAACCTGGTCACGGCCACCCTCAACAGGGTGTCGGCGGCCAACGCGTTCCCTTCGTCCGCGGCCCGCAGCACCTGGTGCACCAGCCCTACGGCATAGGGGTCGTCGAGCACCGGACTGACGAACCCCGGCGTCCCGCGCAGGGTCGTGGTCTCGGCGGCGATCTCCGCGACCACCTCCGGCGACGGATAGACGGCGCCGTACCGCCATCCCTCCGGCACCCCAGCCCGTCCGGTGTGCGGTGTGTCGGGATTGACCAGGGCGAGTGTCCCCGCGCCCGCGTACTGATCGGCCCCGCGGTGGTGGAAGACCTCGACCCCGTCCGCGATGGCCGCGATCACGAAGTGTTCGTGGGTGTGCCGCACGAACGCCTTGCGGATGTACCGGGCCCGCAGCAGGTCGACTCCCGGCAACTCCGCATACCGCCAGTGCCGTGCCACCTCACTGCCCGAACCCGCCACACCCCCATTCTCAGCGAGACCGACGAAGCCTGGCGAACCCATTACGACCCGTGACGGCCCTGGATGACCCGCCACGGCCCGCCTGCGGACGGCGGCCTGGGTCGGGCCCAGTTGGCCGGCCAGCTCCTCCAGTCGGGGTCCCAGCACCGGGGGCCTCTACCACACGGCCACACCGCGAGAGCCCTCGATCAACGGCGCCACACCGCGAGGCCCGGGTCGCGCAGCCCCCGACCACCGCCGACCGCCGACCGAAACGCCCCCACCCGCCACCCCACGGCGCGAACCCGCAGGTCAGCGCCATTGTCAGTGGCCGGGTGCAGGATGGACGCATGGTCAGCTCCGCACACCGAGCCCTGGACGGCTTCTCCCCCGCGACCCGCGGCTGGTTCACGGGGGCCTTCTCCGCGCCCACGGCGGCCCAGGCGGGCGCGTGGAACGCCATCAGAGAGGGCTCGGACGTGCTGGTGGTCGCCCCCACCGGTTCCGGCAAGACCCTCGCCGCGTTTCTCGCAGCCCTGGATCAGCTGGCCTCGACGCCCCCGCCGGCGGACCCGAGGAAGCGCTGCCGGGTGCTGTACGTCTCGCCTCTCAAGGCCCTCGCGGTCGACGTGGAGCGCAACCTCCGCAGCCCCCTGACGGGCATCCGCCAGGAGTCCGTCCGGCTGGGCCTGCCCGAGCCCGAGGTCAAGGTCGGCATCCGCTCCGGCGACACCCCGCCCGCGGAGCGCCGCGCCCTGTCCACCCGCCCGCCGGACATCCTGATCACCACCCCGGAGTCCCTGTTCCTGATGCTGACGTCGGCGACCCGCGACGCGCTGACCGGCATCGAGACGGTGATCCTCGACGAGGTGCACGCGGTGGCCGGCACCAAGCGCGGCGCCCATCTCGCCCTCTCCCTGGAGCGCCTCGACGAGCTCCTGCCGAAGCCGGCCCGCCGCATCGGCCTCTCGGCGACCGTCCGCCCGGTCGACGAGGTCGCCCGGTACCTCTCGCCGCGCCGCAAGGTGGAGATCGTCCAGCCGAAGTCCGGCAAGGAGTTCGACCTCTCGGTGGTCGTCCCCGTGGAGGACCTCGGCGAGCTGGGCGGCTCCCCGGTCGCCGACGGCTCGGAAGGCCAGGAGCGCCCCTCCATCTGGCCGCATGTCGAGGAGCGGATCACCGACCTGGTCCAGGGCCACCGCTCGACGATCGTGTTCGCGAACTCCCGCCGTCTCGCGGAACGCCTGTGCAACCGGCTCAACGAGATCGCGTACGAGCGCGCCACCGGCGAACCCCTGGACGAGCACCACGCCCCGGCCGAGCTCATGGGCGGCTCGGGCGCGGCCCAGGGGGCCCCGCCGGTCATCGCGCGCGCCCACCACGGCTCGGTCTCCAAGGAGCAGCGGGCCCTGGTCGAGGAGGACCTCAAGGCGGGCCGCCTCCCTGCCGTGGTGGCGACCTCCAGCCTCGAACTCGGCATCGACATGGGCGCGGTCGACCTCGTCGTCCAGGTCGAATCACCCCCTTCTGTGGCCTCCGGCCTCCAGCGCGTGGGACGGGCGGGCCACCAGGTCGGCGCGGTCTCCACGGGTGTCGTCTTCCCGAAGTACCGCGGCGACCTCGTCCAGGCGGCCGTGGTCACCGAGCGCATGCGCACCGGTTCCATCGAGTCCCTGAAGGTCCCCGCCAACCCCCTGGACGTCCTGGCCCAGCAGCTGGTGGCCATGACCGCATTGGACACCTGGCAGGTCGACGACCTGCTCGCCATGGTCCGCCGGGCGGCCCCCTTCGCCTCGCTCCCGGAGTCGGCCTTCACGGCGACACTGGACATGCTCGCCGGCCGCTACCCGTCGGACGCGTTCGCCGAGCTGCGCCCGCGTGTGGTCTGGGACCGCGTCACCGGGACGGTCACCGGCCGCCCCGGTGCCCAGCGCCTCGCCGTCACCTCCGGAGGCACGATCCCGGACCGCGGGCTGTTCGGTGTCTTCCTCGCCGGGTCCGACCCGAAGAAGGGCGGCGGCCGGGTCGGCGAGCTGGACGAGGAGATGGTCTACGAGTCCCGGGTGGGCGACGTCTTCACGCTGGGCACCAGCTCCTGGCGCATCGAGGACATCACGCGCGACCGCGTCCTGGTCTCCCCCGCGCCGGGAGTGCCGGGCCGGCTCCCCTTCTGGAAGGGCGACCAGCTCGGTCGGCCGCTCGAACTGGGCCGTGCGGTGGGCCAGTTCCTGCGCGAGGTGGGTTCGCTGCCCAAGGAGGACGCCCGGCTGCGCCTCCTCGCGGCGGGCCTGGACGCCTGGGCCGCCGACAACGTCCTGTCGTACCTGGACGAGCAGCGCGAGGCCTGCGGTCATGTCCCGGACGACCGGACGATCGTCGTCGAGCGCTTCCGTGACGAGCTGGGTGACTGGCGGGTCGTCGTCCACTCCCCCTTCGGCGCCCAGGTCCACGCCCCGTGGGCGCTCGCCCTCGGCGCCAAGCTCTCCGAGCGCTACGGCATGGACGCCCAGGTGATGCACGCCGACGACGGCATCGTGCTGCGCCTGCCGGACGCCGATCTGATGGGCCTGGACCTGCTCGACCAGGAGCCCATGAAGGCGGGCACGGAGTACGACGCGGAACAGGCACCGGTCGGCGCGGCGGACGTCGTCTTCGACAAGGGCGATGTCGACCAGATCGTCACCGATCAAGTGGGCGGCTCGGCCTTGTTCGCCTCGCGCTTCCGCGAGTGCGCCGCCCGCGCGCTGCTTCTGCCCAAGCGCAACCCCGGCAAGCGCACCCCGCTGTGGCAGCAGCGCCAGCGTGCCGCCCAACTGCTGGAGGTCGCCAGCGAGTTCGGCTCGTTCCCGATCGTCCTGGAGGCCGTCCGCGAGTGCCTGCAGGACGTCTTCGACGTCCCCGGTCTCGTGGAGCTGATGGGCGACCTGGAGTCCCGCAAGGTGCGACTGGTCGAGGTCACCACTCCCGAGCCGTCCCCCTTCGCCCGCTCGCTCCTGTTCGGGTACGTGGCCCAGTTCCTCTACGAAGGGGACTCTCCGCTCGCCGAGCGCCGTGCCGCCGCCCTGTCGCTGGATTCAAGGCTGCTGGCCGAGCTGCTGGGCCAGGCGGAGCTGCGCGAACTCCTCGACGCCGAGGTGCTCACCGAGCTGGAGCGGGAGCTGCAATGGCTTACCGAGGACCGGCGGGTGAAGGACGCCGAGGGCGTCGCCGACGTCCTGCGCCTCCTCGGCCCGCTGACCGACGCCGAGCTGGCCGAGCGCGGCGCGGAGCCGCAGTGGGCCCAGGAGCTGGCCGGTGCCCGCCGCGTGATCCGGGTGCGTATCGGCGGCGGCGAGCACTGGGCGGCGATCGAGGACGCGGGCCGGCTGCGCGACGCGCTCGGCACGGCCCTGCCGGTCGGTGTGCCGGAAGCCTTCATGGAACCGGTCAAGGACCCGCTGGGCGATCTCCTCGCCCGCTACGCCCGCACTCACGGCCCCTTCACGTCGGCCACGGCCGCGGCCCGTTTCGGCCTGGGCGTGGCGGTCACGGAAGGCGCCCTGCAGCGGCTCGCCGCGGGCGGCCGTGTCGTACAGGGCGAGTTCCATCCGGCGGGCATCGGCCAGGAGTGGTGTGACGCGGCCGTGCTGCGCAGGCTGCGCCGCCGCTCCCTGGCCGCCCTTCGCCACGAACTCGAACCGGTGGCTCCGCAGGCCCTCGCCCAGTTCCTCCCCCAGTGGCAACACATCGGCAAGGGGCACGCGCTGCGCGGCATCGACGGACTGGTGCGGGCGGTCGAGCAGTTGCAGGGCGCGTCCGTGCCCGCCTCGGCCCTGGAGAAGCTGGTCCTGCCGTCCCGCGTCACGAACTACACCCCGGCGATGCTGGACGAGCTCACCGCGGCCGGTGAGATCGTCTGGGCCGGCGCGGGCGCCCTCCCGGGCAAGGACGGCTGGGTCTCCCTCTACCTGGCCGACGCGGCCCCTCTGCTCCTGCCCCCGCCGCACCCCCTGGAGCTGACGGCGCTGCACGAGTCCGTCCTGACCGCCCTCTCCGGCGGCTACGGCCTGTTCTTCCGCCAGATCGCCGACCAGGTCCGCGCGACCACGCACCCCGACGTCACCGATCCCCAACTGGCCGACGCCGTCTGGGACCTGGCCTGGTCCGGCCGGCTGACGAACGACACCCTCACCCCCATGCGGTCCCTGCTCGGATCGGGCCGCACGGCGGGCTCGACGGCCCACCGCGCCAAGCGAGCGGTCCCGCGCGGCCGCTACGGCTCCCTCACGGCGGCCGCCCGTCCCGCCTCCCGTAGCGGCCCGCCCACGGTCGCCGGCCGCTGGTCCCTGCTCCCGTCCCGCGAGGCCGACACGACGGTCCGTGCGCACGCGCTCGCCCGCGCCCTCCTCGACCGGCACGGCGTGGTCACCCGGGGGGCCGTCGCCGCCGAGGGCGTCGAGGGCGGCTTCTCGGCGACGTACCGCATCCTGTCGGCGTTCGAGGAGAGCGGCCAGGCCCGGCGCGGCTATGTGGTGGAGGGGCTCGGCGCCGCCCAGTTCGCGATGGACGGCGCGGTGGACCGCCTCCGCGCGGTGTCCAACGCCCGCGACCGGGGCGAAGCCCTGCCCCAGCCGCCGACCGACAGCACCCCTGGAGACAGCGCCTTCGGCTCCCCCCACGCCTTCACCCCGCCGGGCGACCGCGCGGCCGACGGTGACACCCCGCTCGGCCACACGCCCTACGGTGCCGACTTCCCCGACTCCTTCGACTGGACGGACGCCTTCGACAACGCGGACGGCGCCGCCCCGAGCGGCGGTCGGGCTGACGCAAGCCGTCCCGGCCTCGACGACGACTTCGGCGTCCCGCGCACCCCGTCGAGGGACGAATACGTCTCCCCACGTGACTTCCCCCGCGACTTCTCGTCCCCAGGAGCGGGCGGCCCGCGCGGCGGCTCAGTCTCCCCCTTCGGTTCCTACGACTCGTACGGCGCCGCCCTCCCCAACCGGCGCCGCACGCCTGACAACCGGGCCGTGGTCCTGGCCGCCGCCGACCCGGCCAACGCCTACGGCGCCGCCCTTCCCTGGCCGGAGCCCCCGACCGGCGCGGGTCACAAGCCGGGCCGCAAGGCGGGCTCCCTCGTCGTGCTCGTCGACGGTGAGCTGACCCTCTACATGGAGCGTGGCGGCAAGACCTTGCTGGCCTGGCCCGCGGAACCGGACGGCACAGCGACCGACGACCCCCGGCTGCGGACGGCCGCCGAAGCCCTCGCCGCGGCCGCCCGCGCGGGTTCCCTCGGCACGGTCACGGTCGAACGGGTGAACGGCGCCTCAGCCCTCACCTCCCCCATCGGCGCCCTCCTGGAAGGAGCGGGCTTCATCGCGACGCCCCGTGGGCTGCGGCTGCGGGCGTGACCAGCGCACCGCGCCGGCCCACCGCCTCGTGCCACTCTTGACCCATGCCCGAAGGAGACACGGTCTGGCAGACCGCGAGACGCCTGCACGGCGCCCTCGCGGGCACGGTGCTGACCCGCAGCGACCTCCGGGTGCCGAAGTACGCCACGGCGGACCTCACGGGCCGTACGGTCCTTGACGTCACCCCGCGCGGCAAGCACCTCCTGACCCGTGTCGAGGGCGGGCTGACCCTCCACTCCCACCTGAAGATGGACGGCTCCTGGAAGGTGTTCGCCAACGGCCGACGCTGGACCGGCGGCCCGTCCCACCAGATCCGCGTGATCCTCGGCAACGAGGACCGCACGGCCGTCGGCTACCGCCTCCCCGTCCTGGAGCTCATGCGCACCTCGGACGAACAGCGCGTCGTCGGCCACCTCGGCCCCGACCTCCTCGGCCCGGACTGGAACCCCGAGCAGGCGCTCGCCAACCTGCTCGCCGACCCGGCGCGCCCCCTCGGCGAGGCCCTGCTCGACCAGCGCAATCTCGCCGGCATCGGCAACGTCTACAAGAGCGAGCTGTGCTTCCTGCTCGGCGTCACCCCCTGGCTCCCCGTCGGTGCCCTGCCCGCCGAGCGCGCCGCCAAGCTGCCGGAGTTCGCCAAGAGGCTTCTGGAGGCCAACCGCGACCGCCCGGTCCGCAGCACGACCGGCCGGCGCGGTCAGGATCTGTTCGTGTACGGCCGCGCCCCGCGCCCGTGTCTGCGCTGCCGCACCTCGATCCGCGTGGCCGACCAGGGCGACGGCTCCCGCGAGCGCCCCACCTACTGGTGCCCGCGCTGCCAGACGGGACCGGCGCCGAGCACCGCCGCACCCCGAGGAACTCCACGCCGTACGACTAATTGACGACCCGTCAGAAACCCTCGTACCGTCCCTTCATGCCCGTCAAGGCGTACGACCTCACCGGACGCACCGCATTCGTCACCGGGGCCGCCGGCGGCATCGGCCGCGCCTCGGCCGTGCTGCTCGCCGAAGCCGGCGCCACGGTCCACTGCGCCGACCGCGACGCACAGGGCCTGCACGAGACGGCCACCCTGGTCAAGGACGCGGGCGGCACCGCGCACACCCACCACCTCGACGTCACCGACCGGGAGCAGCTGGGCCGGGCCGTCGCCTCCTGCGAGCGCCTGGACATCATGGCGGCGATCGCCGGGATCATGCACAGCAGCCCGGTCCTGGAGACCCGCGACGAGGACCTCGACCGGGTGCTGGACGTCAACTTCAAGGGCGTCCTGTACGCCTGCCAGGAGGCGGCCCGCGCGATGCTCGCCCGAAAGGTGCGCGGCAGCATCGTCACCATGGCGTCCGGCGCCGTCGACACCGGCCGACCGGGGCTGCTGTGCTACGGCGTCGCCAAGGCCGCCGTCGTCCAGCTCACCAGGACCCTGGCGAGCGAGGTCGGCCGGCACGGCATCCGGGTCAACGCGGTCGCGCCGGGGTGGACCCGTACGCCCATGACCGACCGGCACGAGGCCGAGGCGCAGGCGCAGACCGAGGCGATGATGGCCCGGCTGTCCCCGCTGGCCCGGGTCGGCGAACCGGAGGACGTCGCCCACGCCGTGCTCTACCTGGCCTGCGATGCCTCGTCCTTCGTCACGGGCCAGATCCTGCGTCCGAACGGAGGAGTGGCGATGCCCTGGTAGCGCGGGTCACCGCCCGCCAGGCCGCCCGCCACCGCCCCGCCCCGAGGGCCCCCTCCGCCCGGGCCTTCGGCACACAGTGCACCGGCAGCAGGCTGAGCCCCCACCCGCCTGCTGCCACCGCCCCCTCCAGCACTCCGGCACCGGGCGTGAAGGCGAGCCGCAGCACGGCCCACCACCACAGCGCCCCGAACCCGAGAAGCGCCCCCCAGCGCGCTGCCGGCCGTGCCATGGACCACCTCCAGCCCCGAAGCTAGACCGCCGCCGCCACCGACGGGGAGGGCGCACCAACGGCACAGGGGCGCACTGCTCACCATGGGGAGCCACAGTCCCGGGCGTGCGCTGCGACAACGCGCCACAGGCCTCCACCTTGACCGCCCCTCGCCACCCCGGCAAACGGACCGGCACGGCGGTAGCGGGCCCCGGGCCCGGGTCACGGAGGAAGAAGACCCCGAACAGCACGAAAACCCCGACCGCACCTCTCCAGGTGTCCCTGGAGAAGCCCCGGCCGGGGCCCCGCACACTTTTTCGGTGCCGGTCAGCGCCTCGTCGGTCTACACCCGCGTGAGGGTCACGCGGCGACCACGTCCACCGCCTCCGCGGGCGCCTTGATGGTCACCCGTTCCGGTGGCACACCGGTCACCGAGACGGAACCCAGCATCGGACGGACCGGTGCCGGGACGGGCTCGGTGGCCGCAGCAGACTGGGCCAGCTCGGCGAGGGCGAGTTCGTCGCTCACTTCTCGCATGAGCTCGGACATCCGTACGTCCAGCGCGTCGCAGATGGCGGCGAGCAGTTCGGAGGAAGCCTCCTTCTGCCCCCGCTCCACCTCGGAGAGATAGCCGAGTGAGACTCGGGCGGACGAGGAGACTTCGCGCAGAGTACGGCCCTGGCGTTGGCGCTGCCGACGCAGCACGTCACCCAGCAGGCGACGGAGCAGAATCATCGGTGGCTCCCTCCTCGGACCGCGTAGCCGCATCCTTCTCGCCCCACCGTACCGCCTCGCGCCGCGGCCGTGCGGGGAGCGATGTCGTGTTCACTCAGGGCTGCAAACATCAAAACCCCCCGTTCTGTTCCGTATCCTGTGCCCGCTCATTCCCAGTGTGTTCGCCCGCGAGCTCCCTCAGGAGCAGTGCGAGTACGCTCCGTACACTCTCTCTACGAATTTCCGCGCGGTCGCCGTTCAACCGCAGGGCCAGTACTTTTCCGCCACCGGCAGAACCGGGAACCGTCGCGAACGGCCCGTCGACGGCCACGAACACCGTCCCGACGGGCTGTCCGTCCTGCGGCTCCGGGCCCGCGACACCGGTCGTCGCGATGCCCCAGTCAGCGCCGAGCGCCTTGCGCACGCCGGCCGCCATCTGGCTCGCGACCTGCGCGTCCACCGCTCCGCGAGCGGCCAGCAGGGGGGCGTCGACGCCCAGCAGGTGGTGCTTGAGCTCGGTGGCGTAGGCGGTCACCGAACCGCGGAAGGCCTTGGACGCCCCGGGTACCGCTGTGATATCCGCCGCAACGAGCCCGCCGGTGAGGGACTCGGCGACGGCGAGGCTCTCACCCCTCACGGTCAGTAGTCGCACCACGTCGGCGGCCGGGGAACTCACGCTTCCGCCTCCTCCAACGCGGCCCGGCGCTCGGCGATTCCCCGCCTGCGCAGCACAATGGCCTGTCTCACATAGTCCAGCCCGGTCACCACGGTCAGCACGACCGCCACGGCCATCACCCAGAACCTCAGGGTGGCCAGCCACCCCGTCAGTGCCAGGATGTACATCCCGACGGCCACGCCCTGGATGAGCGTCTTCAGCTTGCCGCCGCGGCTGGCCGGGATGACGCCGTACCGGATGACAAGGAAACGCAGGAGCGTGATCCCCAGTTCCCGGCCGAGGATGACGATCGTCACCCACCACGGCAGGTCGCCCAGCGAGGAGAGACAGATCAGCGCCGCCCCCATGATCGCCTTGTCGGCGATGGGGTCGGCGATCTTCCCGAAGTCGGTGACGAGGTCGTAGGTGCGCGCCAGATGCCCGTCGAACAGGTCGGTGATCATGGCGACGGCGAAGGCGGCCCAGGCGACGGAGCGCCAGGCCGGGTCGTATCCGCCGTCGGCCAGCATCAGAGCGACGAAGGCGGGGACCAGGAGCAGCCGGAGCATGGTCAGCAGGTTGGCGATGTTCCAGACGCTGGCCTGGTCGACGGCCGCGGCCGCGATCTTGCCGCCCCGCGCGGGCTTCGTCCCGCCCGCCGCCTCGGCATCGGTGCCGTCGGTCTTCGGAGCACCCGCCTTGGAGGAGCCGTTCGCCGCCGATGCCGGCACTCCGGTCATCTGCCCGCCTCCTCACTACACGCGAGCGAGCCCGTGAGCGGCTCGGCCACCAGGTCGACACCTTCCGTACCGACCACCTTGGCCTCGACGATACGGCCGACGCTCAGTCCCTCGCCGCTCGTGAGCAGCACCTGGCCGTCGGTCTCGGGTGCCTGGTGCGCCCCGCGGCCGTACACGCCCTCCTCGTCCACGGACTCCACGAGCACGTGCACGCTCTCGCCCAGGCGCTCCTCGGCGCGCTGGGAGACAAGCTCCTCCGCAAGCCGGGAGACACGGGCCAGTCGCTCGGCGACGACGTCCTCGTCCAGCTTGTTCTCGTACGTCGCCGCCTCGGTGCCCTCCTCGTCGGAGTACCCGAAGACACCGATGGCGTCCAGCCGCGCGCCGTTCAGGAAGCGTTCCAGCTCCGCCAGGTCGGCCTCGCTCTCGCCGGGGAAGCCGACGATGAAGTTGGAGCGCACTCCCGCCTGGGGCGCCTTCGTCCGGATGGTGTCGAGCAGCTCCAGGAAGCGGTCGGTGTCGCCGAAGCGGCGCATCGACCGCAGCACGTCGGGCGCTGAGTGCTGGAAGGAGAGGTCGAAGTACGGGGCGACCTTCGGGGTGGAGGTCAGGACGTCGATCAGCCCGGGGCGCATCTCGGCGGGCTGGAGGTAGCTGACGCGCACCCGCTCGATGCCGTCGACCTCGGCGAGCTCCGGCAGCAGCGACTCCAGCAGACGGATGTCGCCGAGGTCCTTGCCGTAGGAGGTGTTGTTCTCGGAGACCAGCATGATCTCCTTGACGCCCTGCTCGGCCAGCCAGCGTGTCTCGTTCAGGACGTCGCTGGGGCGGCGGGAGATGAAGGAGCCGCGGAAGGACGGGATGGCGCAGAAGGAGCAGCGCCGGTCGCAGCCCGAGGCGAGCTTCACCGAGGCGACCGGGGAGCCGTCCAGACGGCGGCGCAGGGGCGCGCGCGGGCCGGAGGCGGGTGCGAGGCCCTCCGGGAGGTCCACGGGGCCGTGCCCGGGCAGGGCGACCTCGGCGGCCGACTCCTGCCGCTCGGCGGGGCTGATGGGCAGCAGCTTGCGCCGGTCGCGCGGGGTGTGGGAGGCGTGGATGCCGCCGTTGAGGATGGTCTGCAGGCGGTCGGAGATGTCCGCGTAGTCGTCGAAGCCGAGCACGCCGTCGGCCTCGGGGAGAGCCTCGGCGAGCTCCTTGCCGTACCGCTCGGCCATGCAGCCCACCGCCACGACGGCCTGGGTTCTCCCGTGGCCCTTGAGGTCGTTGGCCTCCAGGAGGGCGTCGACGGAGTCCTTCTTGGCGGCCTCGACGAAGCCACAGGTGTTGACGACGGCGACGTCCGCGTCCTCGGCGTCCTCCACGAGCTCCCAGCCGTCCGCCTCCAAGCGGCCTGCGAGCTCCTCCGAGTCCACCTCGTTACGGGCGCAGCCAAGGGTGACGAGTGCGACGGTACGGCGTTCAGGCATGCGCTCAAGACTACTTTGTCTCACTGACAGCCCATGTCGACGGGGCTGGCGATCTTCGCCAGCCCCGTGGGAACGACCGTGGTGTTAACCGACCTGGGGGTCGCCCTTGGTGTACGTCAGGCGCTCGACCGCGCCCGGCTGGAAGTCGTCCTCGATCTTCTTGCCGTTGACGTAGAGCTGGATGGCTCCGGCGTCCCCGAGGACGAGGTTGATCTTGTCGCTGTCCTGGAAGGTCTTGGACTCGCCCTGCTTGAGCAGTCCGTCGAACAGAAGCCGGCCGTTGTGGTCCTTGGCCGAGATCCAGCTGCGTCCGTCGGCGGCGGAGACCTGGACGGTCACCTTGTCCTGCGGCGCGGCCGCGATGGCGCTGTCGGAGGGGTCGGACTTCGGGGTGGCGGGCTTGTTGTTCTTGGGCGTGGGCGAGGCGGACTTGCTGACGGAGGGCGTGGACCCTTCGGCGACCTGGGTCTTGGCACCACTGTCGTCGCCGCCCTTGAAGGCGGTGAACCCGACGAAGCCGACCACGGCGACGATCGCGGCGACCATCGCCGCGGTCCAGTTCGGCCCGCGCCGTTCGGGACGGATGCGTTCCGCCTCGAAGAGCGGCGCCGCCGGGGTCGGGGCGGGACGGCCGCCGTGGTCGGCGTCGTACTGCGCCAGCAGTGGGGCCGGATCGAGGTGGACGGCCTTGGCCAGGGTCCGGATGTGCCCGCGCGCGTAGACGTCCCCGCCGCAGGGGGCGAAGTCGTCCGCCTCGATGGCGTGCACGATGGCGATGCGGACCCGGGTGGCGTTGCTGATGTCGTCGACGGTCAGCCCGGCATCGATCCGCGCCTGTTTGAGGGCGCGGCCGACGGACAGGGCTTGCTCGCGATCGTCTTCGAACGGACGCTCGTCTTCAGGGGAGTTGCCGATGGACACGGGGGCGCCTTTCGAGCGTTTAAGCCACCTGTGCTGGAGGTTCAGTCTATGGGGGGTGCGAAAGGGTGGGGCAACCGGGCGGTAGAGCTTGTTAGCCCATCGGTATGGCCGGACACGCCGATGGTGGGGCACGCGCTTGTCGCTTCCCTCAACTTGACGTACGCCGAAGGGAAACGGTTGCTCAATGATCCCTTACGGGTGAGTCACGATCAGACATCGGCGGCCGCGCCCGTTCGGGTCTTCTCTCAAGCCTCCCCGCGGATCACCGCGAGCACGCCGTCCAGTTCGTCGGGCTTCACAAGAACGTCACGGGCCTTCGAGCCCTCGCTCGGTCCGACGATCCCCCGCGACTCCATGAGGTCCATCAGCCGCCCGGCCTTGGCGAAGCCGACACGCAGCTTGCGCTGGAGCATGGACGTCGACCCGAACTGGGTGGAGACCACCAGCTCGGCCGCCTGGCAGAGCAGGTCGAGGTCGTCGCCGATCTCCTCGTCGATCTCCTTCTTCTGCTTGGTGCCCACGGTGACGTCGTCCCGGAAGACGGGCGCCATCTGGTCCTTGCAGTGCTGGACGATCGCCGCGACCTCGTCCTCAGTCACGAACGCGCCCTGCATACGGGTGGGCTTGCTGGCCCCCATCGGCAGGAAGAGCCCGTCGCCCTTGCCGATCAGCTTCTCGGCGCCGGGCTGGTCGAGGATGACGCGGCTGTCGGCGAGCGAGGAGGTGGCGAAGGCGAGCCGCGAGGGCACGTTCGCCTTGATCAGGCCGGTGACGACATCGACCGACGGCCGCTGCGTGGCGAGCACCAGGTGGATGCCGGCCGCGCGCGCGAGCTGCGTGATGCGCACGATGGCGTCCTCGACGTCGCGCGGGGCGACCATCATCAGGTCGGCGAGCTCGTCGACGATCACCAGCAGGTACGGGTAGGGCTGAAGCTCCCGCTCGCTGCCCTCCGGGGACTTCACCTTGCCGTTGCGGACGGCCTCGTTGAAGTCGTCGATGTGCCGGTAGCCGTACGCCGCGAGGTCGTCGTAGCGCAGGTCCATCTCGCGTACGACCCACTGGAGGGCCTCGGCGGCCCGCTTCGGGTTGGTGATGATCGGTGTGATCAGGTGCGGGATGCCTTCATAGGCGGTCAGTTCGACGCGCTTGGGGTCGACGAGGACCATGCGGACGTCCTCGGGAGTCGCCCGGACCATGACCGACGTGATCAGGCAGTTGATGCACGACGACTTGCCGGAACCGGTGGCTCCGGCGACGAGGACGTGCGGCATCTTCGCGAGGTTGGCCATCACGTAGCCGCCCTCGACGTCCTTGCCGAGTGCGACCAGCATCGGGTGGTCGTCCTCGGCGGCGGCCGCGAGACGCAGGACGTCGCCGAGGTTGACCATCTCCCGGTCGGTGTTGGGGATCTCGATGCCGACCGCGGACTTGCCGGGGATCGGGCTGATGATCCGCACGTCGGGGCTGGCGACGGCGTACGCGATGTTCTTGGTCAGCGCGGTGATCCGCTCGACCTTCACGGCGGGGCCGAGTTCGACCTCGTAGCGTGTGACCGTCGGCCCGCGCGTGAAGCCGGTGACGGCGGCGTCGACCTTGAACTCGGTGAAGACGTTGGTGAGCGAGGCGACCACGGCGTCGTTGGCGGCGCTGCGCGCCTTGCCTGGCCCCCCGCGCGTGAGGAGGTCGAGCGAGGGCAGCGCGTAGGTGATGTCGCCGGACAACTGGAGCTGCTCCGCGCGCGCGGGCAGTTCGCTGGGCGCCTCGGGCGCCGGTTTGGTGAGGTCGGCGACCTCGACCTTCAGCTTCTCCTGCTTGGGCCGCGCGGCCGGCACGGGTGTCGGAGTGGGCGTCGGCGTGGGCGTCGCCTCCTCGCGGTCGCCGACGCTGACCCCCTGGGTGAGGTCCGCGACGATCGGCGAGGGCGGCATCCCGTGCAGGACGGCGCCGTCGAGCGCGGCCGCGGCGGCCGCCGCGACGTCCACGGCGTCCATGGGGCGTCCCATGTCGGGCTGGGGCACGGCGGAGCGCCGGGGGCGGCCACGACGCTTGGAGAGGGCCTCCTGCTCCGCCCTGTCGGGGTCGTACGCCTCCGGGGCCGAGCCACGCTTCCGCGCGCGCGGAGGCAGCGTCTCGCGCCACTGCTCGTCGTAGCGCTGGTCGTCCTCGCTGTACTCGTCCTCGTGCGGGTCGTCGAGGATCCCGAGCTTCACACCGAGCAGCCGCAGCCGCTGCGGAATCGCGTTGACGGGGGTCGCCGTGACCACCAGCAGCCCGAAGATCGTCAGCAGCACCAGCAGCGGTACGGCCAGCACGTCGCCCATGGCGTACGTCAGCGGAGTCGCCGCTCCCCAGCCGATGAGGCCGCCGGCGTCCCTTATGGCCTGCATGCCGTCGCTGCGGGCGGGCGAGCCGCAGGCGATGTGGACCTGGCCGAGCACGCCGATGACGAGCGCGGACAGGCCGATCACGATGCGGCCGTTGGCCTCGGGCTTCTCGGGGTGCCGGATGAACCGCACCGCGATCACCGCGAGCAGTATCGGCACCAGCAGGTCGAGCCGGCCGAAGGCGCCGGTCACCAGGATCTCGACGAGGTCGCCGACGGGGCCACGCAGATCGGCCCAGGTGCCCGCGGCCACGATCAGTGCGATGCCGAGCAGGAGCAGAGCCACGCCGTCCTTGCGATGTGCGGGGTCGAGGTTCTTCGCGCCGTTCCCTATGCCGCGGAAGACGGCGCCCACGGCGTGCGCGACGCCGAGCCAGAGGGCGCGGACGAGCCGGTAGAGGCCGCCGGTCGGGTTCGGCGCCGGCTTCGGCGGCGCCGCCTTCTTCGCCGCGGCCTTCCTGGCGGGCGCCTTCTTCGCCGGGGCCCTTTTCGCGGCGGCCTTCTTCGCCGGAGCCGCCGCCTTCTTCGCGGGCTGCTTCTTGGCAGCGGAGGGACGTGAGGCCATAGGTGTGAGGTTACCGGTGGAGGCGACGACGGACACGCGTGCCCACGGCTTCACCCGTTCGTGTCGCCTTTGAGTGAACGTGGAACTGACGCGTCCTCATCCGGGGTTGTCCCGCAACTGTCCTCTGGATGAAGGTCAGTTCTGCGAGGTCACCGACGGCGCGCTCCCGGTGCCCGGCTCCAGCGCGTCAAGCGCCCGCCGCAGCCCGGTGAGTTTGCGTTCGAGATGGGCCGCCGTGGCCACCGCGGCCGCGTCCGCCGACTCGTCGTCGAGCTGCTTGGACAGTGCCTCGGCCTGCTCCTCGACCGCCGCGAGCCGCGCGGACAGCTCTGCGAGCAGGGAGGCCGGCTCCTTGCCGTCACCGACCGTGGCCTTGCCGCCGCCCTCCAACTGGAGCCGCAGCAGCGCCGCCTGCTCCCTCAGCTGGCAGTTCTTCATATAGAGCTCGACGAACACCGAGACCTTCGCGCGCAGCACCCACGGGTCGAACGGCTTGGAGATGTAGTCGACCGCGCCGGCCGCGTAACCGCGGAAGGTGTGGTGCGGGCCGTGGTTGATCGCGGTGAGGAAGATGATCGGGATGTCCCGGGTCCGCTCGCGCCGCTTGATGTGGGCGGCGGTCTCGAAACCGTCCATGCCCGGCATCTGGACGTCCAGCAGAATGACCGCGAAGTCGTCCGTGAGCAGTGCTTTGAGCGCTTCCTCCCCGGACGATGCCCGCACCAGTGTCTGATCGAGCGCAGAGAGGATGGCCTCCAGCGCCAGCAGATTCTCCGGCCGGTCATCGACCAGGAGGATCTTGGCCTTCTGCACCATGGCCCGCCCTCCTCGCCCCGGCTGTGCACCGGGCGCCGCCCCTGGGGACGACTCCCTTTCGCCGCCCGTCCTTGTGCCGGTCATCGTAGCCGCACCCCGCCTGTCGCCACACCCTGTCACCGTGATGTCACTGTGCACGTAGCAGAAACGTAGCGGGAGACCAGAAGGTTCCCCGTATCCCGTACTTCTACACGGCGTCGGCCACACTGAGTCAGCAACTCCGCGTGAACATCGATGGTCCTCCTCACTCCCCTCGCATCCATTGCTCCATCACCGCCAGCAGGTGGTCGGGGTCGACCGGCTTGGTGACGTAGTCGGAGGCACCGGACTCGATGGCCTTCTCACGGTCGCCCTTCATCGCCTTCGCGGTCAACGCGATGATCGGCAGCCCCGCGAACTGCGGCATCCTGCGGATCGCCGTCGTGGTCGCGTAACCGTCCATCTCCGGCATCATGATGTCCATCAGGACGACCGCCACGTCGTCGTGCTGTTCCAGCACCTCGATGCCCTCACGGCCGTTCTCGGCGTACAGCACCGAGAGGCCGTGCTGCTCCAGGACGCTGGTCAGCGCGAACACGTTACGGATGTCGTCGTCCACGATGAGCACTTTCTGGCCACCGAAGCGGATGCCCCGGTGTGGCTGCGGAGCGGCACCCTGCTCGGCGCCCCCCCACTGCTCCTGCCCGGCGAATCGGTGGTCGCCGTCGAGGCCGTTCCTGCGGCGGCGCCTGAAGAGCGCCGCGGCGCCGTTCTGCGCCTGCTGGTACGACCTGACCTCGGCCGGCGTCTCGATCTCCGCCTCGGACAGCTGGGACAGGTCCGAGGCGGCCACCAGGTCGCTGGCCCCGAGGGCCGCCACGGGCTGCTGATAGCCCTGGGGAGGCAGTTCGCTGGGGTGCATCGGCAAATACAGCGTGAACGTCGAGCCGCGTCCCGGCTCGCTCTGCGCGTGGATCTCACCGCCGAGCAGCTGGGCGATCTCCCGCGAGATCGACAGCCCCAGGCCCGTACCGCCGTACTTGCGGCTGGTCGTGCCGTCGGCCTGCTTGAACGCCTCGAAGATCACCCGCATCTTGCTGGCCGCGATCCCGATGCCGGTGTCGGTGACCGAGAACGCGATCAGACCGGCGTCCGGGTCGGTGAGCGAACCGGCCTCCAGCAGCTGCTCCCGGATCGCCATGGGCACGTCCGCTCCGGCCGGCCGGATCACCAGCTCGACCGAGCCGGAGTCGGTGAACTTCACCGCGTTGGACAGCAGGTTGCGCAGTACCTGCAGGAGGCGCTGTTCGTCGGTGTGCAGGGTGGCGGGCAGCTCCGGGGAGACCCGTACGGACAGGTCCAGGCCCTTCTCCGCCGTGAGCGGCCGGAAGGTGGCCTCCACGTAGTCGACGAGCTGGACGAGCGCGATGCGCGTCGGGGAGACGTCCATCTTGCCCGCCTCGACCTTCGACAGGTCGAGGATGTCGTTGATCAGCTGGAGCAGGTCGGAGCCGGCGCCGTGGATCGTCTCGGCGAACTCGACCTGCTTGGGCGTGAGGTTGGCGTCCGCGTTGTCGGCGAGCAGCTTGGCCAGGATCAGCAGCGAGTTGAGCGGGGTGCGCAGCTCGTGCGACATGTTGGCGAGGAACTCGCTCTTGTAGCGCATCGACACCGCGAGCTGCTCGGCGCGCTCCTCCAGGACCTGCCGCGCCTCCTCGATCTCGGTGTTCTTCACCTCGATGTCGCGGTTCTGCCGGGCCAGCAGCTCGGCCTTCTCCTCCAGTTCGGCGTTGGACGCCTGGAGGGCCTTCTGCCGGTTCTCCAACTCGGCCGAGCGTTCACGCAGCTGCTCGGTCAGCTCCTGCGACTGCTTCAGCAGCTGCTCGGTCTTGGTGTTGACGGAGATGGTGTTGACGCTGGTCGCGATCATCTCGGCGATCTGGTTGAGGAAGTCCTTCTGGATCTGCGTGAACGGCGTGAAGGAGGCCAGCTCGATGATGCCGAGCACCTTGCCCTCGAACAGCACCGGAAGGACGATCACCTGGGCCGGCGGCGCCTCGCCGAGGCCCGAGGAGATCTTCAGATAGCCGCTGGGCGCGTTCTCCACCAGGATCGTGCGCTTCTCCTCGGCGGCCGTCCCGATCAGCGCCTCACCGGGCCTGAAGGAGGTCGGCATGGAGCCCATCGAGTAGCCGTACGACCCGAGCATGCGCAGTTCGTACGCGTCCTCGTTCTCGGCGCTCAGGTCCTTGCCGTCGACGAGCGGCATCGCCACGAAGAACGCGCCGTGCTGCGCGGAGACCACCGGCGTCAGCTCGCTCATGATCAGCGAGGCCACGTCCTGCAGATCGCGGCGGCCCTGCATCAGCGCGGAGATGCGGGCCAGGTTGCCCTTGAGCCAGTCCTGCTCCTTGTTGGCGATCGTGGTGTCGCGCAGGTTGGCGATCATCTTGTTGATGTAGTCCTGCAGTTCCTGGATCTCGCCGGAGGCGTCGACGTCGATCTTCAGGTTCAGGTCGCCCCGGGTCACCGCGGTGGCCACGCGCGCGATGGCGCGCACCTGCCGCGTGAGGTTTCCCGCCATCTCGTTCACGGACTCGGTGAGGTCGCGCCAGGTGCCGTCCACGTCACGCACGCGTGCCTGACCGCCCAGCTGCCCCTCCGTGCCCACCTCACGGGCGACCCGGGTGACCTCCTCGGCGAACGACGACAGCTGGTCGACCATCGTGTTGATCGTCGTCTTCAGCTCGAGGATCTCGCCCCGCGCGTCGATGTCGATCTTCTTCGTCAGGTCACCCTTGGCGATCGCCGTCGTGACCATGGCGATGTTGCGCACCTGGCCGGTCAGGTTGGACGCCATCTGGTTCACGGACTCGGTGAGGTCCTTCCACGTACCGGCCACACCGGGTACATGCGCCTGGCCGCCCAGGATGCCGTCCGTACCCACCTCGCGGGCCACCTTGGTGACCTGGTCGGCGAACGAACTCAGCGTCTTCACCATGGTGTTGAAGGTGTCGGCGAGCTGCGCGACCTCACCGCGCGCCTCGATCGTCACCGTCCGCGTCAGGTCGCCGTTGGCGACCGCCGCCGCGACCTGGGAGATGTTGCGCACCTGCATGGTCAGGTTCTTGGCCATCAGGTTCACGTTGCCGCTGAGGTCCTTCCAGATGCCCGTGACACCCGGAACGTGCGCCTGGCCGCCCAGGATGCCCTCGGTGCCCACCTCGCGGGCCACCCGGGTCACCTGCTCGGCGAAGCTGGACAGCTGGTCGACCATCGTGTTGACGGTCGTGACGAGCTCGAGGATCTCGCCCTTGGCGTCGACGGTGATCTTCTTCGACAGGTCGCCCTTGGCGACCGCGGTCGTGACCTCGGCGATCTGGCGCACCTGGATGGTCAGGTTGTTCGCCATGAAGTTCACGGACTGGGTGAGGTCCTTCCACGTACCGGAGACGCCCTGGACCTCGGCCTGACCGCCGAGCTGGCCCTCCGTACCCACCTCGCGGGCGACCCTGGTGACCTCCTCCGCGAACGACGACAGCTGGTCGACCATCGTGTTCAGCGTGTTCTTCAGCTCCAGGATCTCCCCGCGCGCGTCCACGGTGATCTTCTGGGACAGGTCACCGCGGGCCACCGCCGTGGCGACCTGCGCGATGTTACGGACCTGCGCGGTGAGGTTCCCCGCCATGCCGTTCACGGAGTCGGTCAGGTCCCGCCACACACCGGCCACGCCGGGCACCTGCGCCTGACCGCCCAGGCGGCCCTCGGTGCCCACCTCGCGGGCCACCCGGGTCACCTGGTCGGCGAATCCGGAGAGCTGGTCGACCATCGTGTTGATGGTGTTCTTCAGCTCCAGGATCTCCCCGCGCGCGTCCACGTCGATCTTCTGGGACAGGTCACCCTGGGCCACCGCCGTGGTCACCTGGGCGATGTTGCGGACCTGCGCGGTCAGGTTCCCGGCCATTCCGTTGACGGAGTCGGTGAGCTCCTTCCACGTGCCGGCCACGCCCGGTACGACCGCCTGACCGCCGAGGCGCCCCTCGGTGCCCACGTCCCGGGCCATCCGCGTCACCTGGTCGGCGAAGGAGGACAGCTGGTCCACCATCGTGTTGACGGTGTTCTTCAGCTGGAGCATCTCGCCGGAGACGTCCACGGTGACCTTCTGCGACAGATCGCCGTTGGCCACCGCCGTGGTGACCTGCGCGATGTTGCGCACCTGGCCGGTGAGGTTACGGAAGGCGGTGTTGACGGAGTCCGTCAGGTCCTTCCAGGTGCCGGCCGCGCCCGGCACCTGCGCCTGACCGCCCAGCTCGCCCTCGACACCGACCTCGCGCGCCACGCGCGTGACCTCGGAACCGAAGGACTGCAGCTGGTCCACCATCCCGTTGACGGTGTTCTTCAGTTCCAGCATCTCGCCGGCCACGTTCACCGTGACCTTCTGGGAAAGGTCACCGCTGGCCACGGCCGTGGTGACGGCGGCGATGTCCCTCACCTGAATGGTGAGATTCCGGAACACCGTGTTGACGGAGTCGGTCAGGTCCTTCCAGGTGCCGGCCGCGCCCGGCACATTGGCCTGGCCCCCCAGCTGCCCGGCGGCACCGACCTCGTTCGCCACGCGCGTGACCTCATCCGCGAAGATCCGCAGCGTCTCGGTCATCTGGTTGATCGTGTCGGCGAGCTGAGCGACCTCGCCGCGTGCGGACACCGTGACCTTCTGCGACAGGTCGCCGTTGGCGACGGCCGTGGTGACCTGCGCGATCCCGCGCACCTGGGCCGTGAGGTTGCCGGCCATCAGGTTCACCGAATCGGTGAGGTCCTTCCACACACCGGCCACACCCGGCACCTGCGCCTGCCCGCCGAGCTCGCCCTCCGTGCCCACCTCGCGCGCGACTCGCGTCACCTCGGAGGAGAAGGACGACAGCTGGTCGACCATCGTGTTGACGGTGTTCTTCAGCTCCAGCATCTCGCCGGCGACGTGCACGGTG
This sequence comes from Streptomyces sp. NPDC006476, assembly GCF_040612015.1. Taxonomy (NCBI): domain Bacteria; kingdom Bacillati; phylum Actinomycetota; class Actinomycetes; order Kitasatosporales; family Streptomycetaceae; genus Streptomyces; species Streptomyces sp. NPDC006476. The sequence continues at coordinate 4,974 of NZ_JBEXPK010000050.1, read as the reverse complement.
ACCTTGCGGGACAGGTCACCCTTGGCCACCGCGGTGGTGACCAGCGCGATGTCGCGGACCTGCGCGGTCAGCCGATACGCCATGGTGTTGACGGAGTCCGTGAGGTCCTTCCACGAACCCGACATGCCGCGCACGCGTGCCTGCCCGCCCAGCTTGCCCTCGGTGCCCACCTCGCTGGCCACGCGCGTGACCTCGTCGGTGAACGTCGACAACTGATCGACGAGGTTGTTCACCGTGCGCCCGACCTTCAAGAACTCCCCGCGCAGCGGGTGCCCGGTCCCGTCGGGAGCGTGGGTCCGCAACTCCATGCGGGGCGACAGGTCACCCTCCGCCACCGCGGTGAGCACCCGGCCGACCTCGGAGACGGGCCGTACGAGGTCGTCCACGAGCGCGTTGGAGGCCTCCACGGCGGCCGCCCAGGAACCCTCGTAGGCGCCCGTCTCCAGCCGCTCGGTGAGCTTGCCCTCGCGGCCGACCATGCGCCGCACCCGCGACAGCTCACCGGTCAGATGCAGATTGCGGTCGGCCACCTCGTTGAACACCGCGGCGATCTCCGACATCACGCCGTCCCCGGACACCGTGAGCCGCTTGCGGAAATTCCCGTCGCGCATGGCCACGAGGGCCGCCAGCAGCCGGTTCAGGGCAGCCGTGTCCACCGCCGTGGTCCCGCCGCGCGGTTTGCGCTGGTTGTTCAGGGACTGTCCGCCTTTCGCGCGCGTCTTAGTGCCCCGCGTCGCTGCGCCAGACTCCACTGTGTCCCTCCCGCAGGGGTCGACCGTTACTGCTGTGCTCCGGTACTACTGCTCGTGGTACCGGTACTGCTGCGCATTTCTGCCGGATATACCAGGTCACACCACGGGCTGCTGCCCGCTGTACGCGGAAGTCACTCAGCCTGCCCGGACCTTCACAAGAAGCTTGCCCAGTGTTTCACCCTGCCTGAACCCGGCCATAACAGTTCGGCAGCTTCGCACATCGTCCGCACACCCTCTGGGCGGAAACACTGCAGACCGGCATCCGCACGGACGGCGAAGGTAAGTAACCTTGCATGCGGCTGTCCAGCCGCACCGGTCCGTCCGGCATGGGCGGTGGCACGAGAACGAGCGGGCATCGGAGGGGCGGCCGCACACATGACCACCGGACTGATCCCCGGGGGACAGCCCCCGGACCCCCGGCCGACGGGCGGCCTGCCGCATCAGCGGCACGAGCCGGTCGGCCACGCAGCCCAGCACGTCGACAACAGGCCGAGGAGTTCTGTGATCACCGCGCGCGCGGCCGCCAGCTTCGAGCCCGTCGGGCGATCGGTAGCAACCGCCCGCTCCTTCGTCCGCGACACCCTCCAGGGCTGGGGCTACGCCGACATCGTCGACGACGCCGTGGTGCTCACCAGCGAGCTGGTGACCAACGCCGTGGTGCACGCGGGCACCTCCGCCGACGTCCTGTGCCTGCGCACCGACCAAGGCGTACGGGTCGAGGTGGCCGACCGCTACCCGGAGCGCGAGATCCCCCTCCAGGGCCATCCCGTCAACATGGGCAGCCCCGACCGCGAGGGCGGGCGCGGCCTCCAGTTGTGCGCGGCACTCGCCGGCCGCTGGGGCGTGGAGTACACGCCCACCCACAAACAGGTCTGGTTCCAGCTCGACCTCCCCGAGCGCGCGGTGGGCACGCGCGCGGCGGGCCCGTCCCTCCCCGCCGACCTCCTGCCGCTCGCCGACGGCCGGGTCCGTGTCGCCGTCGTCCAGATCGACCGCACCGGCTCCATCACCTCGTGGAACGAGGACGCCGAGGAACTCTTCGGCTACCCCGCCGAACAGGTGATCGGAAAACCCCTCACCGATCTCGCCGCCTGGCCGCACACCCCCGGCACCAGCACCGGTATCGCCGAGGCGCTCCAACTCTCCCGCTGGGAAGGCAGTTACGGCATAAGGGGCGCCAACGGCCGCGTCACCCCGGTGTACGCCTCGCACCTCCGCGTCCGCGACACCGGCGGCGAGCCCTCCACGGTCTGTCTGCTCGTCAGGGACCACGAACGGGCCGTCCTGCAGACGCCGTTGCGCCTGCCGGCCTCCGACACCGCCTCCGCCGCCGACGGCCAGAACACCGACCCCTTCGAGGTGTTCATCGGCTCCCCGGCCCCGGACGACCTCGACGGCCTCCTCCAGCGCACGGTGGAGCGCGCCCGCGACATGCTGGACGCCGACTCCGCCTTCCTGCTCCTCGCGACCGACGACGAGACGGAACTAGAGGTCCGCGCCTCCACCGGCCTTCCCTCCGCCCGCCAGCGCTTCGCGCGCGTGCCCGTCGAAGCCGGCCCCGGCCGCTACGGCTCGGCCCGCATGCCGGCCGTCCACGACGACCTGACGGCCGTCCCCGGCGCCGTGCCGCTGCTGAGCGGCACGGGCATGCGCTCGGTCGTCACTGTCCCGCTGAAGGTCGAGGGCCGCCTCACCGGTTCCCTCGGCGTCGCGGCCGAGAGCCCCGGCAGATACTCCAACGAGGAGGCCCTGCGCCTGCAGTTCGCCGCCGACCGCATCGCGCTGGCCGTCGAGTCGGCGCGCCTCGGCGAACTGGAACGCCTGCGCCGCGGCTCCCTCAGCTTCCTCGTCGAGGCCTCCGACCTCCTCGCCGGCACCCTGGACCGCGACCAGACCCTGGCCCTGATGGCCCAGATGACGGTCCCCACCCTCGCCACCTGGTGCGCGGTCTACACGATCGCCGACCAGGCCTCCGAGCCGTACCTCTCCTACGTCCTGCACGAGGACGAGGAACTCATCGACGGCATCAAGTCGTTGCTCTCCAAGGTGCCCCCACCCGACCCGGTCCCCACCCCCGGCGCCCGCGTCTGGTCCGCCCCGGGCGAGGTCGCCCACCAGGCCGCCCTGCGCAGTTCCATGCGCAGCCTCGGCCTGTCCGGCGGTCCCACCCACCAGGTCTCCTCCGGCATCGGCCCCACGCTCGCCACGGCCTCCGCCGTCGGCGGCGAGACGGTCGTCCTCCCCCTGGTCGCCCGCAACCGCGTCATCGGCATGCTGACCCTCGGCAAGCCCACCGACGAACACTTCCGCCAGGAAATCCTGGAACTGGCCGAGGACTTGAGCCGTCGAGCCGCCCTCGCCCTCGACAACGCCCGCCTGTACTCGGAGCGCACGGCCATCAGCCAGTCCCTCCAGCGCAGCCTCCTGCCACCCGAGCTGCCCGAGATCGACGGCGTCGAGGTCGAGGTCATCTACCGCGCGGCCGGCGAGGGCAACGAGGTCGGCGGCGACTTCTACGACCTCTTCCCGATCAGCGATGGCGCCTACGGCTTCGCCATCGGCGACGTCTGCGGTACGGGCCCCAACGCGGCCGCCGTCACGGGCCTCGCCCGGCACGCCCTGCGCCTGTTGGCCCGTGAGGGCCTGTCCGGCCCGGCGGTCCTGGAGCGACTGAACTCGGCAATTCTCGACGAGGGCGCCCGCAGCCGCTTCCTGACCCTCCTCTACGGCGAGCTGCGCCCCCAGGAGGACGGCAGCGCGGAACTGAAGGTGGTCTGCGCCGGCCACCCCCTGCCGCTCCGCCTGCGCCAGGACGGCACGGTCGAACCGGCCGCCGAGCCCCAGCCGCTCCTCGGCGTCCTCGACGACCTGGAGCTCTACGAGCAGACGGTCACCCTCGACCCCGGAGACGTCCTCCTGTGCGTCACGGACGGCGTCACGGAGCGCCGTGAGGGCACGCGCATGCTGGGCGACGACGGCCTCACGGACGTCCTCACGACCTGCACGGGCCTGACCGCGGGCGCCGTCGCGGCCCGCATCATGCGCGCCGTGGAACGCTTCGCCTCGGACGCCCCGTCCGACGACATGGCGATCCTGGCGATGCGGGTCCCAGGCCTGCAGAAGGACTGAGACGAGTTACGGATACGAGAGACGAGTTACGGATACGAGAAAGGCCCCGCCCAATTGGGCGGGGCCTTTTGGCTGGAGCCCCCTAACGGAATCGAACCGTTGACCTTCTCCTTACCATGGAGACGCTCTGCCGACTGAGCTAAGGGGGCCTGTCGCCTTTTCGAGGTTTCCCCCGCGGCAACGGAATAGATCATACCCCGAACAGACGCCTGCTCCCAACCACGCTCAGAAAGCGGGCTGGAGCAGTCCGCCCAGGGCATTGCAGGCGCCCACGATGCGCTGCATGTCCCGCTTCGTCAACGCGGCATCGACGGGCAGAGCCAGCGTTTCGTCCGCGGCACGCTCGGTCTCCGGCAGAGAAACGCAGCGACGGAACTCCGGCAGCCGGTGCACGGGCGTCTTCACCGGCACCCGGCACTCAACTCCCCTGGCCCGCACGGCGCGCGCGAACGCGTCACGGTCGGGCCGCCCATTGCCGGGCACCCGCACGACGTACTGCTGATAGGTGTGCCCATCGCCCCCGTCCGGCGTGCGCACCCCTCGCAACTTCGCGTCGAGATAGGCCGCCCGCTCCCGCCGCTGCGCGATCTCGTCGTACGGCGCCTCGGACTCGCCCTGCTCCAGCACGAGCAGCCCGTGCCGCTGCCCGACACCGTGCAGCCGCGCGATGTCGGCCGGCCGCCCGAAGCGGTGTACGACAACCACCGCTGCGGTACGGGGAGTTAGAGCCGCCTCGACAGCGGAGGCGTCGAGGCAGTACGTCACCGGGTCTATGTCGGCGAACACCGGCAGCGCCCCTGCCATGGCGACGGATTCGGCGACCTCGACGTTCCCGAAGGCCGGTACGACGACCTCGTCACCGAGTCCGACGCCGGCGGCCCTGAGCATTGCAGCAGTACCCATGCTGCGGATGGTGGTTGCGCAACGTGAACTTCAAGTGACGCAGAACGAAAAAGGGTCGGACCCCGAACCGAAGTTCAGGATCCGACCCTTTGAATAATTGTTCGGCGGCGTCCTACTCTCCCACAGGGTCCCCCCTGCAGTACCATCGGCGCTGTAAGGCTTAGCTTCCGGGTTCGGAATGTAACCGGGC
>NZ_JBEXPK010000049.1:0-66670 GCF_040612015.1 Streptomyces sp. NPDC006476 | reverse complement strand
GCGGTCAGCACGACCATGACGATCAGCGCCCAGCCCCACTGCGGGACCGCCGGTATCCAGCCGGCCAGGATCTTGGCCCCGGCGGTCGCCTCCACCGCGAGCACCACGACCCAGAAGAACCAGTACAGCCAGCCGATCGTGAAGCCGGCCCAGCGGCCCAGCGCCCGGTCGGCGTAGGCGGAGAACGAGCCCGAGGTGGGGTTGGCCGCTGCCATCTCGCCCAGCATGCGCATCACGAGGACGACGAGGACACCGACGAGGGCGTAGGAGATGAGGATGCCGGGGCCGGCGGCGGCGATGCCGGAGCCGGAGCCGACGAACAGGCCGGCGCCGATGACACCGCCGATGGCGATCATCGACAGATGGCGGTTCTTCAGGCCGGCCTGGAGGCCGGATTCTGCCGAGGTGCTCTCGGATGTGGTGGTGAGCGGGTCTGCCGTGGAGGCAGGGGGACGTGTGGTCATCTCGACATCCAGGGAGGGAGTTCGGACGAGGGCATGCGTCGGCGGGGCGTGGGCGGAGGTGACCGCACAGCTTCCACCGGCGGGCCGGGTGCCGAGACCGGAAATTAGTTCACCACGATCTAAAAAAACAAGAACCCGCTCGCCTTGTTTAAGTGTTCAGCATGCTCTATTTTCTGCGCATCGCGGAACCCCGCCACTTCCCATCGCGGAACCCAGCCTCGTCCAGGAGCTCCTGTGCGCCAGACCGTGAACCCGCTCAGCTGGCCGTTAGGGGGGCGCCGTGGTGAATGCAGCGGGCAAGTTCGGACCCTACGGCGGCGGGGACACCCGTCTTCTGCCCGGCAGGGGCCAGACGGGATCGGACCTCGTCCGCTCACGGATCGCCCTGCGGGTGCGCCTGAAGTCCGTCACGCCCGGAGACCGGCTTCCGGATGCCGGCGTCCTCTCCGAGGAGATGGGGATCAGTGAGATCACCGTACGCCGCGCCCTGGAGGGGATGTGCCAGGACGGCCTGCTCGACCGCCGGCGGGGCCGCGCGGGCGGGACCTTCGTCGCGGCGGGCTGGGACCCGGTCGTCGCCCTGATGCACGACGCCGACGAGGCGGACTCGCTGGACGCCTTCCACCTGCTGCTCGAGTGCGGACTCGTGGCCCACAGCGCCGACGAGGTACCGGCCGGGCCGCTGCAGGAACTACAGGCGCTGGTCGACGAGATGGACCTGACCGACGACACGGCGCGAATGCTAGAGCTGGAGACGCGCTGCCTGGTCCGCTACAGGGCCGCCCGGCCACAGGTGGGTGGCCGAGCGCTGTCCGGTGCAGGACTATGGCGACGGCCAGTTCCGCTCCCTCGCGGCGTCCTCTGTGTCCGTCCTGCCGACGGACTGTGTGGAGCGACAGCTGCGGCTCGGCGAGGACCGTCGCTACCCTGGCGAGACCTGGCTTGTCAGGATGTCCTCGACAGCACCGCGACCTCACAACCGAACCCGACCACGAAGCGCCCGCCCGGTGCCGCGGCGAGTGAGTGCACGGGGAAAGGGAGCAGGTGGTCGGTACCGGCCGGGCACCCTGCGGTGAGATCGTGGAACCGCACGGTGTGGTCATCGGCGAGGGCCGCGACGAGCCGTCCGTCGGCCATCGCTGAGACCGCCAGCGAATTGTCGGAGCCTGACTCGGCGGCCTGAGCATCACGGATCTGCTGCCCCGTGGACAGGTTCCACAGGCGTACCGTCCGGTCCCGGCCCTTGCTGATCGCGATGGGAGCTCCGCCCAAGGTGGCAGTGGCTACGGCGGTCACCCAGTCGGTGTGGCCGATCAGGGGTTCACCGAGCTGTCGGCCGGTGGGGAGGTCCCACAGTCGCACCGTCTTGTCCCAGCTGCCTGTCACCATCACGGGCCGTCCGTCGAGAACGGCGGTGGCGACGGTGGTAACACGGCTGGAGTGGCCGGTGAGAGGTGCGACCAGGGGCTGTCCGGTGGTGAGGTCCCAGACGCGCACGACGCGGTCACTGCCTGCGGTGAGGGCGACGGGCAGGCCGTCCAGGGCCGTCGAGGCGATGGCCAGGACTCTCCCGTGGCCGCTGGGAAACGGGCGGTGGACCGGTCGGCCGGTGGCGAGCTCCAGGATGTGCAGGGTGGCGTCGGGAGTGGCCGTGACGACGACCGCGTGTCCGCCCACCACCGCCGTCGTCATGGCGGACACCTCTGCGCTCAGGGGATCGGAGGCCCGCGAGCCGGTGGTCAGGTCCCAGGTGCGCACGGTGTGGTCGGCGCCTGCGGTGACGACCACGGGGACGCCGTCAACGACCGCAGTGGCGACCGCCAGGACTGATTCGGTGTGTCCGGCACGCAGTCGGTCACCGTCCCCTCGGGCAGCGGTGAGGTCCCAGGTGCGCACTGTGTGGTCCTCCCCAGCGGTGACGGCGACGCAACGTCCGTCCACAACGGTGGTGGCGACGTCCCACACCTGGCCGGTGTGCCCGGTGAGGGGCTCACCTTCCTGTTCGCCGGTGGCGAGATCCCAGACGCGTACGGTGCGGTCGCGGGATGTCGTGACCGCCAGGGTTCGCGTCCCGACCGGAGCGCTGTCGATGGCCCACACCCGATCGGTGTGACCGGTCAGCGCACTGCCCGAAGGTGACAGGCTGAGTGCGTGCCGCACCGTGATGGTGCCGTCCGGTTCGGCGATGAGGGAGACGGGCAGGTCATCCAGCACCAGACTCCGGGAAGCGACCCCTGCCCCGATTCCCCAGCGCAACTCGATGGCGAACCGGCCGTTCGTTCGGGCGGAGACCAGGGTCCACAGGCCGGTCCGGTTTTCCGGGTCGGCATTGATCAGCCCTTTCCCCTCAGCGGCTTCCAAAGGGATGCTGCGGATGCTCCGCGTACCGTCAGGGCCTATGGGGCTCGTCGGCAGGTCCCAGAAGCGCAGTGTCTGGTCCGCGTTTACGACGAGCGCCACCCTGCGCTCTTCCAGGATCAGGGTCTCGGACGGGCCGTCGGGAAAAGCGATGGGAGCCAGGTCTCCGACCACTTGCGGTGCCTCCTCGTAGTCGAAGCTGAGGACCACGACCCGCCCGTCGACGACCGTCAGGGCTGACAATTCGTCATCGCACTCGGTATCCGCCAGCAGCTCCTGCGGGTCGGCTGCCAGAAGCACGTGGCGATCCAGATCCCACACACGGGGTGCCTGGCTCTCCTCACCGGTTACGGCGAAGTGCCGCCCTTCGAGTGTCCAGGGGCCCTCGGCCGGCAGGCACTCGCCGACCTCGTGGCCGGTGGCCAGGTCCCACACCTGCGCTGGATGGTCCGGTGGAGATGTGACAACGACCTTGCGTCCATCCAGCTCCCCTATGCCCGACATCCAGGGGAACGCGCCCAGTCGGCTGCCGGTGGCCTGGTCCCACACACCCAGCGTCCGGTCCGCCCCGATGGCCAGCACCACGTGCCGACCGTCCATATCCAACCGCGCCAGACCCAGGACCAGTTCGCCCGCAGAACGCCCCGTCTCCGGATCCCACAGCCTTGCGGTCCCGTCCTCGTGGCACGTGAGGACCAGGGGTTGCCCGTCGACCACCACCGTGGCCAGGGCCAAGAACTCGGGCGACAACAACGACATGGGGTCGGAGAGAGCTGCCGTCAGCGTATGCAGCCGTTCCCCCGTCGCCAGGTCCCAGATACACATCGTCGCGTCGCGGCTCGCCGAGACGACAACCGGACGCCCGTCGACAACCGCCGTCGCCACCGCGACCACAGGGGCGTCGTGACCCTTGAAGCAGCGCAGCAGCCGAGGGTCCGACCCGGAACCGCACGTCCAGTCCGCCCGCCAAGAAGCCGGCCCCTGCGAGGCAGTCACATCCCGGGACACGTGATCAGATCTTTCCATCATGGCCCCAAGTTATGGGGCTGCACTGACAACGACCGTCGGAGTGCGCGGGATAGTCAGCCGCGCAGGTTCGCCGGGACCAGCGGTGCCCTCCCCCCGGAGCTCACCCATCCGGAGGTCGCTTGGCGCCTTGCGGCAAATAGCCTTCTGGCCGCCGCCAACACGCCATGTGTGCTGGGGACTTGTTCTCGTACAGCTGCCGCCACCCGACAAGTAGCTGTCGGTAACCGCCGTTGCAATCCGTGACGTCCATACCTCCAGATGACTGCCGCAGTAAATGCCGGATTTACTGATCGTTTCAGATTGAGTTGAGCTGCCGATCGTGCCTCGTCGCCGAAGTCGCGTGGCCTACGGCCACCGCTGACGCGTCAGTGCTCACACACTGGGATGATCAGCGGTGGCCGAGGCATGGAGGGCTAGCTGGTCAGGTTCGCCCTCTGGAGCGTGTTGGCGCTCTCCGTCTGCGAGATGGTGCCCGCCCTCGGCGCCTGCCGCACGGCCCGGTTCGCCGTGGTCAGCAGGGCGATGGCGAGCAGCCACGCTCCGCAGAGCCAGACCAGCGGCTTGGCCCCCAGCGCGCCGATCAACGCACCGCCTGCCAGGGTGCCGATCGACAGAGCACCCGTGGTGAGCGTCGAGACCGCGCTTGTCACGCGGCCTCGCAACTCATCGGGGGTGATGCTCAGCTGGTGGGTGGTCATCGCCACCGCGTACACGGGAGCCACCAGCGATTCACCAGCCGCGACTACGGCCAGCAGCAGTGGGTTGGGAGCCAGTGCGTACAGCGGGAACATCACCGCTTCCAGCCACAGCATCACCACGGCGATCCGACCGAGCGGGAACCGACGCGTCGCCCGGTCCGATACCGACGCCCCTGCCATCGCACCGACGGCCGCTCCGCTGAAGATGACACCGATCCACAGCGGCGACGAGCCGAGCTGCTGGGCAAGGGTGATGATCAGCAGATAGCCGGCGCCGTAGCGGACCTTGTCAGCGGCCGATGCCAGCGTGAGGAAGCGGACGATCGGCTCATGCCACAGCCAGCCGACCCCTTCCCGGATCTCCATGGCGAGCCGCGCCCTCGGTCGGATCTCCTGCCGGTCCACCTGGAATCGGGCGTGCATCAGGCTCAGCGACGCTGCGGAGACGGCGAAGGACACCGCGTTGACGGCGAATGGCACGATCCGTCCGAGGGCGTAGAGCGCACCGGCGAGCGGGCCTCCCAAGATGCCCACCGCGCTGCCGGCGGTCTGCTGGTAGCCGAGGGCGGTTGGCAGTTGCTGCGCGTCGACAACATTCGGCAGCGCCGCTGTGTTGGCGACCTGGAAGAGCGTCCCCAGGATCCCGGCAAGGACGGCCGTCGTGTACAGCTGGGGCATTGTGAGGCGGTCCAGCCAGGCCGTGACGACGACGCCGGACGTGAGCATGGTCCGGCCGAGCTCGCACCAGATCATGGTGGTCTTGCGGTCCCATCGGTCGACGAGCGCCCCTGCGACGAGCCCGAAGGCAAGGAAGGAGACGGTGCCCAGGCCCAGGACGAACCCGGCCTGGGTGGCTGACCCCGTGAGGGCCAGGACGACGAGCGGCAGGGCCATGAACTGGGCCTGGTCGCCGATGGCGGATATCAGTTGGCTGCTCAGCAGCAGCGAGAAGTCTCGGTTCCGAAGCAAGCCGGAACCGCGAAAGGCATTCACTGTTGTTACGCTCCGTAACAGCTCTAGGACACAAGGGTGGCGTCGAAGCTGGTGTCCGAGCTAAGAAACACGGGGCGTTGTAAGCACGGGCGGGACCCTACCCGCGGCGCGACGGGGACAGCAATTGAATTTGCTGGGACAGGTCGGCATGCTGACGGAACGTTCAGGACGCGCGGCGCAGGCGGCGGAGACAGATGAGACTGCAGGCCAGTTCCAGCAGGCCCTGGTGAAGGTCCGTGCGTCGTTCGTAGCGGATGCGGAGCCGTTTGAACTGGTGCAGCCAGGCGAAAGCGCGCTCGACTACCCAACGCACCTTGCCCAGGCCCGAGCCGTGAGCGACGCCGCGTCGGGCAATCGCGGGCTTGATGCCCCGCTTCCAGAGCAGACGGCGGTACTTGTCGAAGTCGTAGGCCCGGTCCGCGTAGAGCCGACGGGGCTTACGGCGGGGACGCCCCTCAGGCCACGAATCGAAGGGATCGCGTCCAGGAGCGGCAGGAGTTGAGTGACGTCGTGACGGTTACCGCCAGTGAGGGTGACGGCGAGCGGGGTCCCGTGACGGTCGACGATCAGATGATGCTTCGACCCGGGACGGGCGCGGTCAACCGGGGAAGGGCCCACGTGCCCCCCTTTGAGCGCCCGGACGTGGGACCCGTCCACGGCACAGTCATCCAGGTCCAGAAGCTCGGCTCGGCGCAGCTCGGTCAGCAGAGCAGCGTGCAGCCGCGGCCAGACTCCGGCCTCGGTCCAGTCTCGCAGCCGGCGCCAAGCCGTCACCCCGGAACACCCGACTGTTTCCGCTGGGACGTCGCGCCAGGCGACACCGGTTCGCAACACGTACAGGATGCCCACGAGGGCCGCCCGGTCAGGAACACGCAGCCTCCCGGGGTAGCGGTAGCGGCGCTCGGGGGCAGGGGGCAAAAGAGGAGCCACCTGCGCCCATAGGTCATCCGGAACAAGATCAGCACGCACATCGGGCAGCCTGCCGCCCAAGATCGTCCGACCACAAGGCCAGCAGCCCAACTCATTCAGAAACGATCAGTTAGTGCGGCGGAGGGTGTGGCGCTGGGCCGTGGCGATGTGGCTGGGCGCGGTCGTCGTCGGAGGCGGCCTCACGCTGTGGCTGCGGGAGTCCGAGGAACCCGCGCCGTCGGCGGGGTGGGAGCGGAGCAGTCCGACACCGTCGCTGCCGGAGGGATGGCGCAGCCAGTGCCCGACCCCCACACCCGACGCCGACGGCCACGCGGCCGTCCTGTGCTTCATCCGCACCCGCTAGGACACGGTTGGCAGTCCGCCCGTCTCCGGATCGCGGCCCGTCAGGCAGTACAACCCGCCCGCCGGGTCGCGCATCACCGTCCAGCCGGAGCCGTGGGCGACGAACTCGGCTCCCAGACGCTCGTGTTCGGTGCGCGTCGCATCGATGTCGGCGCAGGCCAGGTCCAGGTGGGCGGTGGTCGGGCGTTCCTCGCCGAGCCGCTGGAGGAGGATCCGGACCGGCAGGCCGGGCGGCGGCTTGACCACGTGGAACTCGGGGCGCGATCCGGGTACGGACTCCCAGTCCGCCAACAGGGCGCTCCAGAAGGCGACTTCGGCGTCGTACGCGGACGGCGCGATGTCCACGCACACCTGGTCGAGGCGGCTGCCGCGCACGACCGGCGGACGGATCGACTCACCGCCCCAGGGCATGGTGCAGAACAACTGGCCGGCGGGCGAGCGCAGTACGGCCCAGGTGCCGTGATCGGCGACCAACTCCGCCCGCAGCCGCAGCGCCGCGCCCATGAAGTCCCGTACGTCCTCCACGGGGAAGTCCAGATGGGCGCCGCCCGGCCCCGAGGCGACCGCCTGCGCCTTCACGCAGGCGTCGGCCCCGTCGTGCAGGAGGGTGGTGAACTCCTTGTCGTCACCCCGGAGTCCGGACAGCCCTGTACCCGTGACGGCGGTCCAGAAGGCGCTCGCGGGAGCGAAGGCGCCGGCCGGGCGGTCGATGAAGGCGTACGTCCACCGGACCCGTCCGCTCACCCCTTGCGCTCCATGAACCGCAGCATGTTGCCCGCCGGGTCCCGGAACGCGCAGTCGCGCACCCCGTACGGCATGTCCATCGGTTCCTGGATCACCTCGGCGCCGGATTCCTGGACGCGGGCGAAGAGGGCGTCGCAGTCCTCGGTGGTGAAGTTGACCCCCCGCAGCACGCCCTTGGCCAGCAGCTGCTCCATCGCGTCCCGGTCGGCGGGGGAGAGGTCGGGGTTCGCCGCCGGCGGCTCCAGCACGATCGACACGTCCGGCTGCAGCGGCGACCCGACGGTCACCCAGCGCATGCCCTCGTACTTGACGTCGTTGCGGACCTCCAGGCCCAGGACGTCGCAGTAGAACTCCATCGCCTTGTCGTGATCGTCGACCGCGATGAAACATGTGTTGAGTTTGAGGTCCATGCTTCCAACCTAAGGTCAGTACGTCCGGTACGTCCTGGTCGGACGGGTGTACACCCGTGCGACACACGGTGGGATCTCCGCGCTCTCCTCGTGCGAGCGGGCACGGTAGGCGCTCGGCGACTCGCCCACCAGCTCCGTGAAACGGGAGCTGAAGGAGCCGAGGGAGGTGCAGCCGACCGCGAAGCAGACCTCTGTGACCGTGAGATCGCCCCGGCGCAGCAGGGTCTTGGCGCGTTCGACCCGGCGGGTCATGAGGTAGCTGTAGGGGGTCTCGCCGTAGGCCTCGCGGAACAGCCGCTGGAAGTGGCCGGGCGACATCAGGGCGGTGCGGGCGAGGGCGGGCACGTCAAGGGGTTCGGCGTACTCGCGGTCCATGCGGTCGCGGGCCTTGCGCAGACGTACCAGGTCCTCACGGTTCACCACGTCAGCATCGCACGATCCTCACCGGTCGGGCGCCTGTACCTGGAGCGCGCTTTGCCTTGAGTTCGTCTGCTGTACGAAAGCCCTTGCTCCCATGGAGACATGGACCACATCACGTTCCTCGTGGCGGTCGTCATCGTCACGGCCCTGGCCTTCGACTTCACCAACGGATTCCACGACACCGCGAATGCGATGGCCACCTCCATCGCGACCGGCGCGCTCAAGCCGAAAGTGGCGGTGCTGGTGAGCGGGGTCCTCAACATCGTGGGGGCCTTCCTTTCCACGGAGGTCGCCAAGACGATCTCCGGCGGCATCGTCGACGACACCCTCGTCAGTCCGGGGATGATCTTCGCCGGGCTGGTCGGGGCGATCCTGTGGAACCTGCTGACCTGGCTGGTGGGGCTGCCCTCCAGCTCCTCGCACGCCCTGTTCGGCGGGTTGATCGGGGCTGTGTGGGTCGGCGCCGGCTCCCACGGCGTGCACTTCGACAAGGTTGTCGAGAAGATCCTCATCCCGGCCGTCGCCTCGCCGGTCGTGGCGGGCGTCGCCGCCCTGATCGCCACCTACCTCGCCTACAAGCTCACCGCCCACGGCCGCAAGGACTCCGTGACCAAGGGCTTCCGGCTCGGCCAGATCGCCTCCGCCTCCCTCGTCTCCCTCGCGCACGGCACCAACGACGCGCAGAAGACGATGGGCGTCATCACCCTGACCCTGATCTCCGCCGGTGCCCTCGGCCACGACGCCGGCCCGCCGGTGTGGGTGATCGCCTCGGCCGGTCTCGCCATCGGCCTCGGCACCTACATCGGCGGCTGGCGGATCATCCGCACCATGGGCAAGGGCCTGACGGAGATCCAGTCCCCGCAGGGCTTCGCCGCCGAGACGGCCTCCACGACCGTCATCCTCACCTCCGCCCACCTCGGCTTCGCCCTGTCCACCACGCAGGTGGCCTCCGGCAGCATCCTCGGCGCCGGTCTGGGCAGGCGGCTGGCGGAGGTGCGCTGGGGCGTCGCCGGCCGCATGGTGGCCGCATGGCTGATCACGCTGCCGGCCGCCGCGCTCGTCGGCGGTCTCTCGGCGAGCGCCGTCAAGCACGGCGGCAACTTCGGCACGGTCGTCGTCGCGCTGGTCGGTGCCGCGCTCGCCGGCGGCATCGTCCTGCTCTCGCGTCGCAACCCGGTGCACGCGAACAACGTCAACGACCACCACGAGGTGGCCATCCGCACCGAGCCGCCGGCCACCGTCGGCACGGCCGCCTGAGGCAGGGAGAGTTTCGATGGATCTGGACTGGAACGCGCTCGGCAAGGTGACCGGGGTGAGCATCGGCGTCACCGTCGCCGTGGTCGTCGTCTTCGCCCTCGGCGTCCTCGGCCTCGCCCGCTACGAGGGCGCCCGCGAGGAGGGCGGCGGCACGTCGGCCGTCGGCATGGCCCAGGCCGGGCTGTGCTTCCTCGCCTGCGCGGCCGTGGTGGTGTACGGCATCTATCTGATCGTGCCGCAGTTCCACTGAGCCGCCGAGACCCACCACCGGACGCCGAGGAGGACCGGATGACCACCCCGCCCCTGCTGGCCGAACAGGCCGACCTGAAGGTCGACTACACCGACCCCGACGACCCCGTGCTGATCCGCCCGGACGGCTCGCCCATCGACACCTGGCGGGAGAACTACCCGTACGCACAGCGCATGGAGCGCAAGGAGTACGAGTGGCACAAGCGGCTGCAGCAGATCGAACTGCTGAAGCTGCAGAGCTGGGTCAAGGAGACCGGCCGCCGGCTCGTCATCGTCTTCGAGGGACGGGACGCGGCCGGCAAGGGCGGCACGATCAAACGGTTCACCGAGCATCTCAACCCGCGTGGGGCGAGGGTGGTGGCGCTGGAGAAGCCCACCGAGCGTGAGAGCGGCCAGTGGTACTTCCAGCGCTACGTCGAACACCTGCCCACGGCCGGGGAGATCGTCCTCTTCGACCGGTCCTGGTACAACCGGGCCGGTGTGGAACGGGTGATGGGCTTCTGCTCGGACGACGACTACCGGCGCTTCATGCGCCAGGCCCCCTTGTTCGAGCGGATGCTGGTGGACGACGGCGTCGACCTGGTGAAGTTCTGGTTCTCCGTCTCACAGAGCGAGCAGCGCACCCGCTTCACGATCCGTCAGGTCGACCCCGTACGGCAGTGGAAGCTCAGCCCCATGGACCTGGCGTCCCTGGACCGCTGGGACGACTACACCGCGGCCAAGGTCGCCATGTTCAGGGAGACGGACACCGAACACGCGCCCTGGACCGTGGTGAAGAGCAACGACAAGAAGCGCGCCCGGGTCGAGGCGATGCGCAGCGTGCTGGCCCGCTTCGACTACTCCGACAAGGACGAGGAGGTCGTCGGCAGCCCCGACCCCCGCATCGTGGGCGCGGCGGCGGGCCTGCTGGAGGCGGGGGAGGACGACCACGACCGCTAGCGACACCGAAGGGGCCCGGCCGGATCTCCGGCCGGGCCCCTTCGGGGTGCCCGTGGACCTGCGATGGTGCACCGATCGCCGGCCGAGGCGAACAGGCCCTGGGTCAGGCCTTCTTGGTCTCCCAGAAGATCTTGTCGATCTGGGCGATGTAGTCGAGGGCCTTCTGGCCGGTGGCCGGGTCGGTGGACGCCTTGGCGGCCGACAGGGCCTTCAGGGTGTCGTTGACCAGCTGGTGCAGCTCCGGGTACTTCTCGAAGTGCGGGGGCTTGAAGTAGTCGCTCCAGAGCACCGAGACGTGGTGCTTCGCGAGCTCGGCACGCTGCTCCTTGATGACGGTGGCACGCGCCTGGAAGTGCGGGTCGTCGTTGCCGGCCATCTTTTCCTGGACGGCCTTCACGGACTCCGCCTCGATGCGGGCCTGGGCCGGGTCGTACACACCGCAGGGCAGGTCGCAGTGCGCGCTGACCTTGACCTTGGGGGCAAACAGGCGGGAAAGCATGAAGCGTTCCTTCCTCGTGATCGTCTTCTCAGGTGCGACATTACTCCTTGGAGAAGGCGATTTGGCGAGTGCCCCCCGGGGCTTAGGACAAAAGTCCGGGGTCAGACTGAGACTGGTGGAGGAACGGACAGGGGAGGTGCCGGGGATGCCGGAGCTGTCGCAGGACATCGAGCGCGGAAGGCCGCTGCTGCCCTTCGGGGTGGCCGAGGTGACCGGCCCGTCGATGGTGCCCACGCTGCATCACGGGGACCGCCTCGTGGTCCAGTACGGAGCCAGGATCCGCCCCGGCGACGTCGTGGTCCTGCGACACCCCTTCCAGCAGGACCTGCTCGTCGTCAAGCGGGCCGCCGAGCGCCGCGAGGGCGGCTGGTGGGTGCTCGGCGACAACGCCTACGCGGGCGGCGACAGCACGGACTACGGCACCGTCCCGGAGGACCTGGTGCTGGCCAAGGTGCGCTTCCGCTACCGCCCGCTGCCCCCTCAGCGCTCGCCGCTCGCGCTCGTGCGCTGGGCGTGGTCGGCCGCGAGGCCCGTCCTGTCCGACCGGTCGGCCTCCAGGCGTTTGCGGGCGCGGTAGGCCGCCACGTTCGCCCGGGTGGCGCACCGGTCCGAGCAGTAGCGCCGCGAGCGGTTGGTGGAGGTGTCCAGGTAGGCGTTGCGGCACGGCGTCGCCTCGCACAGGCCCAGCCGGTCCACGCCGTACTCCGTGAGATGGAACGCCAGCCCCATCGCCGCGATCGCCGCGTACCCCGCGGTCGCGTTGGAGGGGTGGTCCGCCAGGTGCATGTGCCACAGCGGGCGGCCGTCGTCGTCGCGGTGGTCGTGCCCGGAGATCTGCGGGCTCACCGGGAACTCCAGCAGCAGCGAGTTCAGCAGGTCCACCGCCAGCGTCTCGTCGCCCTTGTCCGCCGCCTCGAACACCGACCGCAGCCGCGCCCGGACCGAACGGAAGCGGGTGACGTCGGCGTCGGTGGCCCGCCGGGCCGCCGACTGGTTGGCGCCGAAGAGGTCGCGGACCGCCTCGATGGAGGTCAGGGAGTCCTTGCCCCGGGCCGGCTCCTCGGTGTTCACGAGGCGTACGGCGTAGTCCGAGTAATAGGCCAGTTCCACTTGTAGTCCTTACCGAGGCGCTCTATGGTCATGGGCGGGATAAGTAACGGCTGCCTACGCTCCCAGGGTATTACGCGACGGGCGTTCCGCGGCCGAACGGAGAAGGGGACTCCATGACCACCACGACCGGAACCGGTACGACGGGCACCGACTGGCAGGCCTGGCAGCAGAGCTGGGACCGGCAGCAGGAGTGGTACATGCCGGACCGCGAGGAGCGCTTCAGGACCATGCTGGACATGGTCGAGGCCTTCGTCGGCCGCGAGCCGCGCGTCCTCGACCTGGCCTGCGGCACCGGCAGCATCACCGCCCGCCTGCTCGACCGCTTCCCGAACGCCACCAGCACCGGCGTCGACCTCGACCCGGCCCTGCTCACCATCGCCCGCGGCACCTTCGAGGGCGACGACCGCGTCACCCTCGTCGAGGCCGACCTCCAGGACCCGCGCTGGCCGGAGCGGCTGCCGCACGACACCTACGACGCGGTGCTCACCGCCACCGCCCTGCACTGGCTGCGCAGCGACCCCCTGACGGTCCTGTACGGCCGGATCGCCGGACTCGTCCGCCACGGCGGCGTGTTCATGAACGCCGACCACATGCCCGACGACACCACGCCGCGGATCAACGCGACCGAGGCCACCCACAGCCGCGCCCGCATGGAGCGGGCGATGCGCGACGGCGCCCTCGACTGGGCCGAGTGGTGGGCCCTGGCCGCCAAGGACCCGGTCCTCGCCGCCCCCACGGCCCGCCGCTTCGAGATCTACGGCTCCCACGCGGACGGCGAGATGCCGTCGGCGGCCTGGCACGCGCGGGTGCTCCGTGAGCAGGGCTTCGGCGAGGCCCGCGCGGTATGGGCGTCACCCTCGGACACGCTGCTGCTGGCCCTGAAGTAGCCGGCCAACGGGAAGGGGCGGTACGGAAGTTCCGTACTGCCCCTTGGCCGTCGTACCGCCGGAAGGACCCTCAGAGCACCTTGGACAGGAAGGACTGCGTCCGCTCGTGCTGCGGGTTCGTCAGGACCTCGCGGGGATGGCCGGACTCGACCACCACGCCGCCGTCCATGAAGACGAGGCTGTCGCCGACCTCGCGCGCGAACCCCATCTCGTGGGTGACGACGATCATCGTCATACCGGACTCGGCGAGGTCGCGCATGACGTCGAGGACGTCACCGACCAGCTCCGGGTCGAGGGCCGAGGTGGGCTCGTCGAACAGCATCAGCTTCGGGTCCATCGCGAGGGCCCGGGCGATGGCGACGCGCTGCTGCTGGCCACCGGACAGCTGCGAGGGATAGCTGTTCGCCTTGTCGG
This sequence comes from Streptomyces sp. NPDC006476, assembly GCF_040612015.1. Taxonomy (NCBI): domain Bacteria; kingdom Bacillati; phylum Actinomycetota; class Actinomycetes; order Kitasatosporales; family Streptomycetaceae; genus Streptomyces; species Streptomyces sp. NPDC006476. Next base: position 52,927 of record NZ_JBEXPK010000049.1, on the reverse strand, counting down.
CCAGGCCCACTCGTTCCAGGAGCTGCTGGGCGCGCTCCCGGGCCGCCGCCTTGTTCTGCCCCTTGACCTGGACCGGCGCCTCGGTGACGTTCTCGAGCGCGGTCATGTGCGGGAACAGGTTGAAGCGCTGGAAGACCATGCCGATGTCCCGGCGCTTGAGGGCCACCTCACGGTCCCGCAGCTCGTACAGCTTGTCGCCCTGCTGGCGGTAGCCGACCAGTTCCCCGTCGACGTACAGCCGGCCCGCGTTGATCTTCTCCAGGTGGTTGATGCAGCGCAGGAAGGTCGACTTGCCGGAGCCGGAGGGGCCGATGAGGCAGAACACCTCGCCCGACCTCACCTCCAGGTCGATGCCCTTGAGGACCTCGAGCGGGCCGAAGCTCTTGTGCACGCCCTCGGCCTTGACCATCGCGATGGACCCCTCGCGGGGGACGGCGTCCGTCTTGCTCGGCTTGTCGCTCATGCCGTGACCTTCCTGCTCGAGAAGGTCGTCAGGTGCGCCCTGACCTTCTGCCACGGGGTCGGCGGCAGCGCGCGGCTCGACCCGCGCGCGTAGTACCGCTCGATGTAGTACTGGCCCACGCTGAGCACGGAGGTCATGATCAGGTACCAGGCCGCGGCGAGGAAGTACATCTCCACCGGGGCACCGGAGTTCTGGCCGATGTCCTGGGCGTAGCGGAACAGCTCCGGATACTGGACGGCCGCCACGAGCGAGGTCGTCTTCAGCATGTTGATGACCTCGTTGCCCGTCGGCGGCACGATCACGCGCATCGCCTGCGGGATCACGATCCGGCGCAGCGTCTTGCTGTGGCTCATGCCCAGCGCGTGCGAGGCCTCGGTCTGGCCCTCGTCGACGGCGAGCAGACCGGCGCGGCAGATCTCCGCCATGTACGCGGCCTCGTTCAGACCGAGGCCGAGCAGCGCCGTCAGCAGCGGCGTCATGAAGTCGGACCAGTAGTTCTTGTAGATCGGCCCGAGGTTGACGTACTCGAAGACCAGGCCCAGGTTGAACCAGAGGAACAGCTGGACCAGGACCGGGGTGCCGCGGAAGAACCAGATGTAGAACCAGGCGATCGACGAGGTCACCGGGTTCTTCGACAGCCGCATGACGGCGAGGACGATGCCGCCGACGATGCCGATCAGCATCGACAGGACCGTCAGCAGGAGGGTCTTGTAGACGCCGGTGAGGATGCGGTGGTCGAAGAAGTAGTCCGGTACCGCGTGCCAGTTGATCTTGCCCTGGCCGAACGCGTAGATGATCGCGACGAGGATCGCGATCGCGATGAAGGCGGTCACGTACCGCCCGTAGTGCCGGACCGGGATGGCCTTGATGGCCTCCGGTCCGGCTGACGGCGAGCCCTTCGGCCCGGCCGTCCTGTCGATGTCAGAAGTCACGGGTGTTGCCTCTCAGTGCCCGCTGGGCGCGATCACTTGCCGCCGTTGATCACGGACTCCTTGACGGCGCCGTCCTGCGCGCCCCACTTCTCCAGGATCTTCTCGTACTCGCCGCTCTTGATGATCGCGTTCATGGCGGCCTGCAGCGCGTCGCGCAGCTGGGTGTCCTCCTTGGAGACCGCGATGCCGTACGGCGCCGCCTCGACCTGGTCGCCGACGATCTGGAAGTCCTTGCCGCCGCCGGAGGTCTTCACCGCGTACGCCGCCACCGGGAAGTCGGAGGAGGCCGCGTCGGCGCCACCGGAGCGCAGGCGGGTCTGGGCCTGCTGGTCGTCGTCGAAGGCCTGGATGGTGATCTTCTTGCCGCTCGGACACTTCTTGTTCTCGGCCTTGGCCAGGTCCTCCGCGGTGGTGCCACGCTCCAGCGAGATCTTCTTGCCACACAGGTCGGACCACGAGGTGATGCCCTTGGTCTCGCCCTTGCGCGTGTAGATCGAGATACCGGCGGTCAGGTAGTCGACGAAGTCGACGCCCTCGCCGACCTTCTTGCCGGTGTCGGGGTCGACGCCCTCCTGCCGGTTCTTGTTGTCGGTCATCGCGGACATGGCGATGTCGTACCGGTTGGAGCGCAGACCGGTGAGCAGGGCGTCGAACGTGCCGTTCTGGAAGTCGAACTTCACGCCCAGCTGCTTGCCCATGGCGGCCGCCAGGTCCGGGTCGAGACCGACGACGTTGCCGGAGCTGTCCTTGAACTCGACCGGCGCGTAGGCGATGTCCGAGCCGACCCGGATGACGCCCTTGTCGCGGATCGAGGCGGGAAGCTTGCTCGCCAGCGGGGCGGAGCTCGCCTGCGCGCTGTTGCTGCTGCCGCCCTTGTCCTTGTTCTTGGTCTGGTCACCGCAGCCGGTGAGAATCAGGGCGCCTGCGACCGCGATCGCACCGACCGCGGCCAGACGGTGGTGCGCGGCGGTCGTACGACGGGTGGAGCCTGCGGTCATCTTGGGTTCCTCCGGCGATGGGTGGAGTTGCCGATGGGTCGACGAGAACACACACCTTCGGGTGTCGCGACCTCGTGGGTTTACCGCATCCTGCCATTCGGACGGAGCCGTTCAGGGGGCCGATGATGTCAAAATCGGATAACGGGTGACCCCCGAACCGCACCAGGTCAGGACAACATGGCAGGACCATCTGCGGGAATCCCTCATTCCGGCCGGAGGATCTCCGGCGTGTCTCGGGATGCGGAACAGGGCCGCGAGGCGTTGATCACTGCTCCACCGCCGGTCAGGCGATCGTCGAGGACGTGTAGGCACAATTCGTGACGATTCTCTTCGCCTGCGCGTGACCTTCGGTGCCCGGAGTGTGACCTTGCACGTAATGGACTCGTCCTCGACGCGGTCGTCCGGTAAGAAGGTTCTTTACACCCCTCATCCGGGGCTCGAGGCGCGTGTGCGGCGCGCCCGTCGCGTATGACCCGTACGCATCAACAGATCGGGGCATGCGCGGTCCCGCCCACTTCTCACCAGGAGTGGCCACCCTCAAACCAATGAAGATTTAAGGGGTAAAACAAAGTGGCAGCGGAGATCGTCAATCCTCGCAGCGACAGCAGTACGGACCAGGACGGCGGGGCCGAGCCCCTCGATTCCTTCGATCCGGCGTTCGCGCTGCACCGTGGCGGCAAGATGGCCGTGCAGGCCACCGTGCCGGTCCGGGACAAGGACGACCTGTCCCTCGCATACACACCCGGCGTCGCGCGCGTGTGCACCGCGATCGCGGAGAAGCCGGAACTGGTCCACGACTACACGTGGAAGTCGTCCGTGGTGGCCGTCGTCACCGACGGTACGGCCGTGCTCGGACTCGGGGACATCGGCCCCGAGGCCTCCCTCCCGGTGATGGAGGGCAAGGCGATCCTGTTCAAGCAGTTCGGCGGCGTGGACGCCGTGCCGATCGCGCTGGACACCACCGACGTCGACGAGATCGTCGAGACCGTCGTGCGGCTCGCTCCGTCCTTCGGCGGGGTCAACCTGGAGGACATCTCGGCACCCCGGTGCTTCGAGATCGAACGCAAGCTCCAGGAGCGGGTCGACATCCCGGTCTTCCACGACGACCAGCACGGCACGGCGGTCGTGACGCTGGCGGCCCTGCGCAACGCGGCCCGGCTCACCGGGAAGGGGCTCGCGGACCTGCGGGCCGTCATCTCCGGTGCCGGCGCGGCGGGTGTCGCCATCGCCAAGATGCTCGTCGAGGCCGGTATCGGCGATGTCGCCGTGGCCGACCGCAAGGGCGTCGTCTCGGCGGACCGGGACGACCTGACGGACGTCAAGCGCGAACTCGCCTCCTTCACCAACAAGGCCGGTCTCACCGGGTCGCTGGAGGCGGCTCTGGAGGGCGCGGACGTCTTCATCGGCGTCTCCGGCGGTACGGTCGCGGAGGAGGCCGTCGCCTCGATGGCCGAGGGCGCGTTCGTCTTCGCCATGGCCAACCCCAACCCCGAGGTGCACCCCGACGTCGCGCACAAGTACGCGGCCGTGGTGGCGACCGGGCGGTCCGACTTCCCGAACCAGATCAACAACGTGCTGGCGTTCCCGGGGATCTTCGCGGGCGCGCTGCAGGTGCGGGCCTCCCGGATCACCGAGGGGATGAAGATCGCCGCCGCCGAGGCGCTGGCGGGCGTGGTGGGGGACGACCTCGCCGCCGACTACGTCATCCCGTCGCCGTTCGACGAGCGGGTGGCCCCGGCGGTCACGGCCGCGGTGGCCGCCGCGGCCCGTGCGGAGGGCGTCGCCCGCCGCTGACGCGCCGTCGGCCCTGAATGGCCTCGCCCGTTCGGGCGGGGCCATTTCTTTGCCCACGTGCACGCCCAGTCGGGTGATGGCGGGTGGCGCCGACCGGCGTTCCTGGCAAGAGGGCGTGTGTCACAGGGCCGCACGGTTCCGTCGGTTCGGGTCGGCGCCTATCGTCAAGGTCATGTTCGCCGTCTACGCCGCCCGAATCGACCGCGACCAGCCGCTCAACGGCCTTGAGTTGGGGGAGCGTCCGGCTCCCGAGGCCCGGCCCGGCTGGAGCACCGTCAACGTCAAGGCCGCCTCCCTCAACCATCACGACCTCTGGTCGCTTCGGGGCGTCGGCCTCCCGGAGGACCGGCTGCCGATGATCCTCGGCTGCGACGCCGCCGGCGTCGACGAGGACGGCAACGAGGTCGTCCTGCACTCCGTGATCGGCCAGAGCGGGCACGGAGTCGGCCCCAGGGAGCCCCGCTCCATACTCACCGAGCGCTACCAGGGCACCTTCGCCGAGCAGACCGCCGTGCCCACGTGGAACGTCCTGCCCAAGCCCAAGGAGCTCTCCTTCGCGGAGGCCGCGTGTCTGCCGACGGCCTGGCTGACGGCCTACCGCATGCTCTTCACCAACGCCGGTGTACGGCCCGGTGACTCGGTCCTCGTGCAGGGCGCCGGCGGCGGTGTCGCCACCGCCGCGATCGTGCTTGGCAAGGCCGCGGGACTGCGGGTGTTCGCGACCAGCCGGGACGAGGCCAAGCGGAAGCGGGCCGTGGAGCTGGGGGCCGTGGAGGCGGTGGAGTCGGGGGCCCGGTTGCCCCAGCGCGTGGACGCCGTCATCGAGACCGTCGGTGCCGCCACCTGGTCGCACTCCGTCAAGTCGCTGCGCCCCGGCGGCACGCTCGTCATCTCCGGCGCCACGAGCGGCGACCGGCCCTCGCACGCCGAACTGACCCGCATCTTCTTCCTCGAACTCAAGGTCGTCGGCTCGACGATGGGCACCAAGGACGAGCTGGAGGACCTGCTCTCCTTCTGCGCCGCCACGGGCGTGCGCCCTGTCATCGACGAGGTGCTGCCGATGGACCGGGCCCGGGAGGGCTTCGAGCGGATGGAGTCCGGGGAACTGTTCGGAAAGGTCGTGCTCACCAACGACTGACGGTCTCTGTCGCTTCGTCAGCCGACGGCCGGCCCGTTTCGGGCCGGCCGTCGGCGTTTGTCAACCGGGGTTGACGTGCGCCGTGCTGTCAACGTAAGTTGACATCATGACCGAAGCAACGGATCTCGCCGAGCGCGTCGGCGACCGCGATCCACGGGTCGGACTGCGCGCCGTCGCCGCCCTGCGCAGGCTGCTGGAGCAGTTGGAGGCGGTGCAGGTGCGCAGTGCGCGCAACCAGGGCTGGTCGTGGCAGGAGATCGCCGCGGAACTCGGAGTCAGCAGGCAGGCCGTGCACAAGAAGTACGGGAGGCATTGATGTTCGAGCGGTTCACGAGGGACGCCCGCGAGGTGGTGCAGAACGCGGGCGAGTACGCGGAACGGACGGGGGCACGGACCGTCGACCCCGACCATCTGCTGCTCGCGCTGCTCGACAGGGAGGGGAGCAGGGGCTCGTTCGCGCTCACCTCGCTCGGGTTGGACGGTGAGCGCAGGGAGTCGGTGCGGCGCGCGGTGACCGAGGCGCGTCGGCGGGCGGGCCTGTCCCGGGCCGAGGCCGACGCCCTCGCCGGGCTGGGCATCGACGTGTCGGAGATCGTCGCCCGGGTCGAGGAGGCGCACGGCGTTGGGGCGATGTCCGGCGACCGCAGGGACAGGGGCTGGTGGTCGCAGGGGCGCCGCACCTTCGGGCGGGGCGCCAAACAGGTCCTCGAACGCGCCCTGCGCTCGGCCGTCGCCCACGGCGACCGGCACATCGGCGATGAGCACCTCCTGCTGTCGCTGACCCTGCTGCCCGGCGTCCCCGCCGAGGTCCTCGCCGACCACGGGGTGACGTACGAGGCGCTGTCCCGGATCCTCCACGGCGGGCCCGGCGAGGCGAAGGCCGGCTGAACGGGGTACCGGTTAACCCTCCCCGTAGCCCGACGCCCGACGCCCGACGCCCGACGCCCGACGCCCGGCGGCAAGGAGGCCCGCTTCCTCTGGCAGTGCGGCTGAAGCCGGCCTGCCCGAGGGAAGCGGTCCGTCGGATCTCAGCTTCTCGGCGAGCGCAGTATCGCCCCGATGTGCGCCGCCGCCGTGGACAGATGGCGGCGGGCGTCGCGGAGCTGGTCGTCCGTGACGCCGTGGTCGCGGGCGGCGTCGCGGATGTCGTCCCGGAAACGGTCGAGCAGACGGTCGAGGTCGCGGGCCGGCTCCCCGGTGGCGTCCTCGTGCGCCCAGGCCGGCTCGTACTCGGCGGGGAAGTCCTCGGGCGTGTACGAGTACTCCGGGCGCGGCGCGGAGGTGCCGCTGCCGCCCCGCCCGAAGCCCAGGTCCTTGCCGAACTCCTTGCCGAAGTTCATCCCGAAGTCGCCGAACTCCTTGGCCAGTTCGGTCAGTCCCTCGCGCACCCCGGCCGGCCAGTCACCCCGCGCGAAGTGGTCCTGCACCTGGTCCTGCACCCGCTTGGCGATGCGCTGCACCTCCTCCTGCGCCTGCGCCCGGGCCCGCTCCTGCGCCTCCTTGGCCTGACGCCGGGCACGCTGGGCCTCCTCACGCGCCCGTCGGCTCTCGTCCTTGGCGCGGCGGGCCTGCTCCTTCCACTCCTGCTTGACCCGCCGCATCTCCTCCTTGGCGGCCTGCCAGGACTCCTTGTCGGAGTACTCGGCGAAGTCCCCCAGCGGACCGTCCTGCCGGCCGCGCCCCCTGCCGCCGGGACCGCCGCGGGCCTCCGAGGCCGCCGCGCGCATCTCGCGCCGCAGATCGCCCGCGGCGCCGCGCACATCGGCCTGGATCTCGGCGGCGAGCTCCGCCACAGACTCCCGGATCTCCAGCTCCAGGTCGGCCAACTCGCCGCTGCGGTCGGCCAGTTCGGCGCGGCCGGCGTCCGTGATGGCGTACACCTTGCGGCCGCCCTCGGTGGTGTGGGTGACCAGGCCCTCGGCCTCCAGCTTGGCTAGGCGGGGGTAGACGGTGCCGGCCGATGGTGCGTACAGCCCCTGGAACCGCTCCTCGAGGAGGCGGATCACCTCGTAACCGTGGCGCGGGGCCTCGTCCAGCAGCTTCAGCAGGTAGAGACGCAGGCGGCCATGGGCGAAGACGGGAGGCATGTCAGAGCACCTTCTTGTCGGTCGTGCCGTCGGCCGGGGAGTCGTTCGCGCCGTCACCCTGGCCGGAAGCGGAATTGTCCCCCGAGTCGCTTTGTCCTCCGGCCTCGGGGGTGTCCGCGGGGCCGGTCCGCCCGCTCGCGTCAGAGGTCCCGGGGTCGGCCTTCGGTGGCGTGTCCTCGACCAGCGGGCCGATGTCCTCCGGCTCCACGTCCCACGGCTCCTCCTCAACCGGGGGCCGGCGCAGTAGGGCGATCGAGCCCGAGACGGTCGTGGCCTTCAGCCTCCCGTTGCCCGCGCCGAGTCGGCCGGTGATCCGCTTGGCGCCCCACTGGCCGCTGACCCGCAGGTCCTCGAAGGCGTTGGAGACCGAGCCGCTCGCGGTGTTCGCCTCCACCTCGGCGTCCGCCGGGTGCGGCAGTCGGATGGCGATCTCGCCCGAGACGTTCGCCAGGGTGATGTCGGTCGGCCGGCTCGTCGGGTCCAGATCGACGATCATCGAGCCGCTCACCGAGTCCGCCTTGACCGAGGAGCCCGCCTCCACCACCGTCAGATCGCCCGAGACGGAGTTGAAGCGGAGGTCGCCGCGCAGGGCCTGGGCCTCCACGTTCCCCGAGACGGTGTCGGCGCGCACCGGGCCGGTGAGCCGCACGAGCGTGGTGTCGCCGGTGACGCCCTTGACCTCCGTACGTCCCTCGATGCCGGAGACCACGGCCGCGGCGCCGACCACGCCCACCTCCACGCGGGTGTCGGCGGGCACGGCGAGGGAGACGACGGCGCTGCGCCGCCAGCCCTTGCGGTCGAGCCACTTGAGGAAACCCTTCCAGGGGAGGTCCTCGTAGGCGACGGTGAGGGTGCCGCCCTGCTGGGTGACCACCAGGGGCGGTCCCTCGATCTGGGAGACCTCCAGGCGTGCGGAACCTTCGTCCGTGCCCACCACGTTCACCGTTCCGTTGACGATGCGTACGTGCAGTTCCCTCACGAGCTTGTCGAACGTGAGCTTCCTCGGCTCCCCGACGGACCACTCGGACATGATGCGGACCTCCCCGTCCCAACGCGCCATATCGCGTCTTCTGCCATTCACGATATATCGCGGGCACGGAAAGTCAAGACACCCTTTCGGGGGATAGGGCGCCAGGGCCGGCTCACAACAGGACCGAAGGGTCGAACCGCTCTAGCGTGTGACCATGTCGACGGAAGCCTTCCGCACCGGTCCGGCCGCCGTGTCCGCGCCCGGAGCCGTCCTGCTGTGCCGCGCCCGGCCGGAGTCCGTCGTCCCCGTGGCCCAACTCCTCCACGAGCACATGCTGCTCACCCGGGCCGGTGACGACTGGAGCGTCCTGGTCCCCGAGGGGACGCCCTGGCTGAACGGCGGGGAACCCGTCGACCGTGTACTGACCGGCTGGGCCACCGCCCTCGCCGTGGGTGCGCCCTGGCCCGTGCTCGCGCTGTGGTGGGACGCCGACCGGGCCGGTTACGTCCTCGCGTCCGGCTTCCGCCGCCCCGTCGGCTACGTCTGGCTCGCCAACGGCACGCCGGCCGGCGAGGACGAGGCGATGCACACCTTCGCCGGCCGCCTGGGCCTGGATCCGGTCCTGGACATCCAGGCGCTGGACCACCTCACCAAGCCCGACCGGGTCGCCGACGCCCGGGCCCGGTTGCGCGCCCTGCTCGCCGTCCTCACCCGCGCGGGAGTGTCGTTGCCGGAGGGGATGGCTCCGGGTGAACCCGCAGACCACCTACGCGAGGCGGCCCGCGCCCGCTCGGACACCCGCCCGGTCGACTGGCCGGGGCTGCACGAGGCGACGGACGCGCGCTCGGAGGCGACGGACGCGCGCTCGGCGGAGATCAATGAGGCGCCCGACACGCGCCCTGAGGTGACCGACGGTGGCCGCCCGACCCCTCGCCTGCCCTGGCCCAGCCCGCCCGGCCCCCGCGCCCTGGCCTTTGCCCAGGTGGCGGCAGGCATCCCGCTCACGGCCTGGGGCCTACGGCGCCGCAACGGCGGCTGGATCGCGGCGGGTGTGCTGCTGCTGGCGCACGGGGCGCTGGGGCTGACGTACGCAACGGTGTGGCCCTGGGACTGAGGTTCCAGGGAGACCACGAACGCGCACCGCGAGGCGGCTCCGCACGCAGGGCAGGCCCGGCTACCCGTCGCCCTCGCTCACGAGCCATGCGCCCGGCGGCGTCCGACCGTCCCTGTCCACACGTTCCGCACCCGCCTGCGACCGGTCGCCCCCGTCGACGTGCCCGCGCCCCGTGGCTATGCGCCGTCCCCCGTCGACGACCTACCTCCGCGCCCCGCGACCACGCGCCGTCCCCCGTCGACAACCCCCGCGCCCCGCGACCACGCACCGTCCCCCCGTCAACGACCCCGCGCCCCGTGGCTACTCGTCGTCCTCGTCGTCGAGGCGGGCCAGCCATGTGGCGAGGCGTTCCACCGGTACCTCGAAGTCCGGGTTCAGGTCGACGAACGTTCGCAGCTGCTCGGCGAGCCACTCGAAGGTGACCTCCTCCTCGCCGCGCCGCTTCTCCAGTTCTTCGATGCCTCGGTCCGTGAAGTACATGCTGCCAAGGATAGAGGCGCGCGGGTGCGCAAACGGCAGGGCCGCACCCCCCACCAGGGGGTGCGGCCCGGACGCGTGCTGTCCGCGGTAGCGGTTACGCTTCGAACACCTCGCGCACCAGCTGCTCCTGCTCCGCCTGGTGCCGCTTGGCGGAACCGACGGCGGGCGAGGAGCTGTGCGGGCGGGAGATCCGGCGCAGGCGCTCGCCCGCCGGGATGTCCGCGCCGACCGCCAGGTCCAGGTGGTCGATGAGGTTCAGGGCGATGAACGGCCAGGCGCCCTGGTTGGCCGGCTCCTCCTGGGCCCAGAGGTACTTCTCGGCGTTCGGGTACTTGGCGATCTCCGCCTGGAGCTCGGCACCCGGCAGCGGGTACAGCCGCTCGATGCGGATGATCGCGGTGTCCGTGACGCCGCGCTTGGCGCGCTCGGCCTCCAGGTCGTAGTACAGCTTGCCCGCCACGAAGACGACCCTGCGGACCGCGGCCGCGTCGACCGTGGAGTCGCCGATGACCGGGCGGAACTGACCCGAGGTGAACTCCTCCGTCTTCGACGCGGCGGCCTTCAGACGCAGCATCGACTTCGGGGTGAAGACCACCAGCGGCTTGTGGTGCGGGTTGTGCACCTGCCAGCGGAGCAGGTGGAAGTAGTTCGACGGGAGCGTGGGCATCGCGACCGTCATGTTGTTCTGCGCGCACAGCTGGAGGAAGCGCTCGACGCGGGCCGAGGAGTGGTCCGGGCCCTGGCCCTCGTAGCCGTGGGGGAGCAGGAGGGTGACGCCGGACGTCTGCCCCCACTTCTGTTCCGCCGCCGAGATGTACTCGTCGACGATGGTCTGCGCGCCGTTGACGAAGTCGCCGAACTGGGCCTCCCACAGCACGAGCGCGTCGGGCCGGGCCAGCGAGTAGCCGTACTCGAAGCCCATGACCGCGTACTCGGAGAGCAGGGAGTTGTAGACGTTGTAGCGGGCCTGGTCCTCGGCGAGGTACTGCAGCGGGGTGTACTCCTCGCCCGTCTCGCGGTTGATCAGGACCGCGTGACGCTGGCCGAAGGTGCCGCGCTGGGAGTCCTGGCCGGAGAGGCGGACCGGGGTGCCTTCCAGCAGCAACGACCCTACGGCGAGCGTCTCGCCCATGCCCCAGTCGATCGTGCCGTCCTCGACCATCGCCGCACGGCGCTGCAGCTGCGGCAGCAGACGCGGGTGGACGTGGAAGGTGTCGGGGATGTTGACCTGGGACTCGGCGATCCGCTTCACGGTCTCCGTGGAGATCGCGGTGTTCACGGCGACCGGGAACTCGGCCTGCGGGTCCGACACCGGGCCGGCGGCCGGCTGGGAGGTGACGGCCTCGCGGACCTCCGTGAAGACCTTCTCCAGCTGGCCCTGGTAGTCCTGCAGGGCCTGCTCGGCCTCTTCCAGGGTGATGTCGCCGCGACCGATCAGGGACTCGGTGTAGAGCTTGCGCACCGAGCGCTTCTTGTCGATCAGGTCGTACATCAGCGGCTGGGTGAAGGCCGGGTTGTCCGACTCGTTGTGACCGCGGCGGCGGTAGCAGATGAGGTCGATCACCACGTCCTTGTTGAATGCCTGGCGGAACTCGAAAGCCAGCCGGGCAACGCGGACGACCGCCTCGGGGTCGTCGCCGTTGACGTGGAAGATCGGGGCCTCGATCATCCTCGCCACGTCCGTCGCGTACATCGACGAGCGCGAGGACTCGGGGGCCGCGGTGAAGCCGACCTGGTTGTTGATGACGATGTGGACCGTGCCGCCGGTGCGGTAGCCGCGCAGCTGCGACATGTTCAGGGTCTCGGCCACCACGCCCTGGCCCGCGAAGGCCGCGTCGCCGTGCAGGGCGACCGGCAGGACGGTGAAGTCCGTGCCGCCCTTGTTGATGATGTCCTGCTTGGCGCGGGTGATGCCCTCGATGACCGGGTCGACCGTCTCCAGGTGGGAGGGGTTCGCGGCCAGCGAGACCTTGATCTGCTCGCCGTCCAGGCCGGTGAAGGTGCCCTCGGCGCCGAGGTGGTACTTCACGTCGCCGGAGCCGTGCATCGACTTCGGGTCGAGGTTGCCCTCGAACTCGCGGAAGATCTGGGCGTACGACTTGCCGACGATGTTGGCGAGGACGTTCAGCCGGCCGCGGTGGGCCATGCCGATGACGACCTCGTCCAGGCGGGACTCCGCCGCGCTGTCGAGGACCGCGTCCAGCAGCGGGATGACGGACTCGCCGCCCTCCAGGGAGAAGCGCTTCTGGCCGACGTACTTGGTCTGCAGGAAGGTCTCGAAGGCCTCCGCCGCGTTCAGCCGGCGCAGGATGCGCAGCTGCTCCTCGCGCTCCGGCTTGGTGTGGCCGCGCTCCACGCGGTCCTGGATCCACTTGCGCTGCTTGGGGTCCTGGATGTGCATGAACTCGATGCCGGTGGTGCGGCAGTACGAGTCGCGCAGCACGCCGAGGATGTCGCGCAGCTTCATCATCGACTTGCCGGCGAAGCCGCCGACGGCGAACTCGCGCTCCAGGTCCCACAGGGTGAGGCCGTGCTCGGTGATGTCCAGGTCGGGGTGCTTGCGCTGGCGGTACTCCAGCGGGTCGGTGTCGGCCATGACATGGCCGCGGACCCGGTAGGAGTGGATCAGCTCGAAGACGCGGGCGGCCTTGGTGACGTCGTCGTCGTGGCTGGCGTCGATGTCCTTGAGCCAGCGGACCGGCTCGTAGGGGATGCGCAGGGCCTCGAAGATGTCGTCGTAGAAGCCGTTCTCGCCGAGCAGGAGGTTCGCGACGGCGCGCAGGAACTCGCCGGAGGCGGCGCCCTGGATCACCCGGTGGTCGTAGGTCGACGTGAGCGTCATGACCTTGGAGATGCCGAGCTTGTTCAGGGTGTCCTGGCTGGTGCCCTGGAACTCCGCCGGGTAGTCCATGGAGCCGACGCCCATGATCACCGACTGGCCGGGCATCAGACGCGGCACGGAGTGGACGGTGCCGAGGCCGCCCGGGTTGGTCAGGGAGACCGTGACGCCGGTGAAGTCGTCCATCGTCAGCTTGTTGTCGCGGGCGCGACGGACGATGTCCTCGTAGGCCTGCCAGAACTCGAAGAAGTTCAGGGTCTCGGCCTTCTTGATGGCGGCCACGACGAGCTGGCGGTCACCGTTGGGCTTCACCAGGTCGATGGCGAGGCCCAGGTTGACGTGCGCCGGCTTGACCAGGGTCGGCTTGCCGTCCTTCTCGCCGAACGACCAGTTCATCGACGGCATGGCCTTGATGGCCTGCACCATCGCGTAGCCGATCAGGTGCGTGAAGGAGATCTTCCCGCCCCGGGCGCGCTTGAGGTGGTTGTTGATGACGATGCGGTTGTCGAACAGCAGCTTCACCGGGACCGCGCGGACCGAGGTGGCGGTTGGCAGCTCCAGGGAGGCGTTCATGTTCTTCGCGACGGCGGCGGCGGGACCGCGCAGCGTCACCAGCTCCGGGCCGTCCGGGGCGGTGGGTGCGGCGGGCGCGGCCTTGGCGGCCGGAGCCGGGGCGGCGGGCTTCGCCGCGGCGGGCGCGGGAGCCTGGGCGGCCGGCTTCGCGGGGGCCGGGGCGGCGGCCGCGGGCTTGGGCGCCGCGGGGGCGGCCGGGGCCGGCGCGGGTACAGCTGCCTTGGCGGCCGGGGCCGGGGCTGCGGGCGCCGGAGCCGCCGCGGTGGTCTCCGCGGGAGCCGGGGCGGCGGCCGCCCCCGGCTTGTAGTCGGCGAAGAAGTCCCACCAGGCTCGGTCAACCGAGTTCGGGTCCTGGAGGTACTGCTGATAGATCTCGTCGACGAGCCACTCGTTCGGACCGAACGCGGCAGCGGGGTTCTTCCCGGCTTGGTCTTCGGTCGAGATGCTCGAGTTACTGGGGGACTGTGGCGACACGGCGGCAACCGCCCTCTTCCGCTTCACAAGGTGATGGACAGCGGAAATAAAGGCTACGCCCCCATGGCCGGTCAGGTCAGGCCGAGCAAGGTCATCGTCGCGTAAGTCACATCTCAAAGCGGGTTTCGGGCCGTGAAATGGCGGGAAACAAGCGTGGTTCCGCTTTGAATCGGGTGCGTCGGGGTGTGACGACGAGGGCCCTGCACGCGGCGCGTACGGGCGGGTGCCTGATCACACGTGTCCGTCAGCCCGGGCGCAGGTGGATCTTGAGGCTCCGGTTCGGACTTTACGTCAACTTGGCACGGATGTCTCTCCCGGAAGGGTGACAAGAATCCGGCAACCCCGCTCGGATTCGGCCACTCCGATCCGGCCTCCGTGCAGATCGACCGCCCAGCGGGCGATGGCGAGCCCGAGACCCGTACCGCCGTCCCCGCCCTGCCCGTTGGACGCCCCCGCGCCGCCGCGGTTGAAGCGCTCGAAGACGCGGTGCCACTCCGAGGGCGGGATGCCCGGGCCCTCGTCCAGCACCTCCAGCTCCAGCGACTCCGGCAGCGTGCCGCGCCGCGCCTTCACGGTCACACGGCCGTGCGGCGGGCTGTGCTTGACGGCGTTGTCGATGAGATTCGCCACAACCTGGTGAATGCGCTCGGGGTCCGCGTGCGCGGTCAGCTCCGGCGGGGTGACGTCGAGGTGGAGATGGACGTCCGTACGGGTGCTGCTGCCGGAGCCCGAGGCGATGCCCGCGCGCGCGGGCACGGCCATGTTGGCCTCCTTCAGCACGCCCGAGAGGTACGGCCACACCTCGAACCGCCGCTGGCGCAGCGGTACGACGCCGTTGTCCAGCCGGGACAGGTCCAGCAGCGTCTCCACCAGCCGCCCGAGCCGCTCGGTCTGCTTCAGCGCCGTGCGCATGGTCTCCGGGTCGGCGGTCGTGACGCCGTCGACGATGTTCTCCAGCACCGCGCGCAGACCCGCGATGGGGGTGCGCAGCTCGTGCGAGACGTTCGCCACCAGCTCCTTGCGCTGCCGGTCCTGGGCCTCCAGGTCGTCCGCCATGCGGTTGATCGTCTGCGCGAGGTCGCCCAGTTCGTCCCGGCGGTTCTCGCGCACCCGGCGGGTGTAGTCGCCGTGCGATATCGAGCGGGCGACGGTGTTCATGTCGTCCAGCGGCGCGGTGAGCGAATGGGCCACGAACTGCGTGATGAGCAGTGTGGCGATCATCGAGAAGACCGTGATGAAGCGCAGCTCCGTCGCCGTGCGCATGGCGATCATCATCAGCCCGGTGGTGATGAGGACCGCGATGACGACCAGTGCGCCCAGCTTGGTCTTGATCGAGAACGGGCGCAGACCGCCCCAGGGTTCGGACTCCCCGGGGCCTCTCCGTGCGGCCGGCCCGTCACTCATGGCGTCGGGGTCTCCAGCGCGTAGCCCACGCCGTGCACCGTGCGGATCCGCTCGGCGCCGATCTTCCGGCGCAGCGCCTTGATGTGGCTGTCCACGGTCCGGGTGCCGGAGGCGTCCGCCCAGTCCCACACCTCCGCCAGCAGCTGCTCCCGGGAGAGCACCGCGCGGGGCGTGTTGGCGAGGCACACCAGCAGGTCGAACTCGGTCGGCGTGAGGTGGACGTCCTCGCTGCGGACCCGTACCCGCCGCTGCGCGTGGTCGATCTCCAGCTCGCCGAGCCGCAGGATGCCGCTTCTCGGCGTCGCGGCGGCCAGCGCGGCCCGCTCGACGCGCCGCAGCAGGACGTGCACCCGCGCGGCCAGCTCCCGCATGGAGAACGGCTTGGTCATGTAGTCGTCGGCGCCGACACCGAGTCCGACCAGCATGTCGGTCTCGTCGTCGCGCGCGGTGAGCATCAGCACCGGCACCGGACGGGCGGCCTGCACACGGCGGCAGACCTCCAGCCCGTCGAAGCCGGGCAGCATGATGTCGAGGATCAGCAGATCGGGCTGCCAGGCCTCGGCGGTGTCGACGGCGGCCGGGCCGTCACCCGCGGTCTGCACGAGGAAACCCTCGGCGCGCAGGCGGGCCGCGATGGCGTCCACGATGGTCGGGTCGTCCTCGACCACCAGGACCCGGCGCTGTGCGCCCGGGGTCGCCGTCGTGCCGTTGTGGGATGTGTGGGTCTGCTCCATCGCCCGCCCCTGAGTTGCTTTCCGGAATGCGTGGGGTCATTCCTTCTGACTGGCTATGCCTGGCTGTGCCTGCGCATGCTTGCGATTGACGCTTGAATGATCTGCGTCAGGGAAGCAGAGTACGGGGAGTGACCGTGCCTCGGCTATCCAGGTCGGACGCCGAGATGCACGACGTCGGGAACGCCCCGGGCAACCGGGATCTCTTCGGTACGCACCTGTTGGAACCCGGCATTCCACAGTGTTCCTTCAAATTCCGGAGAGGGCTGCGCCGACCACACCGCGAGCACCCCGCCGGGTTTCAACACCCTTGCGCAGCTTGCGAGTCCGGCCCGCGCGTACAGGCCGTCGTTGCCCTCCGTGACAGTCCAGTCGGGACCGTTGTCGATGTCCAGGCACAGGGCGTCGTACGTGGCGGATGTCTCACGCAGGAATGTCAGGAGATCCGCTTCCACGATGTCGGTACGGGGATCGGCGAGGGCCCGCGCGGAGATGTCCGCGAGCGGACCGTCACGGTGCCAGTCGATGACGGCCGGTTCCCGTTCCACGACGGTGATCGCGCCCCAGCGCTGATCCGCCGCGGCGTGTGCGAGCGAGAAACCGACACCGAGGCCGCCGATCAGCACGGCCGGGTTCTCGCGGGCGTCCAAAACCCGCAGCGCGGCGTCGAGCAGCAGCCGTTCCGAGCGGCCGTCCGAGGTGTCCATGAGAAAGCAGCCGTTGGCGATGATCTGCAGCAACTCGCCGTGCCGGCGCAGCACGACCTCGCCGTACGGGCCCTCGCGACGGTCCAGGACCACAGGAGTGTCGTAGGTGGTGGTCATGGACCCATCCTGCACGAAGCGGTGGTGACGGCCGGGCGGATTACGGGTGGCTGCCGCACACCACCGGTGCCTACGCTCGAAGCACGGTCGGCCCGGGAAGAGCCCTGGTGGACCTCTGGAAGAGCGTGGTGGTTGCCGCCATGACCGCGAAGTACCCGTTCGTGGGACGCGAGGACGTGCTGGGGGAACTCCGTGCCGCCCTGGACCGGGCGGCGGTGGGCCGGGGCGGGCTGGTCACGCTGACGGGACCGGCCGGGGCGGGCAAGACGCGTACGGCGGAGGAGACCACCGCGCGCGCCGACGGGTTCCGCACGCTGTGGACCTGGTGCCCGCCGCAGACCGCCGGTCGGGCGTTCCGCCCCTGGTCACGGCTGGTGCGGGAGCTGGTCGCGGATGACGCGGCCTGCGGGCGACTGGTCACCGCGTCACCGCCGCTGAGGGCGCTGGTCGCCGGATCCGGGCCCGGCGCCCTGCGCGGCGCGGACCCCGAGGCGGCCCGGCTGCGCCTCACCGGCGACCTGACCGACCTCCTCGCCACGGCCGCCCGCCCCCGGCCCCTGCTCCTCGTTCTGGACGACCTCCATGCCGCCGACGCGTCCTCGCTCCGTCTCCTCCTGGAAACGTCCGACGCCACCCGCACCCTGCCGGTCCTGCTGCTGACCACCACCAGGGAGGAGGGGGCGGTGTGGCGGGGCCGGCGACGGGACGCCGGTGGGACCGGACGTGAGGTCGAAGGGGAGGAGGGCTCTCGGACGCGTGCGGGTGGGGCCGGGTGGGAGGAGCGGGGGTGGGTCTGGGGGCAACTGCTGCGGCGGGGGCGGGTGCTGAGGGTCGGGCCGTTGGGGGAGCGGGACGTCGCGGAGCTGGTCGAGGCGGTGACGGGGGCGGCGCCGGAGGCGGATGCGCTGCGGTCCTTCGTCCAACGCACCGGTGGTGAGGCCTTCTTCGTCACCGAGTCGCTGAGGGCCGGGAGTTGGAGTGTTCCGCCGGCCGTGGACGGTACCGGCGCATCCTCCGTCACCGTACGGGCCGCCGTACAGGAGCGGTTGGCGGATCTGTCACCGCGGGCGGCACGTGTGCTGGACGTTGCCGCGGTGCTCGGCACGCGGTTCCGGCTGGACGTGCTGGCCGAGACGGCGGAGGTGCCGTTGGCGGAGGTGCGGGCGCTGCTGGGCGAGGCGGCCGAGGCCGGGCTGTCGGCCGGGGCGGAGGTGGACCGGGGTGCCTTCCGGCACGACCTGCTGCGGGACGCGGTGTACGACACCCTCACCCCCGCCGACCGTTCCGTCCTGCACCACACCGCCGCCGACGTCCTGGCCGGCTACGCCCGCCGCGGCCGGGACACGGGCCCCGCGGAGGTCGCACACCACCTGTTCCTCGCCGGCCCCGAACACGCCCCCCGGGCAGCGCGGTTCGCCCGGGAGGCCGCGGCGCGGGCAGAGGCGCTGTACGCGTTCGAGGACGCGGCGCGCTGGTACGAGCGGGCGGTGGAGGCATGGGGTCACGGAGCCGTGGAGCCCGACGAGGACGGGGGCACGTCCCCCGGTGAACGGGCCGAGTTCGCCGAGGTGTTGATCGGGCTCGGGACCGCTCGGTTCGGGGCCGGGGAGCCGGGGGCCGCCCGGGAGGCGTTGCTGCGGGCGGCGCGGGTGGCACGGGAACTTGGACGGGGGGACCTGCTTGCGCGGGCCGCGCTCGGGCTGGGGACGGGGCCCGTGGGGTTCGAGGTGGACCTTTCGGACCGGGAACAGGTCGACCTGCTGGTCGAGGCGCGGGAGGCGGTGGCCGGCGAGCCCGCGCACGCCGGTCTCCGGGCCGCGGTCACCGCCCGTCTGTCGCTCGCCGGCGGGCTGGTCGAGACCGAGGCGCATCGGGTCGCCCTCGCCGAGGAAGCCGTCCGTCTCGCCGAGGAGACCGGTGACCCGGCGGTTCTCGGACCGGCCCTCGCCGCCCTCTGCGACGCCCTCTCCGGTCCCGACCACTGCCGCGACCGGCTCGCCTGGTCCGCGCGGATCGTGACGACCGCCCGCGACCTGCGCGACCCGGTCCTCGAACTCCTCGGCCGGCGGCTGAGGTTGGTGGCCCTGACGGAGACGGGCGCGTTCGCGGCGGCCGACGCGGAGGCGACGGCGTACGAGGCGGTCGTACGACCGCTGCGGCGGCCCCTGTACGCCTGGTACGTACCGCTGTGGCGCGGCTCGCGCGCCCTGATGGAGGGCCGTTACGACGACTGCGCGGCCGCCCTCGACGAGGTGGAGGCACTCGGGCGCGAGGCCGGCAGCGCCAACGCGGCGCTGCTCGCCGGCACCCAGCGCTGGTGTCTGTACACCGACACGGGCGACCTCGACGGCACGACGCGGCTCCTCGCCGTGATGCCGCCCCTCGACCGCCTCCCCGGTCTGTGGCCGCGGGTGTCGCTCGCGCTTCTCGCCGCGCAGTTCGGCCGCCTGGAGGAGGCCGCGCGCCGTCTGTCGGCGGTGGCGCCCCATCTCGGCACGGCACCCCGCGACAGCGAGTGGCTGCCGATGGTGGCCCAGGCCGCGGAGACGGTCGCCGCGACCGGCTCCCACCCCTGCGCGTCCGCGCTCTACGACCTCCTCGCCCCCTACGCCGGCCTGTACGTGGTCGAGGGCATCGGCGCGGCGGTACGCGGCCCCGTCGACCGCCACCTCGCCCTGCTGGCGGCGGCCATGGGCGACGACCGCCGAGCCCACGCGCACCGGGAGGCCGCACTACGGTCCGCCGAGGCGACGGGCGCGCTGACCCTGGCCGACCGGATCCGAGGTGAGACGGGGGCGGGGGCCGGTGAGCGGCCGACGGGTGATGAGGAAGCGGGCGGGGCGGGGTCGGCGGGGGCCCGCGCACGGCGGCAGGGCGATGAGGAAGCGGGCGAGGCGGGGTCGGCTTCTGCGGGGGCCCGTGCGCTGCGGACCGGCGGCGAGGAAGCGGGCGGGGCGAGAAGTGCCGCGAGCGCGGTTGACGGGGCGACCAGCGGTACATCGGGCGGCGGCACGGTGGAGGACGTGGCCAGCGGTGCGTCCGCCGGGGGCGCGGTCGCCGATGCGGCCGGCGGTGCGTCCGCCAGCGGCGTGTTCGGTGGCGGCGTGGTGGACGGGGCGACCAGCGGTACATCGGGCGGCGGCACGGTGGAGGACGCGGCTGGCGGTGCGTCCGCCGGGGGCGCGGTCGCCGATGCGGCCGGCGGTGCGTCCGCCAGCGGCGTGTTCGGTGGCGGCGTGGTGGACGAGGCGACCAGCGGTACATCGGGCGGCGGGGTGGCCGATGCGGCCGGTGTCGTGTCCGGCGGCGGGGTGGCCGATGCGGCCGGAGGTACACCGGGCGGCAGCGCGGTGGAGGACGCGGCCAGCGGTGTATCCGTCGGTGGCGCACAGGCCGGAGTGTCCCGGACGCCCCCTCGGGGCGCCCCTCCGCACACCCATCGGGACGTCCCTCCGCACCCCCCTCCGGACGCCGCTCCCCCCGCCCCTCCCGTCACCCCCCGCTTCCACTGCGAAGGTCCTCTCTGGCATCTCCGTTACGCGGGTCGTGACGTGCGGCTCCCCGACAGCAAGGGGCTGCATGACATCGCCGTCCTGCTCGCCCGCCCCGGCACTCCCGTCCCGGCCGTGGAGCTGGCGTCGCCCGGGGTGTCCGGGGCGCCCGGAGAGCGGGTGGACGGTCTCCATCCCGAGGGCGACACCGGCGAGGTCATCGACGCCACCGCACGGACCGCGTACCGGCGCAGGCTGCGGGAGCTGGAGGAGGAGGCGAGGGACGCCGACGCCGCCGGGGACGCCGACCGCTCCGCCCGGATCGCCGTCGAGCGGGACGCCCTGGTGGCGCAGCTCGCCGCCGCGTACGGCATCGGCGGCCGGGTCCGTCGTACCGGATCCCCCGCCGAACGCGCCCGCACCGCCGTCACCGCGCGCGTCCGGGCCGCCGTACGCCGGATCGGCGAAGTGCATCCCGAACTCGGGCGGCATCTGGAGACCGCCCTGCGCACCGGCACCCTCTGCGTCTACCGGCCCGAAGGCCCGCCGGCCTGGGAGCTGTGAGGCTCCGCCGCACATCGTGCCGCGCGACCTCACGCCTTCTGTGTCGAAGCGACCACGACGAAGGAAGGCGGACACCATGCCACGCACATCAAAGGCGGAGGCGGAGCTCCAGATGGACGAGCCGGTCATGGAGGGCCGGTACGCCCAGGTCGGGCCCTACACCGTCGGCTACGAGACCGTGAAGCAGGACCTGGACCCCGCCCCGCTGTTCCGGGGTCTGCCCGACGACCGCTGCCAGTGCCCGCACTGGGGTCAGGTCCTCACCGGAAAGCTGGTGTTCCGGTACGCCGACCACGACGAGGTCTTCCACGCCGGTGACGCCTACTACGGCGCCCCCGGGCATCTGCCCCTCGTCTTCGCCGGAACCGAGATCGTCGAGTTCAGTCCCACCGCCGAGCTGAACGCCACGATGGCGGTCGTCGCCGGCAACCTCGAGGGAGCGCGGTCATGAGCACCCGGACCGACACCCGGGTCAAGGAACTCGCGGAGCTGTTCGTACGGTTCCTGGAGACCAACACCGCCCCCGACGGGCTGTTCACCGACGACGTCCTCCTCGATCTGACGGTCCCGCTGTGGCGGCTGCAGTCCCGGGGCCGCGACGAACTCGTCGCCTTGCGCCGCCGCAGTCACCCCTTCCTCGGCACGGTGCCCCGGTACCGGGTCGACCCGACTCCCACCGGTCTTGTGCTGGAGTTCGAGGAGAGTTGGGAGGACGAGCAGGGCACCTGGTACTGCCGGGAGTTGATGCGTGCCGAGATCCGTGACGGGGCCATCGGCGAGGCGTCCGTGTACTGCACGGGCGACTGGGATCCGGCGACGCAGGAGGCGCACGCGAGGGAGGTGAGCCTGCTGCGTCCGTGAACGCCGGTGGACCGTACGGTGCTGTGAGAAGTTCGTCAACACGCTGAGAAGGCGCTGAGAATCGGCCTGGATGTGGCGTCCGTCATGGACAGTTGCCCGTGGGGGCCCGAAAGGTGGGGGAAACGGAAGGAGCACCTCACGTGGAGCACACCGCGTCGGCCGGCACGACGTCCTCGGCCGCGCCTCTTCCCGAGGTCTCCGACCTGCTGGACGGCCTGCCACGTCAGCGCGGCGCGACCACCGCCAGCACCGCACCCGCGGTGCCGGCACCGGTATCGGTCCCGGCACCGCCGTCCCGGCCTCGCGCCCTCCGTGTCCGCCGGATTCTCCCCACCCCCACCGGCACACCGTTCACCTTCGGTTACGCGGTGCTGCTGGCCGTCACCTCGACGATCGCCACCTGTGCCGCACCCTCCCTGCGCCACGCCCTCTACCAGGCCTCCAGTACGGACGTGGCGCACCTGCTGCGCACGCCCGTGCAGGTGCTGATCGCGAGTGCGCTGTGGGTCGCGGGCGGGTTCACCTCGCCGTACGTGATCTGCTTCCTGCTGGTGCTGACCGCGTTGGAGCGGCGGCTGGGCGGGGCGCGGACGGCGGTCGTCTTCCTGCTGGGCCACATACTGGCCACCCTCGCCACCGAGGGCACCGTGGGCGTCGCCGTGCTGGCCGGCCATCTGCCCGACAGTTCGCTGCACCGCCTCGACTACGGCATCAGCTTCGGCGTGGCCACCAGCGTGGGCGCCCTGGCGGGGCTGCTCCCGCCGTGGGTGCGCTGGCCGATGCTCACCGTCTTCATCGGCATGCTGCTGGAGGACCTGAGCGCGTTCACGGACCCGATGACGGACTGGGGCCATCTCATCTCGCTGACGATAGGCGTCACCACCTGGCCCCTGATCCGCCGCTGGCACCGCGAGCGAAGCGGGCAGCTTCAGCCCGGGTGACCAGCACACGAAGCCCTGTTGTCCGTCAGCCCTGATCCAGTCCTGATCCAGTTCTGATCCAGCCCTGATCGCCCACAGCGAACGACGCGCGAACCCGGGAACATCCGCGGAGCGCCGCGCATTGAGTCGGCATAGCTCAACTTGACTGCCGAAAGGGAGATCATGGCTTCGACGTCCACACCGCTCACCCTCCCAGTGCTGCCGCTCGACGACGAGGTCGTGCTGCCCGGAATGGTGGTTCCGCTGGACCTGAACGACGCCGACGTACGCGCAGCGGTGGAGGCGGCCCAGGCCGCCGCCCGCTCCGAGCCGGGCAAGCCCAGGGTGCTCCTGGTCCCGCGCGTCGACGGCACCTACCCCGGCACCGGCGTGCTCGGCACCGTCGAGCAGGTCGGCCGCCTCGCCGACGGCGACCCCGGCGCCCTGATCCGCGGTCGCGGCCGCGTCAAGATCGGCGCCGGCACCACCGGACCGGGCGCGGCGCTGTGGGTCGAGGGCACGCGCATCGACGAGACCGTGCCCGAGCCGCTGCCCGGCCACGTCACCGAACTGGTCAAGGAGTACAAGGCCCTCGCCACCGCCTGGCTGCGCAAGCGCGGCGCCTGGCAGGTCGTTGACCGCGTCCAGGCCATCGACGACGTGTCCCAGCTCGCCGACAACTCCGGTTACTCCCCCTTCCTGACCACCGAACAGAAGATCGAACTGCTGGAGACCGCCGACCCGGTCGCCCGCCTCAAGCTCGCCACCCAGCACCTGCGCGACCACCTGGCCGAGCAGGACGTCGCCGAGACCATCGCCAAGGACGTCCAGGAGGGCGTCGACAAGCAGCAGCGCGAGTTCCTGCTCCGCCGCCAGCTGGAAGCCGTCCGCAAGGAACTGCGCGAGCTGAACGGCGAGAAGGACGGCGAGGAGTCCGACGACTACCGCGCCCGCGTGGAGGCCGCCGACCTCCCGGAGAAGGTGCGGGAAGCCGCCCTGAAGGAGGTCGACAAGCTGGAGCGGTCCAGCGACCAGTCGCCCGAGGGCTCGTGGATCCGGACGTGGCTGGACACCGTCCTCGAACTCCCCTGGAACGAGCGGACCGAGGACGCCTACGACATCCAGGGCGCCAAGGCGGTCCTGGACGCCGAGCACTCCGGCCTGGAGGACGTGAAGGAGCGGATCACCGAGTACCTGGCGGTGCGCAAGCGCCGTAGCGACCGGGGCCTCGGTGTCATCGGCGGGCGCCGCGGCGGTGCCGTCCTCGCGCTCGTCGGCCCGCCCGGTGTCGGCAAGACCTCGCTCGGTGAGTCGGTCGCCCACGCCATGGGCCGCAAGTTCGTCCGCGTCGCCCTCGGCGGTGTGCGCGACGAGGCCGAGATCCGCGGCCACCGCCGTACGTACGTCGGCGCGCTGCCCGGCCGGATCGTCCGCGCGATCAAGGAGGCCGGTTCGATGAACCCGGTCGTCCTGCTCGACGAGATCGACAAGGTGGGCTCCGACTTCCGGGGCGACCCGGCGGCCGCCCTGCTCGAGGTCCTCGACCCGGCGCAGAACCACACCTTCCGCGACCACTACCTCGAGGTCGAACTCGACCTGAGCGACGTCGTGTTCCTCGCGACGGCGAACGTCCTGGAAGCCATCCCGGAGGCCCTGCTGGACCGTATGGAGCTGGTCCGCCTGGACGGCTACACCGAGGACGAGAAGGTCGTCATCGCCCGTGACCACCTGCTCCCGCGCCAGCTGGAGCGGGCCGGCATCGACAAGGGCGAGGTCACCCTCGAGGAGAGCGCGCTGCGCAAGCTCGCCGGCGAGTACACCCGCGAGGCGGGCGTGCGCACCCTGGAGCGCTCGATCGCCCGGCTGCTCCGCAAGGTCGCGGCGCAGCACGAACTGGGCGAGCGGGAGCTGCCGTTCACCATCAGGGACGAGGACCTGCGGGCCCTGATCGGCCGGCCGCACCACGTGCCCGAGTCCGCCCAGGACCCGGCCGAGCGCCGTACCGCGGTGCCCGGTGTGGCCACCGGCCTCGCGGTGACCGGTGCGGGCGGCGACGTGCTGTTCGTCGAGGCGTCCCTCGCGGACCCGGAGACGGGCGGCGCGGGCCTGACCCTCACCGGTCAGCTGGGCGACGTGATGAAGGAGAGCGCGCAGATCGCCCTGTCCTTCCTCCGCTCGCACGGCGCGGAACTGGAGCTGCCGGTCGCGGACCTCAAGGACCGCGGCGTGCACATCCACTTCCCGGCGGGCGCGGTGCCCAAGGACGGTCCGAGCGCCGGTGTCACGATGACGACGGCCCTGGCGTCGCTGCTCTCCGGCCGTCTGGTCCGCACGGACGTGGCGATGACCGGTGAGGTCTCGCTGACCGGCCGGGTCCTGCCCATCGGCGGCGTGAAGCAGAAGCTGCTCGCCGCGCACCGCGCCGGGGTGACGACCGTCATCATCCCCAAGCGCAACGAACCCGACCTGGACGACGTGCCCGCGGAGGTGCTGGACAAGCTCGACGTCCACACCGTCACGGACGTCCGCCAGGTCCTGGAGCTGGCCCTCGCGCCCGCCACGAGCGACGCGGAGTCGGAGGTTCCGGCGGCGGCGTGACGGACGCTGCCGGACAGGCAGGGCCCGGGTCCCGTGAGGGAGGCCCGGGCCTTTGCCGTACGTCACGTCACCCGTTGGCCAAGGCCTGCACCCGGTCCAGCGCCCCGTTGAACTTGTCGTGGTCGCCGACGGTCGGGCCGGAGGAGGTGTACTGCCACATCGTGTAGTACGCCCATCCCGCCGGCAGCGTCCCCGGGGCCGACGCGTAGCGGGCGATCCACAGCGGGTTGCTCGACCCGAACCCGGCGTAGTTGCCGGTGCAGTCGCTCCACCAGCTGGTGGCGGTGTAGATGACGGCGTCCCGGCCGGTGCGGGACCTGTAGGTGTTCAGGAAGTCCGCGATCCAGCTCACCATCGCGCTCTGCGACTTGCCGTAGCACTCTGCGCCGTAGGGGTTCCACTCGATGTCCAGGGTCCCGGGAAGGGTCCTGCCGTCCGCGGACCAGCCGCCCCCGTGGTCGACGAAGTAGTTCGCCTGGGTCGCGCCGCCGGTGGTGTCGGGGGTGGCGAAGTGGTACGCGCCGCGGATCATGCCGACGCCGTACGAGCCGTTGTACTGCTGGGCGAAGTACGGGTTGGTGTAGTACGTGCCTTCCGTGGCCTTGGTGTAGGCCCATCTGACCCCGCTGCTCCACAGGGTCGACCAGGCCACGTCACCCTGGTGGCCGGAGACGTCCACGCCCTCGGTCTGGGTGACGGCACGGGCGGCCGGAGCGCCGGCCCGGCCGTCGTGCGCCAGGACGCCCATGCCCATGTGGGCGGTGCCACGGGCCGGCTTCGTGGCCGCGTCGGCCGGGCCGGCGAGAACGAGGGAGAGGGCGGTGAGCAGAAGCCCGGCGAGGAAAAGGCGCCGGGGACGGACCGGTCCGGGTCTGTGCACGGGCATGGCGTGCCTCCGAAGGCTCGGTGATGCTCGGTGGGGGAGCGCTGAGGTGCCGGTGTGAAGGGCCGCCGGTGCTGGCGCGTGCATGCCAGTTCGGGCCTGGCAACGACGCTACGGACGGAGAACCGGGGGTGTGAAGAGGGGCCGGAGGCTGCCGTTGGTCTAGCCCTGCGAAATACTGACGGAGCTGCGGCGATGGCGGGTTTTGGCGGAAACTTTCACGAACGGGAAACCGAGGCAGGGGCTGACGTGCACGAAGGCGTAAACGGGGACGAGGTCCGGGGCTCGTCGGGGCTGACGTCGAGCGGTGCGGACCCGGAGTACCTGTCCCTGGAGCGGGAGCTGACGATCCTGTTCCGGCGCGCCCGCGCCAACCAGGGCGAGATGGCCCGCGAGGTCCACCCCGACCTGGAGTCGGCGGCGTACGGACTGCTCATCCGCCTCGACGAGTGCGGCCGCCAGCGCGCCACCGAACTCGCGGCGTACATCGGCGTCGGCAAGGCCACCATGTCCCGTCAGCTGCGCGCCCTGGAGGAGCTCGGGCTGGTCGCCCGCGAGCCCGACCCGGCCGACGGCCGCGCCTGGCTGGTCCACCTCACGGAGGAGGGGCACCGGCGGGTGACCAAGGTCCGCGACGCCCGCCGTGCCCGGTACGTCAGCCAGCTCTCCCACTGGGACCGCGGCGAGGTGGCGGAACTGGCGCGGCTGCTGGCGCAGTTGAACCGGGGCATGGAGAAGTAGCCGGGGCGGCCTCGGACGGGGCCGGTGGTCAAGAGTGCGTCATGTGCCACCGGCCGCTGAGAGGGCGGGAGCCGCCCCCCGTACCTAGGGAGTGACTCGAACGGCGACTCCCCCAGGAAGGGCAACCCCGTGATCCCGCACCGCATCGTCCTCGCTTCGGTCGCAGGTCTCGCATCCGCGTTCCTGCTGGCGGCGTGCGACTCGTCCACCGACGCCTCCGCCACGGCCCCGGCCGCCCCGGTCACCTCGGCCGCGCCCGTCACACCGGCCGCCACCGCCACGTCGGCTCCCGCGACCACCGCGCCCGCCGCCGGGAACGCGGTCACGATCACCGTGCGCGGCGCGGACGGTGTGGTCACCGACGGCAACGGGATGACCCTCTACCGCTATGCCAAGGACGAGCCGAACCCGTCCAAGTGGACCTGCTCCGGCGCCTGCGTGAAGACCTGGCTGCCTGTCATCGTGCAGGACTCCGTACGCACCCAGGGCGTCCAGCAGAGCCTGCTGGGCACCGTCCACCGCGACGGCCAGAAGCAGCTCACCCTGGCCGGCTGGCCCTTGTACCGCTACGTCGGCGACACCGCGGCCGGCCAGACCAACGGCCAGGGCAAGGACGGCCAGTGGCACACCCTCACCGCGTCCGGCGCGGCCGGCTAGCCCCCAACTCGGCGTGGACGACCGTCGCGTCATCGTGCGTCTTGCTGCGCCCCAGGAAGCTCCGCAGCTCGCTGTCGGCCCGCTCCAGCTCCCGTACGCGGTCCACCAGCGCCTGTGCCCCCTCCTTGCGCACGAGGCGGAAGCAGTCCGCCCAGTCGCCCTGACGGAACTTCTCCACCCAGCGGGCCGCGCCGTCCGTCAGGGCGGCCAGGGCCCGCACCTCCGCGCGCGGCCGGGCCCCTGTCACCGCCCGTCGGGCCACCGACGGATCCGCCGCCGCAGTGAAGAAGCCGCCCTCCTTGTTGCGGAGCGTCGCGTCGATCACGGCGTCCGAGGCCAGAGCCGAGCGCGGCAGGCGGGAGAGACGGTCGTCCAGGACGGGAGTCACCGAGCCCTCCGGCGACTCCAGCAGCAGGGCGGAGTCGGACAGGACGAGATGGTCGACCGTCTCCTCGGACCACCGCGCCACCACCACGGTCGCCTGTGGGGTTCGTGGGTGAGAAAGGTCACAAGTGGCGGAATGTGTGTCAGCTGTGCGTGCGATCGCACGCGAAAGAACCTCGGTGAGCGGAACATCCGGGAGGGAAACGGTCAGTTCGGTCAGTGCCCCGCCCAGCCTGGCCGTGTACCAGGGGACCGAATGCAGACACCCCGTCCCGCCGCGCGGCGGGGTGACTCCGTCGAGGACGACGAGCGCGCCACCCTGGCCGGAAGCCGGGAGGGCGACGGCCGCGAAGTCCTCGTTGGGGCGGTCGGAATCGCCCGGCTGCGAAACAAGTTCCGTACGCATTCGGCCAGTCTGCACGACGTCTTCACGCGATTCACCAAAGGCTTGCATTGGTTTCCGAATTGGCGCACTCGCGCAGGTCAGGCGCCTGATTTGGGCTGGAATTCGGTGTTCCGGGAAGGCGTGGCGGCACATAGTGCCAAAGGTCGCCGTGGACGTCCAACCGGCCCGCCCGGAAAGGCCGTCGCAACCGCCGGAGGAACTTGCCCGCCAACTCCCGTCCGATGTTCACTCCTTCGGGTGGCGGGCCCGGTGATGCACGGCCCCTGCCCACCGGCACTGGGAGGGTCGGGAACCGTACCAGGTGTACGCACAGTCCGCCGCAGTTGACGGAGCGTCACCCGGACCCCATGAACAGGCACGAGTCAGGAATGCGAGCACCGGTGCAGAAGACGCGGCCCCGTCGCACAGGCAAGCAGACGGCCTCCGGAGCGGGTGCGGAGCCCGCCCCCGCCACTGTCACCGGCAAGGGCCGTCCCACGCATGTACGCAACCGGCTCATCGTGGCCGTGGCCGTGGTGGCCGCCGCCGTAGCCGGAGCCGGGACACCCTCGGTCCTCGCCGCCTCCGGCGACCTGAAGGACTCCCAGGACCTGGTGACGCTCTCCGGGCAGACCGAGAAGGCGCTCGCCCTCGCGCACTCGCTCGCCGACGAGCGCGACGAGGTCACCTCCTACGTCGCGGCCGGGCGGCCCAAGTCCAAGGCGCCCTCCGAGCAGCAGAGCTCGCGGGTGGACCGGCAGGTCGAGGAACTGCGCACCGACCCGGACGCGCCGGCCTCCCTGCGCGGCGACCTGGACGGTATCGCCGGTCTGCGCCGGGCGGCACTGACCGGCCAGAACAGCGCTCTGCAGACGCACGAGGCCTACTCGGCCGTCATCAGCGACCTGCACCGGCTCGCCGAGCGGCTGGCCGAGCAGACCCCGCCCCGGGCCGGCTCAGGCGCTCACTCCCTCGCCGAGCTCGACTCCGCCGTACAGCAGTCGGCCGCCGCGCGCGGGCTGCTGGTGGCCGCGCTGAACGTGCCGACGACGACCCGGACGGTCATCAGCCCCGTCACCGGCCTGCCGGTCACCCAGACCACCTCCACGGGCGCCGACGCCACGACGCGCGACGCCCTGACCGCAGCCGCCCAGCAGGCCCGGCTGCGCGCCGACGCGGCGCTCGCCGACTTCCACGAGACCGCGCCGAAGGCGGCCCTGACCTCGTACGACACCACGGTCACCGGTTCCGAGGTCAACTCCGCCGAGAAGTACCTGGCGAGCCTCACCGACCAGCCGACGCTCTCCTCCTCCGACCTCGACACCAGCGCGACCAAGGTGGACGCGGCGCTGTCCGCCCGCGTCGACATGATGCGCGGCGTCGAGTCCGCGCTCTACGACCGCCGCACCAAGGACCTCGCCCAGCTGCGCGACGACGACGTCAGCGCGCTGGAGATCCGCGTCGCCGTGCTCGGCGTCCTGATGCTGGTCGCCGTCGGTGTCGCCACGGCCATGGCCCGCTCGCTCACCCGCCCCCTGTCGGTCCTGCGCCGCGGCTCGGCCCGGCTCGCCGAGGCCGAGAACCCCGCCGCCGAGGAACCGGTCACCTTCACCGGCCGCAACGACGAGTTCGCCCAGGTCGTCCGCTCCGTCAACGCCCTGCACGCGCACGCGGCCGCGCTGCACGAGCGGATCGCCACGCTGGAGACCGACCGCAAGCACCTGGTCGGGCAGCGGCAGAAGATGGCCGACGCCCGCGCCGAACTCCGTGCCGAACTCGACGACTCCGCCGCCCAGTTGGAGCGGCTGCGGGAGAGCATCGGCGGCACGTTCGTGAACCTGGCACTGCGCACGCTCGGCCTGGTGGAGCGTCAGCTCACCGTCATCGAGAGCCTGGAGGAGCGCGAGCAGGACCCCGACCGCCTCTCCACCCTCTTCAAGCTCGACCACTTCGCCACGGTCATGCGCCGGCACAGCGAGAACCTGCTGGTCCTCGCCGGCACCGAACACGTCCAGCAGACCGCGGGTCCCGTCCCGCTCGTGGACGTGGTCCGTGCGGCGGTCAGCGAGATCGAGCGCTACGAACGCGTCCGCATCGCGGCGCTGCCCCCGCACGCCCACGTGGCGGGCTTCGCTGCCGACGACCTCTCGCACCTGCTGGCCGAACTGATGGAGAACGCCACGTCGTTCTCCCCGCCGGACCTGCCCGTCGAGGTGTCCGGCTGGCTCCTGGAGAACGGCGAGGTCATGCTCTCCGTCCAGGACGAGGGCATCGGCATGTCCCCGGACCGCATGACCCGCCTGAACGCGCGCCTCGCCGAGTTCGACCCCGAGACGCCGTACGACCAGGAGGGCGACGAGGGTCTCGGCCTCGGCCTGTACGTCGTGGCCCGCCTCGCCCACCGGCACGGCGTCCGGGTCCAGCTCCGCGACCAGAAGCAGGGCGGAGTGGCGGCGGTGGTGGTGCTGCCGAAGCCGCTGCTGTCCCCGGCGCCGAGCACCGCCGTCCCCTCCTCCACGACCTCCCCGGTCACCCACACCTTCTCCCTCCCGGGCGCGGACGCGGAGGCCAACTCCAACGTCCTCCACGGCCGTTCGGCGGACCCCCTGGTGGCCCTCGCCGAGCAGGCCGTGCAGGAGAAGGACGCCGAGGAGGAGCCGGCACAGCACCCGGCCGAGACAACCATGGAGCTCCTGCTCCCGCCCCGCCCGGCAGAACCGGACCCGACACACACGGGGCCAGCGCCACAGGCGGACCCGTTCGTCCCGCAACCCGCGGCCGCCGACGACGAGTTCGCCCCACTGGGGTCACCCGCACCCGACCACGGGAGCCGCACGGATGGTGCGGGTGGGAACGAATCCGCCGATGACGAAGCCGAGACGATCCACGAGCACGAGCACACCCCCGACGTACTGACGTCAAAGGGCCTCCCCAAGCGCACTCCGAAGATCACCGCACCCACCGCCCCGCCCCGCCCGCGCACCAGCTCCGTCGACGCCGAAGCCCTCCGCAGAAGGCTCGGCGGCTTCCGCCGCGGCGCGCAGGCCGGCTACCGGGACGTGGCCGCGGAGATCGCCGAAGAGACAGGCCAGACCAGGACACCAGCCACGGGGGGCACCGTCGAGGAGGCAAGCAGTTGACCGCGCCCAGTACCTTCGGCCTGAGCACTGAAGCCCGCAATCTGCACTGGCTGCTCACCAATCTCGTCGAGGAGGTGCCCGGCATCCAGTCCGTCGCGGTGGTCTCCTCCGACGGCCTGCTGTTGCTGTCCTCCGACCCGGGGCGCAACGAGGAGGCCAAGACGCGGACCAGGCGCACCGGCCCCCGCGGCTCCTCCGCCGACCTCGCGACCATCGTCTCCGGCATCGGCAGCCTCACCGTCGGCGCCGCCAAGCTGATGGACTCCGGCGTCGTGAAGCACACGATGGTCGCGATGGACGAGGGAAGTCTGTTCGTGATGTCGATCAGCGACGGCAGCCTGCTCGGCGTGCACGGCTCCGCCGACTGCGACATGAGCGTGGTGGCCTACCACATGGCGCTCTTCGTCGGCCGCGCCGGCCATGTACTGACCCCCGAGCTCCGCAGCGAGCTGCGAAAATCCCTGGAGCAGGAGTCCGCCGGGGGCACCCGATGACCATCGAGAAGCAGCAGAGGCAGACGCTCCCCGTGCGCGGCGGCGACCGCAAGCCCGCCCGCGTCCGTCCCTACTCGCTCACCGGCGGCCGCACCCGCTTCGGCCACGTCCTCCTCGTGGAGACGTTCGTCGCGGCGCTGGAGGCCCCCGAGGAGCGCAAAGAGCTGACGAACGGCTCGCTCAGCACCCGGGTCATGCCCGAGATGCGGGCCATCGTCGAACTGTGCCGCCGTATGCGCACGGTGGCCGAGATCGCCGCGCTGCTGAAGATGCCGCTCGGCGTGGTCCGTGTGCTGCTGAGCGACCTCGCGGACCAGGGAAAGATCCGCGTGTACGGAACAGGTACCGGTCACGGCACGGGCCGGCCGGACCGCGCTCTGCTGGAAAGGGTGCTGAGTGGACTCCGTCGTCTCTGACGCCGTCGGCGTCGCCTCCCACGTCGACCCCGACGAGAACCTGCAGTCCTGGCAGACGGACCGCACCCGCGCCCCCATCGCCACGAAGATAGTCGTGGCGGGAGGCTTCGGTGTGGGCAAGACCACGCTGGTCACCGCCGTCTCGGAGATCACGCCCCTGCAGACCGAGGCGCTGATGACCGAGGCGAGCGAGGACACCGACGACCTCACCGCCACGCCCGGCAAGCTGACCACCACCGTGGCCATGGACTTCGGCCGCATCACCCTCGACGACGACCTGGTGCTCTACCTGTTCGGCACGCCGGGCCAGCAGCGGTTCTGGTTCATGTGGGACGACCTGGTGCGCGGCGCGATCGGCGCGGTCGTCCTCGCGGACACCCGGCGGCTGAAGGACTGCTTCCCCGCCCTGGACTACTTCGAGAGCTGCGGGATGCCGTACGTCGTGGCGGTCAACCACTTCGACGGCAGCGAGCGCTTCGAACCGGAGGACGTGCGGGAGGCGTTGACGATCCCCGCGCACATACCTGTCATGATCATGGATGCGCGGCGGAGGATCTCGGCGATCGAGACCCTGCTGTCCCTCGTCGCCCACGCGCTGGACGAAACCCCCGAGTAGTAGTCCCACGAGCAGTCCAGTAGTCCACGAGTAGGAGAACAGCCCCGGTATGCGGAAGATACTCGTCGTAGGAGCCGGCCAGTCCGGTCTCCAGCTCGCCCTCGGCCTTCAGTCGCACGGGTACGAGGTCACCCTGATGTCCAACCGGACCGCGGACGAGATCCGCTCCGGCCGGGTCATGTCGACGCAGTGCATGTTCCACACGGCACTGCAGCACGAGCGCGATCTCCAGCTGAACTTCTGGGAGTCCCAGGCCCCGAAGATCGAAGGACTCGGCGTCTCGGTCGCTGCCCCGGGCTCCTGGGCCGAGGGCCCGGCGGCACGGGCGATCGACTGGGTGGGCAGGCTCGACGGGTACGCGCAGTCGGTCGACCAGCGGGTGAAGATGGCCGGCTGGATGGAGACGTTCGCCCAGCGCGGCGGGCAGCTGGTCATCCACGGCGCGGCGGTCTCCGACCTCGACTACTTCTCCCGTACGTACGACCTGGTGCTGGTCTCGGCGGGCAAGGGCGAGCTGGTGTCCATGTTCGGCCGGGACGCGTCCCGTTCGCCGTACAGCGAGCCGCAGCGCGCCCTCGCCGTCTCCTACGTCCACGGTCTGGGCCCGCGCCCCGAGCACCCGGACCACTACGCCGTCCGCTGCAACCTGGTGCCCGGGGTGGGCGAGCTGTTCGTCATGCCGACGCTGACGACCTCCGGACCGGCCGACATCCTGTTCTGGGAGGGCATACCCGGCGGCCCGCTCGACGTCTTCAAAGGCGTCAAGGACCCGGCGGAGCACCTCTCCCTGACCCTGGAACTCATGGAGCGGTACACGCCCTGGGAGTACGCGCGGGCCACCAAGGTCGAACTCACCGACGCCGGGGGCACGTTGGCCGGCCGCTACGCCCCGACCGTCCGCAACCCGATCGGCCGTCTTCCCGGCGGCGGCCTGGTCCTCGGGGTGGCGGACGTCGTCGTCGCCAACGACCCCATCACCGGCCAGGGCTCCAACTCCGCAGCCAAGTGCGCCGCCTCGTACCTCGCCTCGATCCTGGAGAACGGCGAGAAGGAGTTCGACGAGGCCTGGATGCAGGCGACCTTCGACCGCTACTGGGAGACGGCTCAGCACGTCACCAAGTGGACCAACGCCATGCTCGCCCCGCCGCCGGAGCACATCCTCAACCTCATCGGAGCCGCGGGCCAACTCCAGCCGGTGGCCGACCGCTTCGCCAACGGCTTCGACAACCCGGCGGACTTCGAGAACTTCTTCTACGAACCGCAGAAGGCCGAGGCCTACCTGGCCTCGGTCGCGGGCGCCTGACCCGCGACGCCGGTCCGGAAGCCCCGCTCTACCCCGCCTCCTCGGCGGACTGCTGAGCGGCGTTCGGGCGGACGGCTCCGAGGATCGGGTAGGACGCGATGGGGGAGACCTTGATCTGTTCGCCGGTTCTCGGGGCCTGGATCACCATGCCCTTCCCCACGTACAACGCCACGTGCGTGGCCCGTGGGAAGTAGAGCACCAGGTCGCCGGGGCGGAGCCTGTTCAGGGGGATCCTCGGGAGCCGGGCCCACTGTTCCTGGCTCGTGCGGGGGATGGGCGTTCCGGCGTGACGCCACGCCTGTGACGTGAGGCCCGAGCAGTCGTACGACGCCGGGCCCTGCGCGCCCCACCGGTACGGCTTCCCCAGTTGCCGCACGGCGTACCGCACGGCCCGGTCACCCTCGCCCGAGGGCTTGCCGTCGTCGTTGGGCGCGCTCGAGTCCAGGAACCGCTGCTGCGCCTGGTCGACCCCGTCCTTCTCCAACCGGGCGACGGCGGCGAGCTGTTCGGGCGTGAGGGAGACCAACAGCTCCTCCACCTCCCTCAGCCGCTTGCGCACCTCGTCCCGGTCCTTCTTCTGCCGCTCGGCAAGGGCGAGTTGGTCGTCCAGGGCCTTGCGCGCCCGGCGGGCCAGTTCGGCGGCCCTCTTCTCGGTGCCGGCCAGCCGCCCCAGCGTCAGCGCCCGCTCCCGCGCCACCTGCCCGATGACATGCCCCTCATCGAGCGCCTGCTGCGGATCCCGGGCCAGCAGCAGCCGGACGTACGACGAGATCTCCGTGCTGTTCTGGTACTGCTGCCGTGCCAGCCGCCCGGCTGCGCTCCTGCTCTCGTCCAGGGAGATCCGGGTGCGGGCCAGCTCCTTGTCCAGCCGCTCGACCTCGGCCCGCTGCCTGGTCAGCTTCTCCTCGGTCGCGTCATAGGTCTCCGTGGCCTGCTCGGCCTCCCGGTACCGCCGCTGAAGATCCGTCAGCAGCTCGGAGACGGGCCGCCCGCCCGGCTCGGGCACGGCCGCGGCGGGCAGCGGCGCGAGGACGGTGCCGACCGCCACCGCCGCCGTACACACCAGACGCAGAAGCCTTCCTGACACGTCATCACCTCCGGTGCGGGCCAGCCCCTCTGCCCCGCACCGCGAGCTTCAGACGCTCGCACGCGTCGCGCGCGCCGAGTGTGCGCTGTTCGGCGCAACCCCGTCACCCGTCGGTGTTCTCCGGCTTGCCGCCCGGCGTGGCGTCCGGCTTGGACCACGGCCACTTCAGCCGGCCGGTGTCCCTGCTGTCCGGGTCGTACGCGTACTTCCACCCCTGCTGGATCCCGAGCCGTCTGCTGTGTCCGCGCGGGACGCGCCGGTAGACCAGCACGGTGTCGGGACCGCCGGCCGGGTCCGGCACCGGGATGCGGTAGATCTTCGGCGGCTGCCCGGTCGCCCCGACCAGCACCGGAAGTACCCGGCCGTCCATGGGGCCACCCTCGAAGGGGGTCGGTTCGCTCTTCACGGCACCAGTGTCAGACATCCTCCGCGAGCGCCCGCACCAGCGCCGCGGTCTGGGTGTCCCGGGCGGCCGTCACCGACAGCACGGCCACGAACTGTTCCACCAGCCAGTCCCGCAGCTCCTCGACCGGGGGCTGCTTGCCCTCGTCGAGCCAGATCAGCGAGGCGGCTTCCACCGCCGTGATCCACATCCGCACGGTCATCCGCAGCCGCAGTCCGGGCTCGGTGACAGCGAGGTGACTGAGGATGTGCTCGGCGGCGGCCCGCCGCACCCCGTCCACGATGGCCGTCGTCCGGGACGTCTCCACGACGCTGCCGCCCTGGAGCAGCGCGCTGAACCCGGCGTCGTGCTCGTCGACGAAGGCCAGATAGCGGTCCAGGGCCCGGGAGAGCCGAGGCAGGAGAGGCCCCTCCCGCGGCTCGTCGAAGCACTGCCGCAGCTCGTCCGCGGCCGACCGCAGCGCGGCCTCGTACAGCTGCTGCTTGCCGCCGGGGAAGTACCGGTAGACCAGGGGACGCGAGACCCCGGCCGCCTCGGCCACGTCGTCGAGGGAGACGTCCTCGGGGGCGCGGTGCGCGAAGAGACCGAGGGCGGCGTCGAGAAGCTGGCTTCGTCGCTCCTCGACACTGAGCCGTCGATAGGCGGGGGCGGCGGGAGTCATGCAGTGCAGCGTAATCGCAGGCCGCGCCTGTCGCCTCAAGCCAGCAGGCCCGAGCTCTTCCACAGCCGCCGGCCGACCCCCCGCAGCACCCCGATGTCGTCCAGGAAGTCGGTCAGCCGCTTGGCGCCCGTCTGCATGACCTCCCGCCGGTGCCCGCTCGCCCTCACCTGCGCCAGGGCCTCCCGCTTGTCCAGCCCGACGTTCGTGTACACCTCGGGATTGACGAAGGCCACCGAGAACACCCGCGCGAACTCCCCGGACGTCACCCGGGTGAACTCCTGCGACCACCGGGGCGCGGTCACCATCTGCCGCCGCAGCTCCTCACGCGCGTACCGCACATGCCGCGCCTCCTCCACGACATGGATCCGCGTGACCCCCCGAATCAGCGGCTGTACCCGCTCGTCGGGGAACGTCAGCCGCTGCATCCAGTCCAGGACCTCCTCCCCGAGGAGCGTCGCCGTGAAGGACCCGGGTGTCGTGGAGATCGTCTTGAACAGCCGCCCCAGATGCTGGTGCGCCCGGGCCACCGGATACCAGGGCGTGCCCCCCTGCGCGATCAGCCGCGCGAACATCTTCGAGTGCCGGCACTCGTCCTCGATCTCGGTGAGTGCGTACCGCACATGCGCGCTCGTCGCCGCCTTGTCGTAGATGTGCCGCACCAGCAGCTGCATCAGGATGATCTCGAACCAGATCCCCAGCGAGGCCAGCGCGGCGGCCTCGTGCTGCGACAGCAGGATCCGCTGCTCCTCGCCCATCCGCTTCCACAGTGGCGTGTCGTACAGCGAGACCAGCTCCGGCGGCCAGAACCACTTGCCCTCCTCGAAGGGCGCGTCCCAGTCGAGTTCCTTGTCCGGGTCGAAGGAGTGCTTCGCGGAGGAGGCGAGGAGCCGCTCGGCGACCTGCTCGCGGTCCTTGAGCAGCCCGAGGGCGTCGCGCAGGCCGTCGAGTGCGTCTGCTTCCGTGAGAGTCGTCATGGCACTTATGAGACTGCCTGTCAGCAAGCCCGTCAATCCCCTGCACGGGACTTGTTGACTCGGCGTCTACATGTGAGCCTGCGGGGTATGCCGACCCATGAGCTGTACACCAACGACCCCGGTGACTATGTCTGGCAGGTCCCCGCGTCTGGCGCGGCCCGTTTCAGCTGGGAGTACGAAGACGGCCGCGAACGACTGCTCGCCCTCTACCAGAAGGGCAAGGACAAGCAGTGGGACGGGCAGCGGCGCATCGACTGGGATCTGGAGGTCGACCCGCACGACGTGCTGGGCACCCCGGACGAGTCCATCTCGCTGTACGGGACGCCGTACTGGGCGAAGATGAGCGAGAAGGAGCGCGGGGAACTGCGACAGCACTACGCGTCCTGGCAGTTCAGCCAGTTCCTCCACGGCGAGCAGGGCGCGATGATCTGCGCGGCGCGGATCGTGGAGTCGGTGCCGGACCTGGACGCCAAGTTCTACTCGGCCACGCAGACCATGGACGAGGCGCGGCACGCGGAGATCTACGGCCGGTTCCTGCACGAGAAGGTCGGGATGGTCTACCCGATCAACGACAACCTCCAGTCGCTGCTGGGCGACACGCTCCGCGACAGCCGCTGGGACATGCCCTATCTGGGGATGCAGGTGCTCATCGAGGGTCTGGCGCTGGCCGCCTTCGGCATGATCCGCGACACCACGACCAAGCCCCTGCCCAAGCAGATCCTCGCCTACGTCATGCAGGACGAGGCCCGGCACGTGGCCTTCGGCCGGATGGCCCTGCGCGACTACTACAAGCAGCTCACCGACGCCGAGCTGCGCGAGCGCGAGGAGTTCGTCATCGAGGGCTGCTACCTGATGCGCGACCGGCTGCGCGGGGTCGAGGTCCTGGAGAACTTCGGCATCCCGACGGCCGAGGCGGAGGAGTACAGCGAGAAGTCCGAGTTCCTGGCGCTCTTCCGGCAGTTGCTCTTCTCCCGGATCGTCCCGTGCGTCAAGGACATCGGCCTGTGGGGCAAGCGCCTCCAGCAGGCCTATGTCGACATGGGCGTCTTCGAGATGGGCGACTCCAACCTGGACCTGCTGATGGCCCAGGACGAGGAGATCGCGGAGAAGCTGGACGCGGAGCGCTTCGCGGCGGAGGAGCGGGAACGGGTCGCGGAGGTGGAGGAGGCGATCGAGACGGGCGCGGTCGAGACCTGACGGGCGGGCCCTAGACCGAGCAGCCCAGGTCCTCGGGGATCTCGCCGGTCAGCGGACGCGGGTCGCCCAGGGCCGGCGGGAACGTCGTGCGCAGGGTGAAGGCGTACGACGTCGGGCCGTTGGCGCGCAGATGCAGCAGGCGTTCCTCCGCCTCGGCCACCGTGGGGCGGTGGCCCGCCGGGACCCACCACAGGACCGCCATCGCCTCCGCCACCCGCTCGAACCAGTCCCTCCTGCGGGCCAGCATCTCGCGGTGGCGCCCCTGGTACATGAACGTCGTGAGGGCGTTCGGGTCCCGCCACACCGACATGTTGATGATCAGCCACTCGTCGCCGAAGACGGCCACGTCCGTCGCGTCACCGGACTCGTCCTGCAGCCGCCAGACAAAGCCCTCGGCGGCGTCCGCGTCGGCGTTCACGGGGTCGAGGGCGTCGACGAAGTCCTTCAACTGCGGTGAGTCCAGCGGGGCC
Source organism: Streptomyces sp. NPDC006476 (assembly GCF_040612015.1). Taxonomy (NCBI): domain Bacteria; kingdom Bacillati; phylum Actinomycetota; class Actinomycetes; order Kitasatosporales; family Streptomycetaceae; genus Streptomyces; species Streptomyces sp. NPDC006476. The sequence goes on along the minus strand of NZ_JBEXPK010000049.1, from coordinate 13,861 downwards.
TTGAGCCGGGCGATGTTGACCTGGGCGAGTTGGTACGCGGCTTCCGGTGTCGTCGTCATGTACCGAACGTTAGGTAGGGAGCCTCCGCCTCCGGTACCCCCGTCTCAACCACCGGACCCCGAGCCGGAGTTCAGCACCGCCTCCATCACCGCCCGGGCGATCGGCGCCGCCACCCCGCCTCCGGTGATCTCCCCCCGGTGCGCCGACCCGTCCTCCACCACCACGGCCACCGCGACCTTGGGCGTCAGGTCCTCCTCCCGCTGCGCCCAGGACACGAACCAGGCGTACGGCGTACCGGCGTTGCCGACCCCGTGCTGCGCGGTTCCGGTCTTGCCGCCGACGATCGCGCCGGGGATCGCGGCGTTCGTGCCGGTGCCCTCCGTCACCACGCCCTCCATCAGCTCCTTCATCAGATCCGCGGTCTCCGGGCGCATCACCTGGCGGACCGGACGCGGGCCCGCCGTCCACGCGGTGCCGCCGTCGCCCGTCGTCGTCCGCTCCACCAGATACGGCTGTCGCAGCTGCCCCCCGTCGGCGACCGCCGACGCGACCATCGCCATCTGCAACGGCGTCGCCCGCGTGTTGTACTGGCCGATCGACGACAGCGCCAGCTGCGCCTTGTCGACCGAGGTGTCGAAGGTGCTGCGCGCGACCGAGAACGGCACCCGCAGGGCGCTGTCGTTGAAGCCGAACGCCTGTGCCGTCTTCGTCATGCCGGTGACCCCGACATCCACCCCCAGCTTGGCGAACACCGTGTTGCACGACCACTCGAAGGCGTCCCGCAGCGGAGCGTCCTCGCAGCCGTCGCCCTCGTTCATCAGCCAGGTCCGCGTCCCCGGCAGCCGGTAGGGGTCCGGTGACCTCGTCGGCCGGTCCAGGTCCGTGACCACCCCCGCGTCCAGCGCCGCCGCCGCGGTGACGACCTTGAAGGTCGAACCCGGCGGATACGTCTGCCGCACCGCCCGGTTGAGCATCGGCTTGTCGGGGTCTGAGTTCAGCCGCTCCCAGGACCGTTCGGTGGCCGCCGCGTTCCCGGACAGGACCGAGGGGTCGTAGGAGGGCGTCGAGACCAGGGCCAGGACGCGGCCCGTGGACGGCTCCACCGCCGCCACCGCGCCCTTGCGCCCGTCCAGCCCCTCGTACGCCGCCTGCTGGGCCGCCGGGTTGAGGGTGGTCACGACGTCCCCGCCGGGGCTGAGCGAGCGTGTGAGGCCGTGCCACAGCGGCAGCGGCGTGAGCAGCGGGTCGGTGCCGGACAGCACCCCGTCCTGGGTGTGCTCGAGCAGCGTGGTGCCGTACACCTGCGAGGAGAAGCCGGTGACCGGGGCGTACAACGGGCCGTTCGCGTACGTCCGCTCGTAGCGGAGCTGCTGGCCGGAGTCCCGGGAGCCGGTGACCGGCTCGCCGGCCACCAGGATGTCGCCGCGGGGCTGGCCGTAACGGGCGATGGCCGAGCGGCGGTTGGCCGGGTTGGCGTCGTAGGAACCGGCCCGCACGACCTGCACGCGGGCCGCGTTGACGAGCAGCGCGAGGAGCAGCAGGGCGCAGAAACCGGCCGCGTGCCGGATGTAACGGGTCATGAGGCGACCTCGCCGTCGTACTCCCTGCGTGCCGTATGGCTCACCCGGATCAGCAGCGCCACGATCGCCCAGTTGGTGACCACCGACGAGCCGCCCTGGGCGAGGAAGGGCATCGCCATGCCGGTCAGCGGGATCAGGCCGGTCACTCCGCCGGCGATGACGAACACCTGGAGCGCGATGAGCGAGGCGAGGCCCACGGCGAGCAGCCGGCCGAAGGGCTCGCGCAGGGCGAGGCCGGCCCGGTAGCCGCGCTCCACCAGCAGGCCGTAGAGCAGGAAGATCGCGCACAGGCCCGCCAGGCCCAGCTCCTCGCCCGCGGTGGCCAGGATGAAGTCCGACTTGACGGCGAAGCCGATCAGCAGCGAGTGGCCGAGGCCCAGTCCGGTGCCGAGCACGCCGCCCGCCGCGAAGGCGAAGAGCGACTGGGCGAGCTGGCCGGGGCCCAGGCCCGCGTCGATGGAGGCGAAGGGGTGCAGCCAGTCCTCCACCCGGCTGTGCACATGCGGCTCCAGCCAGCCGACGGCGACCGCGCCGAGGCCCGCCAGCAGCAGCCCGACCGCGATCCAGCCGGTGCGCCCAGTGGCGACGTACAGCAGAACGACGAACTGGCCGAAGAAGAGCAGTGACGTGCCGAGGTCGCGCTCCAGGACCAGGACGCCGACGCTCAGCAGCCAGATGGCGAGGATCGGGCCGAGGACGCGACCGGTGGGCAGCTGCATGAACCAGATCCGGCGGCCGGTGTACGCGAGCGCGCTGCGGTTCGCGGCCAGGTACGCGGCGAAGAACACCGACAGCAGCACCTTGGCGAACTCGCCCGGCTGGATGGAGAATCCGGCGATCCGGATCCAGATCCGGGCGCCGTTGACGGCCGGGAAGAGGATCGGCAGCAGAAGCAGCACGAGGGCGGCGGCGACGCAGACGTAGGAGTAGCGCTGGAGCCAGCGGTGGTCGCGCAGCATGAGGACGACCACGATGAACAGGGTCACGCCCAGCGTGGACCAGACGAGTTGGGTGGGGGCCGCGCGGTCGCCCGGGGTCTCCAGGTCCAGGCGGTAGATCAGGACCAGGCCGAGGCCGTTGAGCAGCACCCCGATCGGCAGCAGCAGCGGGTCGGCGTACGGCGCCCGCACTCGCACCGCGAGATGCGCGAGCAGCGCGAGCACGCCGAGCCCGGCGCCGTAACCGGCGGCGCCGGGCGGGACGGTGCCGTATCGGGCGAGGCCCACCGCGCAGTAGCCGTACACCGACAGCAGTACGGCGAGGACGATGAGGGCCAACTCGATGCCACGGCGCCGGGGGAGGCGTACCGCGCGGGCGGGAGAATCCGCCTGTACCACGGTGGTTCCGGCGTTGGTCATGTCCGGAACTTACCCAAATAGTGGGTCTTGTGACCTCAGGGACTCAGCACCAGCGTGGCGGCGTCCCGATGGTCTCGATGTAACGGGCCGAACCCCAGGCCCAGGTGCCGTCCGTGAGGAGGTACCAGAGGCGGTTGCCGTCGACGCTCTGACCCGGCGTCTTGCAGAAGATGGAGACGCGCTCGCCCCGGTGGGCCACCCGGATCACCTGGCTGCCCCGGTTGGGCGCGCTGCGCAGGTTCAGCTCGCTCGCGGTGACCACACCCCGGGCGAGCCGTTGGTCGCCGCCGTGATCGCCCTGCTCCCAGCTCTGCTGGTTCTCCTGACCCTGCCAGCTCTGCCCGCTTTCCTGGCTCTGCTGGCTCTGCCAGCTCTGCTGGTTCTGTTGGCTCTGCTGACCCTGCCAGCTCTGCCCGCTCTCTTGGCTCTGCTGACTCTGTTGGTTGTCCGAGCCTGAGTCGCCGCTGCCCCAGTCGTTGTCGGCCAGGGCGGGGGTGACGGCGGCGGAGGTGACGAGGGCGCCGGCCGCGGCGACTATGCCGAGGCGCGTGATGGTGGAGCGCAGGGACATGGGGGAATACCTCCACGAATGGGGCGAACCTGACTAATCGCCACGTTAGGAGGACTCGGGTGAGGCCGCCCGTCGCACTGCGCCATCGGGGAGAGCGGCCCCGGGCTGAGGCAGCGTCAGGATCGCGACGGCCCCGCCGTCCACCGCGTTGGCGAACTCAAGCCGGGCCCCCAGCACCTCCGCCTGACCCACGGCGATGGTCAGCCCCAGCCCGTGCCCCTTGGCCCCGCCCTCGGTGCGGAACCGCTGCGGCCCGTGCTCCACCAGGTAGTCCGGATACCCGTCCCCGTGGTCCCGTACGGTCACCACCGCCCCGTCGACGGTCACGGACACCGGCGCCCGTCCGTGCTTGTGGGCGTTGGCCACCAGGTTCCCCAGGACCCGCTCCAGCCGCCGCCGGTCGGTCTCGACGCGGGTGTCCCGCAGGACCACGACCTCCGTGTCGGTCCCGGACGCCCGCACCACCCGCGCGGCCAGCGCCCCCAGCTCCTCGCCGTCCAGTTCGAGCTGTTCCCGCCCGGTCTCCAGCCGGGAGATCTCCAGCAGGTCCTCGGTCAGCGTGCGCAGTGCCGCCACCCGGTCCCGCACCAGCTCCGTCGGCCGCCCCGGCGGCAGCAGCTCGGCCGCCGCGTGCAGCCCCGTCAGCGGTGTCCGCAGCTCGTGCGCCACGTCCGCCGTGAACCGCTGCTCGCTCAGCAGCTTGCCCTGCAGGGAGGCAGCCATGGTGTCCAGCGCGGCGGCGACCGCGGCCACCTCGTCCTGCGGCCGGCTCTGGTCCCTCGTCCGCGGATCACCCACCCGCGCGTCCAGATCACCCGCGCTGATCCGCCGGGCCACCTGCGCGGTGGCGTGCAGCCGCCGGGTCACCCGGGTCACCGCGAACGCGCCCACCAGCAGCGTCGCCCCGATCGCCAGCCCCGACGACCACAGGATCGCCCGGTCGAGCCCGGCGATGGTGTGCGCCTGCTGCGCGTAGTCGACCTCGACGGCCAGCGCCCGGTTCCGGTCGGCGGGACCGGCCGCCCACATCGTGGGCTGCCCGTGGTGGTCGGAGACCATCGTGCCGCGGTCCCCGGCCACCGCCAGATCCCGCAGCGCGTGCGGCAGCCCCGGCGGATCGACGCTCGCCCCCGGCAGCAGCGTGTCCCCGGCCTGGTACGCCTTCGTCGCGTCCGCCAGCCGCGCCAGCGCGAGGCTGCGGGCCTGACCGACGGTCTGGTCGGTCACCGAGACGTGCACCAGCACGCCGAGCATCGCGGCGAGCCCGCAGCACATCACCGTGATGAAGACGGCGGCCTTCACGGCGAGCGTGCCGGCCCAGTGGGGGAGCGCGAGCCGCGTCATGGGGTCGCCGAGGGGGACGGGGAGCGGCGGTGGCGGTGCTCGTGCTTGCCCAGGCGCAGCATCTCGTCGTGGGTGAGCAGCATCACCTTCTGGTCGGGGTCCCAGGTCCACTGGAAGCGGTACTCGTAGTCGGCGAGGTCGGAGGGAGCGTGGATGATCACCGAGTGCCCGGCCAGCTCCACCCCGCTCACCGCGTCGTCGTTGGCCATCACCTGCACCACCCGGCCGGCCTCGACGGTGTAGACGCGTACGGCGGTCTGGGTGCCCGGCAGCAGCCGGAAGCCCAGCGTCAGATCGGCGCGCCCGTCACCGGTGAGGTCCCGGTAGTAGCCCTTGAGCAGCGGGCACCGCTCGTCCGCGGGCTTGCGGCCGCAGTACGCCATCCGGCGGGCGGTCTCGCGGTAGGGCGCCTTCGAGCCGGCGTAGTCGTCCGGGTGCTGGGCGATCTCGGCCCGCACGATCGTCACCGGATCGACCCTGCGTATGTCGCCGCCGTGGGCGGTGACGCCCTTCATGACCTCGGACTCGCCGTTGTCGTAGTCCCAGGCCGGGCTCGCGGCCGGGGACAGCTGGGGCCACAGCTTGGCGGGGCTGGTCGCGGTCGGCGTCGCCCCCGCGCCGCGCAGCCCGCCCGCGTCACCGCAGCCCGCAGCGGCCGCCGCCAGCAGGGCGACGGCCAGCGCGGTGCGCAGGGGGCGGGTGCGGGGCACGGTGCTCCAGGGGGCCGGGAGGGCAGGGTTGCCCGATACACCCTAGGCGGCCGAAGAAACGATTACCTCCGCTACTCGATCACCCGGAAGAAACGCTTACCCGCGCTCTTCGGTGGTCCCGCGAGGCACCTACTCGGCCAGCTCCTCGAGCAGCCGGGCCGTCGGCAGCCCCGCCCGCAGATAGTCGACGAACAGATCGTTGTGCAGCGCCCACGGCGAGCGACGGGACCTGATCAGCCGTATCGCCTGCTCGGCGGAGTGGCCCCGGCGCACCAGGGCGTGCGCGACCACCAGGCCCGAGCGGTTGTACCCGTGGTAACAGCGGACGAGGACCTTGCGGCCCTCGTCCAGTGCCTCGCTCGCGGCCAGGGCCAGGCGAATGACTCCCGCGAGTTGTGTGCCGTCCAGCGGTCCGTCGGGTATGGGCCAGACATGGTGCTCCACACCCGGGTCGGGCCCGTGGCCCGGCAGCCTCAGCAAGGTCTGCACGAGATCGAACTGATCCCGTACGACGGCGAACTCCAGTTGCCCGGTATGCCCCCGGAACTCGTGCCCGCCCATCCACAGACCAGGCACGATCTCGCTCCACGGGGCGTCCGGAGCCGGTACGTCGGGTTGCTTCCTGCGGGTACGCAACAACGCCTCCCCATCCCCCTCCAGTGGGGCCCAACTGCTCTCAAAGGTAACCGGGTTCTTGCCGATGGAGCACCCCGCCTGTTCCCATGGTCATGGGGTGATGGTGCATGAACGGACTGCGCGTCATACCGACCTGGAGGCACGGTCAGGAACGGCTGTACGTGTGCCGCACGGACGGACACAACGTCGCCTGGTACGACCGTGAGGCGGCCAGGATCAACCTGCTCAGCGAGGAGGAGCGGGAGGGGGTGCTGCAGGCCCTGGGCCCCTTCCTCACCGGCCCGGTGGCCGTCGGGCCGCCCCCTGTGCCCACCCCGGCCGAGCTGGCCCGTCTGTCCCTCCACCCGGACGACGACCTGGCGCCCAACCGCCCCGGCGAGACGCTGCTGGTCGCCCTGGACCGCGACCCCGCCCCGGCCCACCGGCTGCGCCCGGACCCGCGCCGGCGCGCGCTGGCCGCCGAGCAGGCGGTCGGCGAGGCCCTGGACCGTCTCGACGGCGCGGGCTGGCACGCCCTGCACTCCGTCCCGCTGCCCGGCGGCGACCGCATCCACCACCTGGCGATCGGCCCCGGCGGCCTGTTCGCCGTCCACACCGTCCACGCCCGCAAGCAGCGGGTGACGGTCGCGGACCCCATGGTCACCCTGGGCCGCCGCGACCCCCACCCGCTCCTACGGCGGGTGCGCGCCGACGCCGACCGGGCGTCCTACGCGCTCACGGCCGAGGTCCACCCGGTCCTCGCCCTCTTCGAGCCCACCGACGTGACGGTCACCGTCCCCCTCCGCGACCTGCGCGTCCTGAAGGACACGGAGACCGAGGGCCTGGCCCGCACGGGCGGCGTACTCAAACCGGCGGACGTGGAGGCGCTGCACGCGATGGCCCGGGACCGGGGGACGTGGTCGCGGGTGTGACGGGCGGCGACGGGCCGAGGCGGTGGGGGGGGGGTGACGCCCGGTGGCGAGCCGGCCGGGCAGTGACGCTGAGGCGTGCGGTTTCCGGATGCTGCGCCCAAGCCCCTTCGGCTGAACGGCATCTGCCGTTGCGGGGCGCCGGCGCCTAAGGGATCTCAGGGGAGGGATCTCAGCGGAGGGATCTCAGGGGAGGGATCCGGCGGAGTCCGGGTCGAGCAGGGGAGCCAGCAGGTCGCCGTAGTCCTGGATGCGCGGGGCGATGTCCTGGGCGTGGAAGGTGAGTCGGCTCGGTGCGCCGCACTCCTCGACCTCGCTCCAGGTCACCGGCGCGGAGACGGTGGGCTCGGGGCGGGCCCGCAGCGTGTAGGGGGTGGCGGTGGTCTTCCGGGCCGCGTTCTGGCTCCAGTCGACGAAGACCTTCCCCGGCCGCAGGCTCCGCGTCATCCGGTGCAGCACCCGCCGCGGCATGGCCCGCTCGGCCTCCACCGCGAGCTGCTTCGCATAGTCACTGACCTGCTCGGACGGCGTCGGCCGGACCGCGGCGAGCAGATGCAGCCCCTTGGACCCGGACGTCTTGGCGCAGGCCTCGATCCCGTCCGCCGCGAGCCGCTCCCGCAGCCACACCGCGACCTCGCAACAGTCGACGACGGTGGCGGGCGGACCCGGGTCCAGATCGAACACGATCCGGTCCGCGACCCCGGGATCCTGGACGACCCACTGCGGTGTGTGGAACTCGGTGACCAGATTCGCCGCCCACATCAGCGACGCCAGATCCTGGACGAGCACCATCCGCGCCGGCCCCTCCATCCGCGGCACCTCGGCGGTCGTGACCCAGTCGGGCGTACCGGGCGGGACGTTCTTGGCGAAGAAGACCTGCCCGCCGGGCCCGTCCGGATAGCGCAGGAAGGACACCGGCCGGTCCCGCAGATGCGGCAGCAGCACCTCGGCGCTGGTGGCGTAGTAGTGCAGCACCTCGCCCTTGGTGAACCCGGTCTCCGGATAGAGCACCTTCTCCAGGTTGCTGAGGGCGAGCCGTCTGCCCTCCACCTCCGTGATGGGCGTCATACGATGAGAATCTCACGCAAACTGGAGCATAACGGCGGAAAACGACCGAAAGGGTGCTGCAGGTGAGGTCCATATGGAACGGCGCCATCTCGTTCGGCCTGGTCAGCATCCCGATCAAGCTGGTCAACGCCACCGAGAGCCATTCGATCTCGTTCCGCCAGATCCACACCGAGGACGGCGGCCGCATCCGCTACCGCAAGGTCTGTGAGCTGGAGGAGAAGGAGGTCTCCTCGGCCGAGATCGGCAAGGGCTACGAGGACGCGGACGGCACGATCATCCCCATCACCGACGAGGACCTCTCCCACCTTCCGCTCCCCACGGCCAAGACGATCGAGATCGTGGCCTTCGTCCCGACGGACCGCATCGACCCCCTGCAGATGGACGCGGCGTACTACCTGGCGGCGGGCGGTGCCCCGGCCGCCAAGCCGTACACCCTGCTGCGAGAGGCCCTCAAGCGCAGCAACAAGGTGGCGATCGCGAAGTTCGCGCTCCGCGGCAAGGAACGGCTGGGCATGCTTCGGGTGGTCGAGGACGCGATCGCCATGCACGGCCTGCTCTGGCCGGACGAGGTGCGGGCACCGGAAGGAGTCGCCCCGGACACCAAGGTCACGGTCAACGACAAGGAACTCGACCTGGCGGACGCCCTGATGGACACCCTCGGCGAGATCGACCTCACCGAACTGCATGACGAGTACCGGGAGGCGCTCGAGGAGGTCGTGGCCGCGAAGGCGGCGGGCGAGGCACCCCCCGAGGCCCCGGAGGCGGCCCCCGGCGGCAAGGTCCTCGACCTGATGGCGGCCCTGGAGAAGAGCGTCCGGGCGGCGAAGGAGTCCCGGGGCGAGGAACCGGCCGAGGCCGGTGAAGAGGCGGAGGACGCGGAGGACGCGGAGGTGACACACCTCCCGGCCCGGAAGTCGGCGCGGGCGACGCCCAAGCAGCCGTCGGGCCGGAAGTCCACGTCGACGGCGAAGAAGACGGCGGCCAGGAAAACCACCGCGGCCGCGAAGAAGTCGACGGCCAAGTCGACGCAGGGGACGAAGAAGACGGCGACGAAATCGACGGCGAAGTCCGCGGAGAAAAGGACCACCGCCAAAACCGCAGCCAAAACCACCGCCAAGAAAACGGCGACGAAAACGGCAGCGAAAAAGACGGCGGCCCGCAAGCGCTCCGCGTGATCAGTTCGCCGGCTGATCAGTGCGCCTGATCAGCACACCTGATGCGCAGGCCTGATCAGCACGCCTGATGCTCGCGTCTCCTCGTCCCCCGGCGTCAGCTGCGCATTCACCAATAGTGTCGACGACCGGCGACGGCGTGACCCATAGACCCCATGAGCCAGAGGGCGGCGCCGACCACCAGCAGGATGATCCCGAGGGTCCACAGGATCGAGACGCCGGTCAGAAAACCGACTATGAGAAGGATGACGCCCAGAGCGATCATCATGGCCTCCTATACGGGTTACCACTCTTGCTCTCCCGGTTACCCCCAAAAAGCCGTTCAACCGCTTGCCTTTCTCACAGGCTTTGGGTGAGGTGTCCGCGGCCCGGTCGGGGGACCCGGAGGCGGTTCACAGGATGCGGACGAGGATTGAGGGACTGCCGGGCATGGACATCGTGCGCAGGACCATGTGACCGTCACCGGCAACGCGCAGGTGCCGACGGTGGTACCGGCCCACGGCAAGGCGTTCGTGAGCACTCGGTCGGCGCGATGATCGGGGTGCTCGCGGCGGACCTGGCCCCGGAGCGGATCGGCTCGCTGGTCAAGGTGGCCCCCTCCCCGCGGTACATCGACGACGAGGGGTACCGGGGCGGCTTCAGCGCCGAGGACATCGACGAGTTGCTGGACTCCCTGGAGTCGAACCACCTTGAAGAACAGCTTCTGCGCCACCGACCCGGACATGGCCCGCGTCTTCGCCCGGACCACGTTGTTCCTGTCGGACGCGAGGGACGAGCTGAAGAAGGTGCGGGTGCCGACGCTGGTTCTCGAATGCACCCAGGACGTCATCGCACCCCGGGAGGTGGGCGCCTTCGTCCACCGGTCGATCCCCGGCTCGACCCTGGTCACGCTCGACGCCACCGGTCACTGCCCGCACCCCTCCGCGTACCTCGGCCGACAACAGTCCGCACGATGGCGGGTCCGCCGACGACCAGGCACGCATGTGCCGCGTAGCACCCCAACTGGCCTCCATCACACCTCCGTCGGCCGTTGATCAACCACCGTGAAGACTGCGCAGATCCTCGGTGATCCTCGACATCAGCCCTGTCGCGGCTTCCGGCTGCCCGTCCGCCGGCGGACGTTCCGACTGAGGGTCATACGCAGTCAACCCCGTCTCCTTCTCGACGATGGCTGACAGAGCGAAGACCTTGTCGAGCACGACCTCAGCATCGTGCCCGGCATGCCAATAGGGGCCGGTGATGCTCACCTCGTCACCGAAGACGGACAGGTGCAGGGCGTGAATGACGGCGCTCGGCGCACGCAGCAGAGCCCGAAGTGGAAGCTTGAGCTGATCGCGAGTTCACTACCCACGCTGACCTGCAGTGTTTGCGAACACGTTAGTTCAGGGGCCCCTTGCTTGTGTCAACACCGCTCGTCTCTTTGGAGACCGGTACGGCGCTGCAGGCGGTGGGCGGCAAGGGCCACCGACGGCTTCGCGCTGGCGCGCGAGCTGGCGTAGCCCCCGGCCGCTCAGCTCTTCGGCGTGAGGTCGAAGGCGGGGTAGGACGGCGTGGACAGCCCGAAGCCGGACGACGGGTAGCCGGACGGTGCGGGGGATGCCGTGGGGATGCCGTTGTCGTCGCAGAGCTGGGGCGCGGACGGCGCGAACACGTGGTAATCGACCACGCGCTTGGTAGGGAAGGTGACGTCGTCGCCGACGATCGTGTTGCCCGTGCTGATCTTGGTTGGCAGTTCGCGGTTCTTGAGCGGTGCGCCGACGTAGATCGCCTCCAGGAAGCCGTCGCAGGGGCTGGCCTTGGCCGAGGCGAAACCCTTCGGCGGCTTCACGTCGTGGACCTTGCGGCCGTCGATGTGCAGTTCGGTGCGCTTGAGGGCCTGCAGGGCATAGTCGTAGTTCACCTCCCTCGAAAGCGGGTCCGCGGCCGAAGTGGCGCTGGACGGCCGGTAGTTGACGCGCCAGTACTGGATCTGGACGGTCACCCGGTCGCACAGGGGCCCGTCGAAGCCGGGCATGGACTTGGGGAACCGGACCTCTCCCGGGCCCAGGGCGGGCGTGCCGACCTGCCCCCAGTCGACCCAGTCCACCGCCTTCGCCGTACTCCACTTCGCGTTCGGATGGCAGCCGGCCGCGTTCGTGGGGTAGATGTCCGACGGTTTGACCGCAGGGGTGGGGGAGGCCGTCGAAGGGGTGGTGGCCGGGGCCGCCGCGGTCGTCGTCGCGGAGGGCCTGGAAGCGGCGTCGCCCCCGCCCCCGCCGGAACAGCCGGCGGCCGCAAGCACCGCCGCAACGATCACGGCCGCACGAACCCGTCTGTGCGCAGTGGTCATCCCGCTTTCCCCCCGTCTACCTGATGGGCAGTCATGCTCCCAGGTGAAGTTGCCCGTCGGCCATGACGGAAAACTCACGTTTCGCGGGGTTCGAAGTGGGCGGCGGGTTCTCGGAGAGCGTTATCGCCCGATGTTTCGTCCCGAGATGCGGCTTTGATGAGCTATTAGAGTCCCCGCCAGGTTGGGGTGGATTCTCTGGTGAGTCGGCGGGCCATCAGGGCAATCATCGCAAGGTAGATCATGGCGGCAGAGCGGGCCGGGAGGGCTTCGTAGTCGCGGGCCGCGCGGCGGTGGTACACACCCCCGCCAGCTCTCCGTAGAAGTAGAAGACGGGCAAATGCCCTGCACCGGTTCTGACACCCGGACGACGTGTCAATTCCCACCGCGGGACCGTCGGGAGAGCGCTACGGCCCCACCACCGGCCAGCAACAGCGCGCCGGCCGCCCAGACGATCCAGCCGCCGCCGAATCCGGTGTCGGCCAGCGGTCCGGACCCTGCGGAAGGGCCGCCCGAAACGGAGCCGGACGCTCCGGCCGCGCCGCCGGAGCCGGACCCGCCGGGCGTACCGCCGGAGTCGGACCCGCCGGGCGTACCGCCGCCCGCGGAGCCGCCCTGCGCCACCCGCAGGGTCAGCGCCGCGCTGTCGTTGGAGGCGTCGGGGTCGAACCCCTTCATGATCTCCAGCGCCCGGACCTGGCCCGTGGAGACGGCTGGGGTACGGGGGCCGATGGCGACGGTGAACGACAGGACGTGTCTGTCCCCCGGGGCGGGGTCGCCGAAGTAGCACTGGTAGGAGGACCGGCCCATCCGGGGGCCGGGGTCCGACCCGTCGTCCGTGGGCGGCGGCTGGCAGTTGTCCGGGATCTTCGTGGCCTTCGTGCCCCGCGGCAGCTTGACGAGGACCGAGAGGGAGATGTCGTCGTCGAGGAGGTCCTCCACCACCGCCGGCCCCCGGTCGATCACCGTGGCGTGCAGCGTGGCGTGACCGCCGCGCCGCCCGGTGACGGTGTCCCCGGTGACGGCGAAGTCGGCGTGGTTGACGCTGTTGACGTAGGTGGTGAAGTACGGGGAGATGTTCCCGTCGGACGGCATCGCGCCACTCGGGACCAGGCTCAGCGGGGTCCCGGAGCCGTTGGCGGGGGCGGCGCTGGTCAGCGGGGTGAATTCGTAGAAGATCTTGTCGCGCCAGGCCTCGTCGCCGACCTTGACGCGCAGCGGCGACGACAACGCGTACTGCCGGCCGGGCTCCACCGGGGTGGGGAAGTCGCACAGGGTCTCGTGCACGATGTGCCCCCCGCGGCCGCCCGCGGGCACGTCGCGGCAGTTGGCCCAGGAGCCCTGGAGGTGCAGCCCGGCGGTGGTGTCGATCCGCAGCTGCACCCCCTTGGCCGCAGGGAGTTGGCCGTTGTTCCACACGTGGAGCGGAAAGGTCAGCGTGTCGCCCGGCACCTGGTCCAGCTGCTCGGCGGACGCGCTCACCTTCAGCTGCGTCTTGCCGTTGGTCAGGGTGAGGTGGTCGCCGGTGACGGTGGCGTCCGACGCCGTGCCGGAGACGGTCACGGTGCCGCTGCTGCCGATGGCCGCACCGGGCTTCGGCACCAGCGTGATGGCGTGGAAGTCCGAGGTGGCGGACGCCAGGTCCAGCGTGCAGAGGTTGCCCTCGCAGTGCTCCGACGGTGCCGGCTCGGCGAAGTCGGCCACTCCGGACAGGTCGACGGTCAGGTGGACGTGGTGTGCCGTGCCCCCGCCGGCCACCTTCCACCGGTAGGACAGGTTCACGCTCGCCGGCTCCGTCCCGATGAAGAGCTCGTGCTCGGCGAACCGGACCGTCATCTCTCGTGCGGCGTCCGCCGTGTCGGCGCGGGCCGGACCCGTGCCGAACACCCCCGCCACCAGCGCCACCGCGCCCGCCGCCGCCGTCGCGGCGGCGCGTACCCGTGATCGTCGTGCCATCCGACCGAAACCTTCCCGTGCGCCGGGAGGGTCCCAACCCGCCCTGCTTCACAGGTGTGACCCGCGAGGTGCGGAAATGGTTGCGGCCAGCCGAGCTCGGGTGTCCGCGCTGCCGGGCACGATGTGACGTGGTCTCGCTAGTGCCGTATCAGGCAACGTTCGCCCTGCGGTGACGTGTTGCCTGGTTGCTGCGCCCGGCGGTATCGGACGGCCAGAATGATCAGGTGGCTGA
>NZ_JBEXPK010000048.1:0-69249 GCF_040612015.1 Streptomyces sp. NPDC006476 | reverse complement strand
CCGGTGGCGAAGCCGCAGACCCGCTCGTACGCGGCCAGCCGCGCGAGGTCGACGCGCAGGCCGGGCAGGACGAGGCGGGTGCGCGGGAACTCCGCTGCTCTTCGCGCGGCGACGTCGGGCAGTACGGATGGGACCGGGCGGTGGCTGCCCGGTCCCATCGCCCCATACTGCATCGCGGAGCCGGGTTCAGGAAACGGTCAGGTAGATCTTGCGCACGGTTTCGATGGTCTTCCAGACCCCGACGTAGCCCGGCTTCATGACAAAGCTGTCCCCTGCCTTGTAGACCACCGGCTCACCACCTTCCGGCGTGAGTTCGATGACGCCGGACAGGATGTGGCAAAACTCGAAGAGCTCGCCCTTGATCGAGTGCGTCTCGCCGGGCGTGGCTTCCCAGACGCCCGTTTTGATCGTTTCCCCGCGGGCGGAGTCCTGAGCCCAGGTCCTGTACGTCGGGTTGCCGGAAATCAGACGTTCCGGCAGCGGGCCGGACTCCTGGGGTGCGAAGGAGGGGTTGGGATCAATGGTCTTCAGGAGCGACATGCTTTTCCTCCAGTGGATCTGACAACGACGAAATTCGGGAGCGGACATACCGGGCGTCACCGGGCCGAGTTCGACCAGACTCATCGCGCATCTCGGAGCAGGACCTGACGGCTGCCGCCACGATCTCGCGTGCGGTGGACCGATATGTCCGGGTGGGTGGACACCAGGCCGGTACAGCTCTCGAAAACGGCGACCACGCGGGTACGAACTTCGACACGAAGGGTCGGACGATCGGCTCGAAGGCGTTGAGGTGGTGCTGTCCGTCCTCCGCCGCCATGGTGGTGGTGACGGCGTGCCGATGGCCGAAGGCGACCTGATGGGCGGCCTCGGCAAGCACCGGATTGACCGTGCCGGGCATGATGCTGGGACCGGCCTGCACCGGCGGCGTTGAGCGTGCGACTGCTCCGGCCCATCGAGTATTTCTGACGCCCCGCACGGAGCCCACGCGTGATCTGTCCGTTGCGGGCACGATGTTCGGACGTTGTGTCAGGCGTGCGGCTGGGGGCGGCATTGAGGGCCCCGATCGGTCCAAGGAGTTGCTGAAAGCTCCGCCGTATGCGAACTCGCTCATCCCGACCGGGAGCAGCCCGTCGGCGGTCCGCATCCAGTGGCGGGAGCCGACGGTCATGCGGAAAACGGGATCAGCGTCGGGTCTGCCCAAGGCACTCCTCTGACGACGTTGACAGCCGAGACCCCTATGGTCGACAATCGACCAAATAATGGTCGACAATCGACCGGGGATTCTGCTCCACACCTGGAGGACCAGTGGGATTCGATGTAAAGCCCAAGTTCGTGACGTTCGACATGAACGGAACGCTGATCAAGTTCAGCATCAACGACACGATGCGTGAGGTCCTGGGCGACCGACTGCCGGCCGAGGTCGCCGATGACTTCCTGCGGATCTGCAAGGCGTACCGGATCGACGAGTGCACGGGCGCGTACCAGCCGTTCCACCAGGTCGTCGCTCGTTCCATGGAGCGCGCCTCTCGCAAGGTCGGCCTGGAGTACCGCGAGGACGACGCGCGGGCGGTGTACGACCGCATCCCCACCTGGGGCCCGCACCCCGGTGTCACCGAGGCGCTGAACCGGCTGGCCGAGGAGGTCCCACTGGTCATCATCACGAACAGCGACACCGCGCACGCCGTGCGCCTCGCGGAGAACCTCAAGGCTCCGTTCGAGGTCGTCATCAGCGCCGAGGAGATGGGCGTCTACAAGCCACGGCTTCGCGCTTTCGAGTACATGTTCGACAAGCTCGGCGTGACCCCCGACGAGCTGGTGCACGTCTCCGCGAGCCCGATGTATGACCTGCGCTCCGCGGCGATCATGGGCATCAAGAACAAGGTGTACGTCGACCGCGGCTGGGAGCACGACGAGCACTGGCTGGGCTACGAGCGGATCACCGACATCGCCGACCTCCCCGTCCTCTTCGGCCTCCCGCGTCCCTGACGCCTGAGCGGAGAACTGAGGACTGGAGCCCCCCGTCCTCGCCGGCAACGCGGGACGGTGAGCCGCTGGGTGAAAGGGTTGTCGGCCGGGACGCGATCTGGACCGGGTCCGGATCGTACACATGCTGGTCCTGATGGCCCAGTACGCCGGACTTCGGTGAGCAGTCGAACGTCGCCAACGCGGCCAGTGAACTGCTCATCGAGGTGCTGAGCGAGAACGGACGGCACGCCCGCACCGCGATCGGTGTCGCCGGGCTCCCCCCAACACTCCTGTCGAGACCCAGATGCTGCACGGCGGTGTAGCGGCGAACCAATGATGAGGAATGCATCTGGGAACCGGCTCCAACAGGCACTCGGCACCCTCGTTGAGCGAATGACGCCCCGGCGCCGTTCGTGCCGGCCGACGTGATGCAGGACGACAGCGACCGTATGCAGGGCTTCGCCGCACCGTCCTCTTCCTCGCATCGTCGAAGTCCTCGAACACCAGCGGGACAACCCTCCCCGTCGACGGCGGCTGCACCGCCTTTCAGTACCGGCCCACGCGGTTCCCAGAGACAGATGAAGGACACACCATGAACGCCCTTGCGGCACCACCCCGAAACGGAGAGCTCGGCTTCTGGGTGGCCCAACTGGCCGACAAGAGGCCCTCGTTCCCCCGCTTCACCGGCCAGGACTCCGTCGACCTGGCCATTGTCGGCGGCGGCTACACCGGCCTGTGGGCGGCGTACTTCGCCAAGAAGCTCGAACCGTCCCTCTCGGTGGCCGTCTTCGAGGCCGAACAGGTGGGCTACGGCGCATCAGGACGCAACGGTGGCTGGCTCTCGGCCATGCCCCCGGGAAACCGTGCCACTTTCGCCCGCGCCGGGGGAGGGCTGGAAGCGAGCCGGGCGTTGCAGCAGGAATTCGTCGCCGGCGTCGACGCGGTCCTGGACATCCTCCGGGCCGAGGGCATCGATGCCGATCAGCACAAGGGTGGCGCGCTCGTCGCCGCCCACACTCGGGCGGGGTTGGGCCGGCTTGTCGCCAGGCGTGATGCCGACCTGAAGTACGGGCTGACCGACGACGAAGTCCGCATGCTCGACCGGGAGGAGTTCCGGAGCCGGATCAACATCTTCACCGTCCACGGCGGGCTCTTCTACAAGCACTGCGCGCGGTTCCACCCCGCGAAGCTCGTCTACGGCCTCGCCGACACCCTGACCTCCATGGGGGTCAGGATCTATGAGGGCAGCCGGGTGGGCAGTGTCGGGGGCAAGACTCTCACCCTGGCCGACGGACGTGTCATCGCGGCCAGGACGTTCATCTGCACCGAAGGCTATTCGGGACCGCTGCTCGGCAGCCGGACCCTGATCCCTGTCAATTCCTCGATGATCGTGACCAAGCCCCTGCCGGAGGAGGCATGGCAGCAGATCGGCTGGTACGGGCCGCAGTGCCTCAGCGACTCCGCGCACACCTTCATCTACGCCCAGCGGACGTCGGACGGCCGTATCGCCATGGGGGGCCGCGGTGTGCCCTACCGCTTCGGGTCCGGCACCGGAGGAGCCGGTACGACCGCCCAGTCCACCATTGACCTGATCTCGCAGAAGCTCAGTTCCTTCTTCCCGGGGATCCCCTTCGAGGTGGACCACGCGTGGTCGGGAGTCCTGGGCGTCACGCGCGACTGGAACGGCGGCGTGCACTGGGACCCGGCATCCGGGATCGGCTCGTCCACCGGCTACGCGGGACACGGTGTCACGTCGGCCTACGTCGGCGGCAGGACTCTCGTGGAGCTCGCCTTCGAGAGGGAAACCGAGCGGACCACTCTTCCCTGGGTCGGTTATTGGGCACAGAAGTGGGAAGCGGAACCCTTCCGCTGGCTGGGCGTTCACGCCATGTACCGGCTCTTCGGCATTGCCGACCGGTGGGAAGAGCGCAGAGGTTCCAGCAAGACCTCACTCCTGGCCAGATTCGGCAGCCGACTCGCCGGACTTCACGAGTAAACGAACAGGAAACTGCTCTCATGGACGCAAGACTCGCGGTCATCGGCTTGGGCAGCATCGGAAGCATGGCCTTGTGGCAGGCCTCCCGGCTGTCCGACTCGGTAGTGGGCTTCGAGGCCGCCACCCCCGCACACGGCCGCAGTGCCGTGGGCGGGGACACCCGCCTGTTCCGCATGGTCTACCTCGGGAAACCCGACTACTACCCCATCATCGAGCGCTCCCGCAGCCTGTGGGCCGAGCTCGAAGCGGAAACCGGGCAGGAAATCCTCACGATTACCGGGGGCCTGTCCATCGGGACGGCGAACGGCAGCTTCCTCACCAGCCTCTTGGAGGCGACACGTATCACCGGAGCCGAGCGCTGCGTCCTCAGCCGGGAGGAGATGGCGGACCGCTACCCCCAGCACAACCTCCGCCCCGACGACTGCGCCATCTATGACCCCCGCGCCGGCGTTCTGCGCACCGACCGCGCCGTCAGCGCCGCCGTCGCGGCGGCCCAGGCCAACGGCGCCACCGTCCTGCAGAACACACCTGTCGACAGCATCACCGAAACCGACCACGGCGTGGTCGTCACCTCGGGCGACAGAACCTGGACGTTCGAGAAGGTCATCGTCGCCTCGGGCGGCTGGTCCCGGAGGCTCATGCCCGACCACCTCAAGGCTGTCACGGAAACCCATCGGATCGTCCTGACCTGGTTCATCGCCCAGGACGGCACGCAGTTCTCGCCGGAGAGCTTCCCCGTCTTCAGCCGGCTGTACGGCGATCGCTCCCTGTACGGCGCACCCGCCGTCGACGGCGTGACGGTCAAGGCCTCGGTGGACGGACCACTGGACGGACGCGGAAGGGAAACGCCCGACCCGGACTCCGTGCCCAGGGAACTCACCCCGCAAGAAGTCGAGAAGGTCACCGACATCGTCACCGAGTTCCTCCCCGGCCTGATCCCCAGCATCGTTCGCTCCGACGCCTTCCCCGACCTCTTCACCGAGGACAGGCATCCTCTCCTCGGCTGGCTGGACGAGAACAGCCGGGTCTACTGTGCCACCGGATTCTCCGGAAAGGGCTTCAAGATGGCGACCGGCTATGGCCACATCGCCGCACACGAGGTGCTGGGCAAGCAGGCCATCGAAGGCTTGGACTTCGTGCGTCCGGACCGGTTCAAGACCAGGTAGCCACCCACTTCCGCCGCCTCGGTGCAGGAGCGACGCCGGTATCGCCCTTCGGCTGACACTTGTTGCGGGTTTGATCTGTTGATAGTTGGTGTCGGACGTCCAAGACGGACGTGGCGTCGGGCCCGACGAACTCGGCCATCGGTGTGAGGATCTCGGACAGCGTGGTGTACGCGGTGGCCGGGTCGCCGGTACGCCCGGCCGCTCCGCGTGCGCGATCGCTTGGCGGAGCTTGCGGATCGCGCGCTTTTGGCCCCATCCCATGCCCGCACCGCGCGGCGCAGGGGCGGCGAAAACCTCGGTGGGCGCGGCCTGTGTGAGTCCATCGGCGCGGTGTTCGGCTGCTCGTCCTTCGTGAGCGACAGCGGCGACGGGGCTCGTTGCATCGTTCGCGGCGAGGGACGTGGTGCCGGTCGCCGCGACTCCCGCGCGTGGGACGGATGCTGTCGGCGGCGCGGAGATCGATGACCTTTCGCGGCCGGCTCGGCCGTTCCAGCGTGACCAGCTCTCCTGAGCGTTCAGAGTGCGACCGTGGCCGGTGCCCAACACCTCTGCGCAGTCCGCGGCCAGTTGCTGATAGAGCTGTGCGGCGCGGGCCGGGTCGCCGGCCGGCCCGGTCCGGTGTGCGGTGCCGTCACGGGCGGTGAGGGTGAGCTCGTCGGTGCCTCCGCGCAGCTGCTCGCAGTCGGCGGTCAGGACGGCGTACAGGTCCCGAGCCTCCTCGGGCCGGCCGTCGCATCCCGTGGCATAGGCCGCACCCTCCTGGGCAGTGAGGGTCAGTTCGTGGCCGTCGCCGAAGACACGGCCGCAGTGCTGCGCGAACGCCTCGAACAGACCGATCGCCTCGTGCGGCCGGGTGGCGTACGTCCAGTGCGCCTCTGCCAGTAGCGGTCGTCGAGTACCTCGGCGTCGTCCGGCCCCTGGATGCGAGCCCGGTCCTCGGCGAGGCGAGCGTACGCCGCAGCGGCCTCGGGAAACCGCCGCACGCCCGAGAGCATCGCGGCATGCGCGGGCCGGGCGCCGAAGGTGCCCGGCGCCTTGCGGTCCAGGCGTCGACTTCGCGGAACCCGGTCCTTCGCCACGGTCACACGCATCGTCGATCACCTGAGGCGGCCCTGTCTGCGCTCGTGACACGATCGCTACACGCACCATGGTTCCGCGTCCGGCTGGAGCCAAGCCGAACCTGGCCTGGCTCGTGAGCGTTGCCCATGCGGTCGTCGTCCTTCGCCGGCTGCAGCGCAGCAACTACGTCCTGGATTACGACTTCGGTGTTTCAGGGTGGCAGGGCGAGAGAGTCCCGGTGGGGAAGCCGTCGAGGACGTCGGGGCGGTACTGCAGCCCTTTGAGGCGATTGCGGGCGAGGGGCGAGTCGGTCGAGGGCGACGCTCACCGGGAGCCTCTCATGGGGAAGTTGCCGCGGTGTCGTCCCTGGGACAGGGGAAGGTGTGGGGAGTAGTACCCCACTTCGCGGGGTTCTGCCGGTCGGGCAGGACTCCGCAACTGAGCAGTGTGGCCGTGGTTCGTGGAAGGGCGGTACGCCTCCAGAGCGGACTGGAAGCGCATGACGCGGAAGTCGTCGAGGAACTCGTCGACATTCAGGTTGTCCAGGTCCAGCCGGTCGGCCACGACTCTCAGGGGGTGGGGCCGATCTGGAAGTCGACCAGAGTGCCGCAGGCGTCGAAGGTGCACCGCCAGGGCCGCCTCAGCAACGGCGGCTGCCAGCCGGGGCGGTGTGGGTGACCTGCGAGGGCTCGAGACAGTCATGCCACATTGTGAAACGTCGTGCTGGAATCTGGGCGTATAAGTTTCAGTTTGAAACTGGAATGAATGCTGTTAGGCTGCAGCTACACAGCGATGCGATCTGCGACCTGCGAGACAGAAGGTGAGCTGCTGATGACTTCGACGCTGAGTCGAGCGCTTGTCAATTACCCCAATCGGTTCGACCCCGCCGTACTCGGTGAACTGCCTGCGCGGTTGCGGTCCACCATCCAGCGGCGGAACAACGTGCTGGGTCCCGGCTACACCCTGATCTACCGGGAGCCGGTCGAGTTCGTCTCCGGTCGAGGTGCCCACCTGTTCGACCGGGACGGCAACGACTACCTCGACGCCTACAACAACGTGCCGTGCGTCGGCCACGCCCACCCGCACGTCGCCGAGGCCGTGTCCCGCCAGATGAGGGCGGTCAACACCAACACCCGCTACGTGCAGGAATCCCTCGTCGACTACGCCGAGCGCCTTGTCGCGACGTTCCCCGAAGAGCTGTCAAAGGTCACCTTCGCGTGCAGTGGGTCGGAGGCGAACGACCTGGCCATGCGCGTGGCCCGCTTCCACACGGGCGGCGAGGGAATCATCGTGACCCGCTGGGCCTACCACGGTCTTACCCGCGAAGTCGCGAGCTTCTCGCCGACGCTGGGCGCCGGGTCACCGCTGGGGCCGAACGTCCGGCTCATCGACGCTCCCGATCCGCGACGCGTCCCGGCCGGCTCGACGCTCGCCGAGTACATGCGTGCCCAGGTCCGCGGTGCGATCAACGACCTGGAGCGCCACGGGTACAAGCTCGCGGCGCTCATCACCGACTGCGCGCACTCCAGCGACGGCATCTTCACCGACCCCGTCGGTTACATGCGCGAAGTGGCCGAGGAGGTGCACGCCGCGGGCGGCTTGTACATCGCCGACGAGGTTCAGTCGGGCTTCGCCCGGCTCGGGGAAACGATGTGGGGGTTCAGCCGCCACGGGGTGGTGCCGGACATCGTCACGATGGGCAAGCCCATGGGTAACGGCCTGCCGATTTCCGGTGTGGTGTTCCGGCCCGAGGTGTGTGACGAGTTCGGCCAGAACGTGCGTTACTTCAACACCTTTGCCGGCAGTTCGATCCCGATCGCCGCCGGGGCCGCGGTACTGGACGTCTTCGAAGCGGAGAACGTGCAGCAGAGGGTCCTCGACAGCGGTAGGGCGCTTCGAGCCGGTCTTGAGGAGATCACCCGCCAGTCTCCCTACGTCGCGGAGGTCCGCGGCAGTGGTCTGTTCGTGGGCGTCGAGTTCGTGAAGGACCGGGAGTCGCTGGAACCCGACCGCGCCCGGGCCGAGCACGTCGTCAACGACATGCGTGAGCGTCGTATCCTCATCAGCGGGACCGGGGAGGCGGTCAATGTCCTCAAGATCCGGCCGCCGCTGGCCTTCGACTCGGCCGATGTGACGCGATTCCTCGAGACCTTCGCGGAGATCGCCAAGATCCGCCTGTAGCGGGCCGGCAGCCGAAGGGACCCGACGATGAGCACCTCACCTTCCGCAAGTATGGTCCAGCAGCTGTTCGAGGAGAGCGGTCTGGCATCGTCCCACGAGCCCATCGACACAGCGTTGGTGGACGAACTCCTCGCCCGGCATTACCGGCTGAGCGGAGATCTCGAGCGGCTGGCAACCGAGAAGGACGACACCTTCCGGCTCCGGATAGGGACGGGGACGGGGACGGGGACGGGGACGGGGACGGCCGATCATCTGGTCAAGTTGTCTCCTCCCGACGAGGCGGTAGCCGTCGTGGCTCTGCAGACGGCCGCGATGCGCCACCTCGAAGCCGAAGTCCCCCACCTCCCCATCCAGCGGGTCAAAGCGACCGCCGACGGCGGCGACAACGTACCGATCGAGACCAAGGACGGCAGAATCCGAGTCCTGCGGGTCTTCGACTTCATCGAAGGCGCCGTGCTGGCGCGAACGAACCCCGACGTCCAGCAGCTTGCCGAGGTGGGCAGGATGCTCGGGCGAGTGGACCTGGCGCTGCAGACATTCCGGCACCCGGCGGACGAACGCCGCCTTGTCTGGGACCTCAGCCACTTCCACTACCTGCGGGAGCTCGTCGAGTACACGCCCCATGCCACGTACCGTCGACTGGCTCATGAGGTCTTCCACCTCTTCGACGAGGCCATCGTGCCGAGGCTGGGCGAGCTGGAGACCCAGGTGATCCACGGCGACTACAGCCCCTACAACGTGGTCGTGGATCCCCGAGCGGACGGCTTCGTCACGGGGGTGATCGACTTCGGGGACAGCGTGCGCAGCGCCCTGATCTTCGATCCGGCCGTGTCGCTCGCGAACCTTCTCGGCCGGACGCCGTCGGATCCCTGGCATGACGCCTGCGCATTCGTCAGGGGATACGAGCAGGCACGGCCGATCAAGGACAGCGAGCTGCCCCTCCTGCCCGTTGCCGCCCTGGCACGCCTCACACTGCGCGCGCTGATCACCAACTGGCGCGCGGACCGGGTGCCGGAGCGCCGCGACTACCTGCTCGAGCACGCCAAGGACGACTGGGTCAACGTGGAGCGGGCCATGGCCGTTGCCAAGGAGGAGGTCGTCGACCGGATTCTGAATGCCCGCCACGACCACGCCTAGAAGGTTCCGGAGTCATGGCTGGCAGACGCCGGGTCGGCAGTCGTTGTGCATCGCAGGCGCCCCCCACCTCCGGGCCTGGAGCGAATACATCGGCCACTCGGGCATGGAGGTCCGATCGGAGGCAGCGAGGCAGACCCACGACATGATCGAGTACGTGGCCGCCACCGGAGACGGCCACGAGGTTCTGACCCAGGAGAGAAGGGGCCGTGTTGAAGCGACCTATAGCCTCGCTAAGGTCATGAGGTGAGCAGCAGCAACCCCACACCACGCGACTACAACAAGGCGAGCGTCCTTGAAGTGGTCCTGTCGCGTGCACCATTGACCCGGAACAAACTCATCGAACTCACGGGACTGAGCAAGGCGACCGTGTCGAGGGCGGTCGAGGAACTGCGCGCCGACGGTTTCATCGTGGATGGGGGAGTTGATGCTGTCATCGGGCGTGGCCGCAGGTCGACGTACCTTGATGTGCCCCCGACAACGGGCCACATCGTGGGTGTCAGTTTCGGCGTTGTGACCACTTGTGTGCTGGTGACTGATCTACGCGGCCGTGAGATCGAGCACGTGATCGTGCCGACGGTGGAGCACCGCGACGCCTCCGCTGCCGGTGCGTGGCTGGTCGACCTGATCGAGCAGACCAGCGCAACCGCACGAGGTCCACTGCGCCAGGTCGTCGCAGCTCTGCCCGCCTGGGTCCGGGGCGGCACCGAGGTCTTTCGTCCCGCCGACCCGATGAAGATCTTCGCCGGCGGAGGTCTCCACCGAACCGTCGAGGACCTCGTCGGTGCTCCAGTGACCTTCGACAGTGACGCGAACGCGTCCCTGCTGGGGGTGCTCGCGGACGACGCGAGCATCAGGAACGCCGCTCTGTTCAGCGTCAGCAGCATCCTCAATTTCGCCACCTGCACGGATCACGAACTGGCTCGAGGACGCACTCCTGCGTTCGGCGACTTCGGTGTTCTTTCCTCCGGTGTCGACGACCAGACCCTCGACGGGCTGCTGAGTACCAGAGGGCTTCTCAGGTTCGCTCGTGAACACGGGCTGGACCTCCAAAGCGTTGAGGACCTGTGGCAGGCGCCGCAGGACAATCGAGCGCGCACGGAGGTGGTCGATGCGTTCACCACGGCGATCACCACGGGCGTGAACGTCGTCGCCGTGACACTCGATCCCGAGTCCGTCTACTTCGTCGGCCGCCTGCGCCCCCTCGTGGAAGAGGTGCTCCCCGAGGTACGAAAGCGACTCGAGCGGACCTTGCCGACCGTCCCGCGGATCACGACCATCGCCCAGGTACTGGGACTCTCGACAGCACGCGGTGCGGTGACCGCGGGCCTGGCCATGACGCACAACCGCCTCCGGGACGTGCTGCTCAGGGCACGCACTCAGGGCCCGCAGCAGGAGCAATCCGCGCCGGCGTTCTGAGCGCGACGCCTGGCGGCGTCGCATAACACCAGGACGCGGACATCTTTGCGACGAAGCCCGGGGCGATGGAGGCCTTCCAGGTCGTTGCGGTCTGCCAGGAGACCTTGCCCTCGCGCAGGATACGGCGCAACGTCTACCGGCTGGGCCTGGGCACGACATGAAGGTCGACGAGGTGGTCGGTGAGCTTGGCCAGGCTCCAGGTGGCGAAGCCGGTGATGCCCCGCTCCATTTTCGGTCCAGCGCACCGCGCGCTCAGGCAACTCCGGCGGGTACTTCCTCCGGGCAGGCATCGTCAGGGCTCCTCTCATGAGACCCATCTGACCTGCCGTCACCCCTCCCCGCCATCTCGGGGGAACTTCAGGCTGCCGAGACCGCTGGGCCATGTGTCATGCGCGGGCCGGTTCGTCCTTCCGGCTCCGCTTGGCCCGTAGGACATCGAGCACTGTGAGCGCCACGTGTAGTTCCGTGCGGTGTTCGCCGGACTCTAGATCGCAGTCGAGTATCCGCTCGATACTGCGCAGACGTTGGTACACGGTCTCGCGGGACAGACCGCCAGAGCGGGCTGCCAGGGTCTTGTTGCCTGCCGCGTCAAGGTAGTGGCGCAAGGTCGTCAGCAAGTCCGTCCCATGGCGGGCATCGTGGTCGAGGAGTCGGCCGAGTTGGCGCTCGGTGAAGTCCTGTATCCGGGTGTCTTCCCGAAGCGCGAAGAGCAGGCGGCGCAGGCCGATGTCGGATGGTTCGTGGTAGGAGCGTCCCGGCGGGTACGGCTGGCCGGGCTCGGTGGCTTCGGCGACTCGGGTCGCCTCGTGGAAGGATCGGGCGACACCGAAGAGGTCTGTCGCCTCGCTGCCTGTGCTGACGGTTGTCCCTGGCACCGACTCGAGTACGGTGCGGCTCACGTGTTCGACTACGGATGAGCAGGGCTGGCCGCGGCGCAGGAATAGGAGGATGCCGAGGCGCGTGGGGCCGAGCACGCCGACGAGGGCCTGCGTCCCTTTCCTCCTCAGCTCTTCGGAGAGGAGTGTCTCGCCCTTCGTCGCGTCGGCCTCCTGAGGGAATTCCGCGAGTACGGCCATGAAGCTGCAGTCCTTGGTGGGCAGACCCAGCGCGGCGACCCGGGCATCGGCGTCCGTAGGAGAGCGGTGACGCTGTCCGACGAGGTCGCGCAAGAGGTTGCGGTGTGCCGTGCGTTCCCAGGACACGGAATGGATGACGCGGGCGATGGTGAGGGTCATCGCAGCTCTCTCCAGGACGGTCACAGCCGCGGGACCGAATGTAGAGGGGGTGGTCTGGCCCAGCAGGGAGGGCAGCATGACCACCCGGCCCCAGCGTTCGCCCTGGTACTCCACGGATGTAACGAGCCAGCCGCCGGGTCCGGACACGGATGTGTGGCCGGCGGGAGGTGTCGCTCGTGAGCGCCGTTCCCAGTCGCTGAGCGCCACCTCGACTGTGCCTCCGGAGGGCTCGCAGATCAGAGCCTGGTGGACCAGGTTCTCCAGCACGACCGTGTGGCCGCTCATCCCAGCGGCGGCGCGTACGACCTCCTCGGGCCCAGCGCCGCGCAGGGTGAGGGCGGTGAACGCCTCGTGAATGCGCTGGGTCCGGCGCATCTCCTCGGCCTGGTTACCGAGGATGAGAGCGTGGACGACCTGCGTGACCTCCAGGAAGTTGACGTCCTTGGCCAGGGTCACGAGGGGGAGGCCACGGGCCTCGCAGGCATGGACCAGGGCGTCGGGCGGGCGGTGGTAACGGCGGACCAGTTCGATGACAAGGGCCGCCGCGCCGATGTCGGCGAGTTCGTCCACGTAGCGGCGTACGCCGGCCGGCTCCTCGGGCAGGGGCATGCCGGTGGTCAGGACGAGCTCGCCGCCCTTGAGGAAAGAGGCAGGGTCGGTCAGCTCGGTGATGTGGACCCAGCGCACCGGGCGGTCCAGCCGGGCCACTCCGGTGACGACCTGTGGCTGCCCGGCGGACAGGACGGGAAGGGCCAGAACGTCGGCCAAGGTGAGCGGATGGCCGACGGTGTCCATGTCCGGGCCCGGCAACGAGGCGTCAAGACCGTCGGTGACGGGCCTTGGAGCCGTGTGGTGCTTCTCGCTCATGGGTCCTCCCTGGGTGCTCCGCCACCCTGACAAGCGACGCTGACCTGCGCAAGAGCTCTGAGAGGGCCGCTGCGAGCAGGGCGAGCGGGGCATGGGGCCCGGTGCGGTTGACACAACGTCCAGATACCGCGGCGCGGTCGGACGAATCGAGAGTTGGCGTCATCGAGGTCCGCAGAGATGCTCGACCGGACCGGAGCCAGACCGACGACCCGCCGGGAGACGAACATGACTGCACTGTCGCCGCACCTTCGCCAGGCCACGCCCGTGGCGGCGGTCCGGGGAGAGGGCGTCCACCTCTACGGCGAGGACGGCCGCCGCTATCTGGACTTCACCGCCGGCATCGGCGTCACCAGCACCGGGCACTGCCACCCCAAGGTCGTGTCGGCTGCCCAGGAACAGGTGGGCACCCTCATCCACGGCCAGTACACGACCGTTATGCACCAGCCCCTGCGCCGCCTTGTCGACAAGCTGGGCGAGGTCCTGCCCGAAGGGCTCGACAGCCTGTTCTTCACCAACTCCGGCAGCGAGGCGGTGGAGGCGGCGTTGCGGCTGGCCCGGCAGGCCACCGGTCGGCCGAACATCCTGGTCTGCCACGGTGGCTTCCACGGCCGTACGGTGGCCGCCGCCTCGATGACGACGTCCGGCACCCGCTTCCGCTCCGGCTTCTCGCCGCTGATGAGCGGCGTGGTCGTCACGCCGTTCCCCTCG
Organism: Streptomyces sp. NPDC006476; assembly: GCF_040612015.1. Taxonomy (NCBI): domain Bacteria; kingdom Bacillati; phylum Actinomycetota; class Actinomycetes; order Kitasatosporales; family Streptomycetaceae; genus Streptomyces; species Streptomyces sp. NPDC006476. The sequence goes on along the minus strand of NZ_JBEXPK010000048.1, from coordinate 55,519 downwards.
GCCTACCGCTACGGCTGGGACGAGGAGACCGCGACCCGCTTCGCGCTGCAGGAGTTGGACTACACCCTCCAGACGATCTCCTCGCCCGCCGACACGGCCGCGATCATCGTCGAACCGGTCCTCGGCGAGGGCGGCTATGTGCCCGCGACCCGGGCCTTCCTGGAGGGCCTGCGGGAGCGCGCGGACCGCCACGGATTCCTCCTCATCCTCGACGAGGTGCAGACCGGCGTCGGCCGCACCGGCCGCTTCTGGGGCCACGACCACTTCGGGGTCACCCCCGACATCCTCGTCACCGCCAAGGGCCTGGCCAGCGGTTTCCCGCTGTCCGGCATCGCCGCCTCCGAGGAGCTGATGGCCAAGGCGTGGCCGGGCTCGCAGGGCGGTACGTACGGGGCCAACGCGGTCGCCTGCGCCGCGGCCTGCGCCACCCTCGACGTCGTACGCGACGAGAAGCTCGTCGAGAACGCCGAGGCCATGGGCGCGCGGCTGCGCCAGGGCCTGGAGGCGGTGGCCGACCGGACACCGGGCATCGGGGACGTGCGGGGCCTTGGGCTGATGCTGGCCACTGAGTTCGTCACCGAGGACGGCAGTCCCGACCCCGAGACCGCCGCTCGCGTGCAGCGCGCCGCCGTCGACGAGGGCCTGCTCCTGCTGCTGTGCGGGGCGTGGAACCAGGTTGTACGGATGATACCGGCGCTCGTGATCGACGAGGCGGGGGTGGACGAGGGCCTCCAGGCGTGGGCGGCCGCGGTCGAGGCCGGCGCATCGGGAGCGGCGGTCCGATGACCGACGCCCTCGCATCCCTCGTCGCCCGGCTCGGCGAGATCGCTCCGGGTCTGCGGGTGGAGACCGGCCCGGGCTCCACCGGCGTCTACGCGTACGACGCCTCCAACTATCGTGTGCCGCCGCTGGCCGTGGCGTTCCCCCGCGGCGCCGACGACGTGGTCGCGGTGGTGCGGGCCTGCCGGGAGACCGGTATCCCGGTCACCGCGCGGGGCGGCGGCACGAGCATGGCCGGCAACGCGGTCGGACCGGGCGTCGTCCTGGACTTCTCCCGATACATGAACCGGATCCTGGACATCGATCCGGAGGGGCGCACCGCGCGCGTCGAGGCCGGAGTAGTTCTCGACGCGCTGCAGAGCGCGACTGCCCTGCACGGGCTCGCCTTCGGCCCCGACCCCTCCTCGCACAGCCGCTGCACCCTCGGCGGGATGATCGGCAACGACGCGTGCGGCAACCGGTCCGTGCGGCACGGGCGGACCAGCTCCCACATCGAGTCCCTGGAGATCGTGACGGCCGAGGGTGTGCGCGCCGTCGCCAGCCGCAGCGGGCTGCACCCGGTCGACCCCGCCGACGCGGAACGCCTCGCCCGCCTCGAAGCGGACGTACGACGGCTGATCGACGCCAACCTGGCCCCGATCCGCACCGAACTGGGCCGCATCCCGCGCCAGGTCTCCGGCTACCAGCTCCACCACCTGCTGCCGGAGAACGGCTTCGACCTGGCCCGTGCCCTGGTCGGCACCGAGGGCACCTGTGCGGTCGTCACCGCAGCGACGGTCCGCCTCGTGGCGACCGCACAGGCTTCCGCGCTCCTGACTCTCGGCTACGACGACGTGGTCAGTGCCGCAGAAGATGTGCCGGAGATTCTGCGCTGGAATCCCACCGCTGTGGAGGGCATGGACGAGGCGATCGTCGCCACCATGCGCGCGCGTCGCGGGCCGGATTCCGTCAGAGGGCTGCCCGAGGGGCGTGCCTGGCTCTACGTCGAACTCGACGGTGACGACGAGGCCGACGTGACTGCCCGGGCCGCAGAGCTGCTCGACGTCCTCAAGGCCCGGGGCCGGATCACGGGCGGGCGGGTCGTTCAGAGCGCGGCAGAGCGGCGTTCGCTGTGGCGGGTCCGTGAGGACGGGGCTGGGCTCGCCGCTCGCCTGGTGACCGGCGGAGAGTCCTGGCCCGGCTGGGAGGACTCGGCGGTCGCTCCCGAGAACCTGGCCGCCTATCTGCGGGACTTCCGGAAGCTGCTGGACTCCCATGGGCTGAGCGGTGTGCTGTACGGCCACTTCGGCGCCGGCTGCGTCCATGTGCGCATCGACTTCGACCTTGCCACGGACACCGGCCGGGCCGCCGCCCGCCGGTTCCTCACCGAGGCCGCCGCCCTGGTCGTCAGGCATGGCGGCACGTTGTCGGGAGAGCACGGCGACGGACGGGCGCGCGGTGAGCTGCTGGAGGTCATGTACAGCCACCGGATGATCCGGGCCTTCGCCGCTTTCAAGGAGGTCTTCGACCCCGAGGGGCTGCTCAACCCGGGCGTCATCGTGGCCCCGGCCCGGCTCGACGCTGACCTCGCGTTGCACGCGCCCGAGGTGCTGCCCGTCGACACGCTCTTCCGCTTCCCGCACGACGAGGACGGCTTCGCGGGCGCTGTTCGCCGCTGCGTGGGCGTCGGCCGCTGCCGCAGCGATGCCGGTGGCGTGATGTGTCCCAGCTACCGGGCTACGGGGGAGGAGAACGACTCCACCCGAGGTCGGTCACGCCTGCTCCAGGAGATGGTGCGCGGCGAGACCGTCCGGGACGGCTGGGGGTCGACCGAGGTCCGCGACGCCCTGGATTTGTGCCTGTCGTGCAAGGCGTGTTCCAGCGACTGTCCGGTCGGCGTCGACATGGCCACGTACAAGGCCGAGTTCCTGCACCACCACTACAAGGGCAGACTCCGGCCCCGCTCGCATTACTCGCTGGGCTGGCTGCCCCTGACGTCCGCTCTCGCCGGCTACGCCGCCCGACCCGCCAACGCTCTGCTGCGCGGACCGGTCGGCAAGCTGCTCGCCCGACTCGGCGGCGTGACCACACAGCGCAGGATCCCGGCCTTCGCCCCCCGGCGCACCCTGCGCAAGGTCCTGCGCGCGGCGAAGACCGACGAGCTCGCCAAGGTCCTGCTCTTCGTTGACAGCTTCACTCGCGCCTTCCGCCCCGAAGTGGCCGGAGCGGCGAGCCGCGTGCTCGCCGACGCCGGAATCCCCTGCACGGCACAGGACGGCCTGTGCTGCGGCCTGACCTGGGTCAGCACCGGCCAATTGTCGGTCGCGCGCCGCATCATGGCCCGTACGGTCGCCCGACTGGACAACGGCGACGAGCGCCCCATCGTCGTGGCCGAGCCCAGCTGTGCCGCCGCCCTCAAACGCGACGTGCCCGAACTTCTTGGCACCCACGCTGCCCGTCGTGTCGCGGCTCGCGTTCACACCCTCACCGGAGCCCTCACCGACCTCGCCGCCCCCGCCTGGACCCCGCCGGAACTGCCGGACAACGTCGTCCTGCAGACCCACTGCCATGAGTACGCCACCTTCAAGAGCCGTCATCCCCGCGACCTGCTGCGCCGACTCGGCGTACGCAAGGTCGACGAGGCCGAGGGCTGCTGCGGACTCGCCGGGAACTTCGGCTTCGAGGAACAGCACTACGACACCTCCATGGCCGTCGCCGACCTGGCGCTGAAGCCGCATCTCGATGGCATCGAGGACGCCACGCGGACCGTCGTCGTCGCTGACGGCTTCAGCTGCGCCACCCAGATCGACCACCTCGCCGGTGACCAGGGCGTCCGCGCCCTGCACCTCGCGGAACTCCTCGACCCCGCCGCCGACCGACCAGGAGAAGGCTCATGACTGACACTCCCGCGCAGTTGTTCATCGGCGGTGCCTGGGTGGACGCCGCGGACGGCGCCACCATGCCGGTGGACGACCCCGCGACCGGCGAGATCCTCTGCCATGTCGCCGACGCGGGCGCGAAGGACGCGCGCCTCGCGGAGGACGCGGCCGTGCAGGCGCAGGAGGAGTGGGCCCGTACGTCGCCCCGGGCACGTAGCGAGATCCTGCGCCGCGCCTACGAGATCATCCTCGACCGTACGGATGAGCTGGCCCATCTGATGACGGCCGAGATGGGTAAGCCCTTGGCCGAGGCGAGAGGAGAGGTGGCGTACGCGGCAGAGTTCTTCCGGTGGTTCTCCGAGGAGGCCGTCCGCATCGACGGCGGTTACGGCACCCTGCCAGACGGCCGCAATCGCATGCTGCTCTCGCGCCGCCCGGTCGGCCCCTGCCTGCTGATCACCCCGTGGAACTTCCCGCTGGCCATGGGCACCCGCAAGATCGGCCCGGCCGTCGCCGCCGGCTGCACGATGGTGCTCAAGCCGGCCCCGCAGACCCCTCTCTCCAGCCTGGCTCTCGCCGCGATCCTCAAGGAGGCCGGGCTGCCGGACGGCGTGCTGAACGTCGTCACCACCTCCCGTGCGGGGGAGGTGTGCGAACCGCTCCTGCGCGGCGGGCGGATTCGCAAGCTCTCCTTCACCGGCTCCACGCAGGTCGGGCGGCTGCTTCTGGCCCAGTGCGCGGACGCGGTCGTGCGGACCTCGATGGAGTTGGGCGGCAACGCGCCGTTCATCGTCTTCGAGGACGCAGACCTGGACAAGGCGGTGGACAGCGCGATGGTCGCCAAGATGCGCAACATGGGTGAGGCGTGCACCGCCGCGAACCGCTTCTTCGTCCATCGGTCGGTGGCGGAGGAGTTCGGGCGGCGCCTGGCCGAGCGCATGGGGGCACTCGTCGTCGGCCCTGGCACCCGAGAAGGCGTCGACGTCGGCCCGCTGATCGATGCCGCCGGACGGGCCAAGGTCGAGGACCTGGTAGCCGACGCGGTGGAGCGCGGCGCCCGGGTGCTCGTCGGCGGCCGTACGCCTGAGGGACCGGGTTGCTTCTACCCGGCGACCGTGCTCACCGATGTCGACCCCGGCAGCCGCCTGATGGACACGGAGATCTTCGGCCCCGTGGCGGCGATCCTCACCTTCGACGACGAGGACGAGGTTGTGCGCCGCGCCAACGCAACCCCGTGGGGTCTGGTCGGCTACGTCTTCACCGAGGGCCTCGACCGTGCCCTGCGGGTCAGCGAGCGCCTGGAGGTGGGCATGGTCGGGCTGAACACCGGCCTCGTCTCCAACCCGGCCGCCCCCTTCGGCGGGGTCAAGCAGTCCGGGCTCGGCCGGGAGGGCGGCCGGGTCGGGATCGAGGAGTTCCTGGAGTTTCAGTACCTCGCGGTGCCCGTGCGATGACGGCGGTCATGCCCTGACACACGCCCTGTCGCCCACCGCGCGGCCCGCCCCGTGCCCGGTTTCCACGCCACCGGGCACGGGGCGTGCGTTGCAGGGTGTGATGCGACTTTGCGTGTGCGCCCGGTTTCAGCCGATGCGGCGTGCAGTCGCCTTGGCTGCTGCGGCGGCGACCGCGCCCTGAAGTGCGGCAAGCTGGACCGCCAGCACCCGTGCGCCCCCCTGGCAGCGCGGCACGAACGAGAACACCAACGGCCTGCTGCGGCAGTACTTTCCCAAGGGCACCAACCTATCCGTCCACACCGCACGAGACCTCCGCGAAGTCGCGCATCAGCTCAACCGGCGCCCCCGACTCGTCCTTGGCGACAGGACCCCCGCTGTCAATCCCCTCGTAGCGTGGAGACGATCTATGCGGCCAGTCCCTCTGCGAGGGTGGCCCGGTACTCGCGTTCGTAGTCGATCGGGCTCTTGAACCCGCATACGGTGTGTAGCCGGTTGTAGAAGTCGGCACCGGGCAGTGGCCACCCGATTCGACATGCTCGCGGTTCGGTACGAGGCGACGGTTCACGTCGCGGCGATCCACCAGTGGTTGTGAGCCGTCGGGCTGCCAGGCGGCCGTGTCATGCTGGCCACCGGCAATTCGAGCAGCACAGGCATGGGGAGGTCCGGTGGCCGCTGATGACTACTGCGCGGACAGTGAGAACGGCGACCACGTCGACGACCCGTCCGAAGACGCCCTGTTCGAGCTGGTCAGCGACCTGAACGGCACAGACAACACCTTCATCGTCATCCAGCCCGATGAGGACGATCCCGCCTGGTTCGCGTCCGTCGCCGTCCTGGAGACGGGCGGCTACGAGATCGTCCGGCGTGACACCAGCCGCCGCGAGCACGACGTCACCGTAGAGACAAGCATCGACCAGATCGCGGGCGACCTCACCAAATGGCTGGCCGCCCGCGCTACCTAAAACACGGCCTAATCTCAGCCGTGCACGGATTCCTGCGGTCGCGGTGTCTGACGATCGCCGGCGGTACGACGCAGGTGCAGCTGAACGTTGTTGCCGAGCGCATGCTGGGGCTGCCGCGCGACTGAAGACGGAGGGGCTGAGGCCGAGTGTTTTCGCCCCCGCCGCCCCTACCCGTCCCATCCTGAACTGGGGCCCGCCCCCGGACCCCCGCATCGGCCTTCGGCCTCGTCCTCAAGCGCCCGGACGGGCTGAAGAATCAGCCCGTCCGGCGCGGGCCGGTCCACAACCGCCCCTGGTCGTCACGTCGACGCGCGGACGATCAGTTCCGGTACCACCCACGCGCCCTCTCCCACCGCGGGCTCCTTGCCTTCGAGCATCTGCGCCACCTGCTCGACGGCGAGGCGGCCGACCTGGCGCTTGTCGATGCACAGGGTGCTCAGCGCCGGCTCGACCAGTTCACCCAGGGTCAGTCCGTCGACGCCGAGGAAGGCGATGTCGTCGGGCACCCGCAGGCCGCGCCGGCGAGCGGCCCGCATGCCGCCGATCGCGACCAGGTCGTTGAAACCGACGACAGCGGTCACATCCGGATGCCGCTCCAGCAGCTCTTCAAGGGCCTGTTCACCTCCGGCCAGGCTGTGGCCGCCGCACAGGACGAGCCAGTCCGGACCCACCGGAAGCCCGTGGGCCCGTGCCTCGGCGAGGAAGTACTCGCCACGAGGACTGCGGGTCCCCGGCAGCGCGCAGTCCAGCATGCCGATCCTCCGGTGCCCGCGCTCCGTCAGATGGGCCACGCCCTGCCGCATACCGGCCGCGAAGTCGATGCCCACCGACCCGAACCGGGTCTCGTCCGGCGCCCGTTCCAGGAGCACCACCGGCAGACCGGAGGCGTACTGGGCCAGTACGTCGTCGGCGCTGTCGCAGTAGCCGACGATCGCGTCGGCCTGCCGGGCGAGCAGGTCGAGCGCCTCGCGCTCCTCCTCGGCGTCGTTGCGGGACTCGCACACCATCACGTTCCAGCCCTGCGGCTTGGCCGACTCCAGCACCCCGGCCGCGACCTCCGGGAAGTAGGGATTGGCCAGATCGGAGATGATCAGCCCGACCATCACCGAACCGGCCCGCCTGAGGCCCCGGGCGTGCCGGCTGGGCCGGTAGTCGAGGGTCCGCGCCGCCTCGAGCACCCGTTCCTTCGTCGCGGGATCGATCTCGCCCTTGTCGTTGATCGCGCGCGAGACCGTCTGCCGGGACACCCCGGCCAGGCTCGCGACGTCGAGGATCGTGGCCCGGCCCGCTCGCTTCAGCGGAGGACGAGCGAGTCGCTCCTGTTTGCCCCCTACCACGCTCAACCGTCCTCGTATCTCGACGCAACTGGCACGCTCGTTCCGGCGACCGCCCGGACCAGGGGACTTAGCCTGTCCGAGCACTCTAACGCGGCCTCAGCCGACCGCGACGGCGAAGATGTGCACTCCTGGCTCCTCAGGGCTGGCCCCCTCTCCATAGCGGGGAAGCGTGATCGACTCCAGGGTCCTCGCCGGGTCGAGTGGTGCCGCGCACCAGCCGACGCGGGCGGGCTCGTCCACGCGTCCGGCCGGACGGTTGTGGTACGGCGTCGACACGACCGTCTGCGCGGCGGCCGGGTAGTCGCCTTCCCCGAGAGTGTCCAGGGCCAGCAGAGGGATCTCCTGTTGTGTGCCGTCCGTGTAGGTCGCAAGGCCCGGTCCGAAACTGCGGTCCGCGGTGCCGGCGAGCAGGAAACCGATCCGGGAGCCCGATCCGCCGATCCGGATGGTCTGGCCGTCGGCCCTCACGTTGTCCGGCTCCCCGGGGGCGACGTCGGGCCACCAGAACTCCAGCCCGCCGTGCGCGACCCGGCCGCCGGGGACGACGCCGGCCGCCGCCAGAGCCTGCGCGGACAGGCTCATACCGGTGCCGTCCAAATCGGCGAGCCGCGGCGCGTCGTCGCTGCTGATCCCGGTGTTGTCGCGGGCCTCGGCGAAGGAGCCGTGGACGACGGGGGCGGGAACGGTCGGGTCCAGGTAGAGGGAGACCACGAGTCCGGGGGCGGTACGGGCGTCGAGGACACGCACCCGTACGCCGTCGGACGTGACGGGGCGCGGGAGGGACACCAGGCGCCTGTGTCCCACGGTCGTGCCGGTCGCGACCCGGGTCCAGGTCCCCTCCAGGCGTACGTCGACGGCGAAGGCCTCGACCTGCTGGCCCCGCGCGATGTCCTCGCTCAGGCCGACGACGTTGAAGGTCCGGGACTCGGGCAGTTCGACGACGACCGCGTTCCCCGGCGGGTGGTCCGGACGGGCTCCGGCGGCCAGGTCATGGCCGTACACCTCGCGCAGGACGCGGCCGAACTCGGCGAGCCGCGCCACGTCCGGGCCGGGCAGCAGGCCGCGCCGGTCCGGTGGCACGTTGAGCAGCAGCACCGCGTTGCGGCCCACCGAGTGCCGGTACAGGTCCATCAGCCGGGGCAGCGACTTCACGGCCGCGTCCTGGGAGGCGTGGTGGAACCAGCCGGGCCGGATGGAGACGTCCACCTCGGCCGGGTACCACTTGAGGTAGTCCGCCCGGCGCAGGGGACCGGGGCCCGCGAGGTCGTGCTCCTCCTCCGCGACGGCCGTGGTCTGCCCGAACGCGGAAGGCTCGCCCCGCAGCGGTACGACGCTCCACTCGCTGTAGCGGGCGTAGCCGCTCTCGTTGCCGACCCAGCGGACGTCGGGGCCGCCGACGGCGCACGTGGCGTCCGGCGCCAGCGCGCGCACCATGCCGAACCACGCGTCGTGGTCGTAGTTCTGCTTCGTGGCGGTCGGGTCGGCGCCGTCCAGCCACACCTCGTTGACGGGCCCGTACTCGGTGAGCAACTCGTAGAGCTGGTTGAGGTAGTAGCGGTTGTAGTCGTCCACCGCGTAGGAGAAGGACGGCAGCTCACCCGACTCGACCCGGTCCGCCCGGTCGTCGCCGGGCACCAGGGTGGGGATCACCGATGGGACGGCGGGGCTGCCGTTGCCGTAGCAACCGTCGGGGGCGTTCGACTGGTGCAGGTCGGCGGGGGAGAGGTACACCCCGAGGCCGAGGCCGAACTCGCGGGCGGCGTCGGCGAGTTCGCGCACGACATCGCCGTGGCCGGCGCGCCAGGGCGTGGCCGCCACCGAGTGACCGGTGTAGCGGCTGGGCCACAGGACGAAGCCGTCGTGGTGCTTGGCGGTGAGGATCACGGACCGGAAGCCGGCCTCGGCGAGGACGCGCACCCACTGGCGGCAGTCCAGCTCTGCCGGGTCGAACAGCGAGAGGTCGTCCAGGCCCGTGCCGCACTCCAGACCGGTGAAGGTGTTGATGCCGAAGTGCAGGAAGGCGACGAGTTCCTGCCGCTGCCAGGCGACTTGGCGGGGCGCCGGCCGGACCAGTGACGCCTTGCGGCGCAGCTCGTCGTCACTGTCGTCGGGGCCGACGGCAACCCAGAGGGAGGGTTCGGAGGGTTCGGACGGCTCGGGGTGTTCGGATTTCATGGGGGTTCCCTGATTCCCTGGGGTGCTCACTGCGCGTGGTTGTCGTTGATGAGGCGGACGAAGGCGCGCGGGGTGACGACCTCGACCTGCGGCCCCAGTCCGTTCACGACCGTCTGCACGTCGGTCAGGCTCTTCGTCCAGCAGTGCACCAGGACGAGCGTGTAGCCGTCGGAGGAGGACGGGGCGGCGGGCCGGCTGTTGATGTGGTCGATGAGCTCGGGTTCCTCGGTCTGGCCCGCCCACAGGACGTCCCGCTGCGCGATCACAGGCTTGCCGTTCACCCATCGGATGCCGCCCTTCGTTCCGGAGCCCTGCGGTCCGGGGCCGAAGTAGAACAGGGCGTCGATGTTGGGCTGCCGCAGATAGGGCGCCCACAGGTCGGAGCGTTTGAAGACCGGCTGGTCGTCGAGGATCTCGCAGATCCGCAGGTCCCCCTTGCCCATGTACGCGTTGAGGGTGACGGCGTGGGCGTCGAGCGCGTCGGCGGGCATGTGGCTCGGGTACGTGTATCCGCGTCCGCTGGGACCGGCGATGAAGTGGTCCCGGGCCGGGCCGTCGGAGGCGTTCTCGTAATACCAGCGCATGGGTCCTGGAGCCAGGTCGACCAGGGAGGGGCTGATGCCGTAGCCGACGTTGAAACTGCCGCGCACGGGGTTGGCGAAGTACTCGTGCAGTCCCCACAGGTTCCAGGCCACGTTGTCGCCGTCGCTGATGACGAAGGTGACGTAGTGCTTGTCGCCGGTCACCGGTGCGGGCTCTGGCTTCTGGGTCAGGCCGTCGGTGCTGTGGATGCCGCTTAGTACGGAGAGGTTGGGGGCCAGGTCGGACGGAATGGAGGTGACACCCTCGTCGGAGGCCTGCGCGATCATCGCGGTCTCGTCGTTGCCGTACCCCATCAGCGTGGCGGCGGGCTCCAGGTTGCCCAGGACGCCGGCGCGCCACTTGGTCACCCCGTCGTAGAAGGTGAACGAGTCCGTCAGGGCGATGTAGTCGCGCAGGTGGTAGTACACCGTGGAGTTCAGCTCCGCCGCGATGTGGCCGGAGAACAGGGCCTGGTACGTGGCGTAGGCCCAGTGTTCGTCCTTGTCCGAGACGTCCAGCAGCAGACGGGTGAGGCCGAGGGCCTGGACGGCGCTCTCCTGGCTCCGGTCGACGACGAGGGCGTTGAGGGGGCCGCTGAGGGAGGAGGCGACGTTGACGGAGGCGGGGTTGGCGGTCATGTCGTAGCGGATGTAGCCGCGCACCTGGCGCCGGAAGCGGGTCAGGAGCTGCTGCCAGGTGGGGTAGGAGTCGTTGAGGGTGATCCCGTAGGTGGTGTGGAGGAAGTTCTTCCAGAGGGCCCCGGGGCCGCCCTCGTCGATGAAGATTCCCTCGGGTGACGTCTTGGCGACCAGGCCCTGGAGGCATGCGACCAGCACCCGGTCCGGGTTGGTGGTGAGGCTGGAGGACGGGATCACGTCCAGCGAGCGCAGGGCGGTGCCCCGGGGCAGTGCGGTACCGGTACTCGCCCCGGTCGCCCCGGTCGCCCCGGCTTCCTGGCCCGCGGCGGCCGCGCAGGCGGCCGTGGGCGGTGCGACGGTCAGCGCGGCGGAGGCGGCGAGGACCGACTTGCCGAGGGTTCTGCGGCTGATGGCCGTTCTACGGCTTGGGTTCATGGTGTTGTTCCTGTACGCGTTCCGGCGGGGTACAGCCAGCAGTGCACCCACTGGCCGGTGGGGTGTTCGGTGCGGGCGGGGAAGGCCGTACGGCAGTCGTCGGTGGCGAACGGACAGCGGGGGTGGAAGCGACAGCCGGGCGGCGGGGAGGCGAGGTTCGGCGGTTCGCCGGACTCCTCGACGTCCGCGAAGGCGGACCCGGCACCTGCGCGGGCGGTGACGGTCCGCGCGGGGTCGGGGGAGGCGTCGAGCAGCAGTCGCGTGTAGGGGTGCTGTGGGTTCTGGATGACCTCCTCGGTCGGGCCGCCCTCGACCATCTGGCCGGCGTACATCACATGGATCTCCTCGGCCAGGTACCGTGCGCTGGCGATGTCATGGGTGATGTAGAGGAGGGCCAGGTCCTCCTCGTCGCGGAGCCCGGCCAGCAGGTTGAGGATGTCGAGCCGCATCGACACATCGAGCATGGAGATCGGTTCGTCACCGAGGACGACCTTGGGGCCGACGGCCAGCGCGCGGGCGATGGCCACGCGTTGCCGCTGGCCGCCGGAGAGTTCGTGGGGCAGCTTGCCGATGAAGTCCTCGGTGGGGGTGAGGCTGACCCGCTCCAGGAGGTGGTGCATCCGCTCCTCGATGTCGTCCCGGCCGGCCCGGCCGTGGATGCGCAGGGCTCGCGCCAGGTTGTGGCGGACGGTGTGCAGGGAGTTGAGGGAGGCGAAGGGGTCCTGGAACACCATCTGGACCTCGGAGTAGTACTCCCGAGCCGCCCGGCCGCGGCGCGGCCCGACCCGCTCGCCGCGCAGCCGGATCTCTCCGGAGGTCGGGGTGTACATGAGCGCGAACAGCCGGGCCAGGGTGGTCTTGCCGCTGCCGCTCTCCCCGACCAGGGCGACGATCCGGCCGCGCCGCAACCGCAGCGAGGCGTGCTCCAGGGCGCGTACGGTCGCCGTGCGGCCGAGGCCGGCGCGCACCGTGAAGTGCATGGAGACGTCCACGGCTTCCAGGACGGGCACTTCGGCGTCGGCGCCGGTGCCCGTGTCCGGTCCCTCGGCGTTCGCGGGTACGGCCATGCCGTCGTCAGTGCCCGACAACATCGTCGGTCTCCTTCCGTGCTCGCGGGGAGCGTCCGTGGCTCTCTGCCAAGGGCCCGGTGTGCAGCAGGCAGGCCACCCGCTGCCCGCCGCCGAGCCCGTCGACGTCCCGCAGCACCGGGACAGTGGTGTCGCACGGCGCGAACCGGTGCGGGCAGCGGGGGTGGAAGGCGCAGCCGGAGGGCGGGTCGCGCAGGTCGGGCGGTGAGCCGGGGATGCCGCTGAGCCGGCGGACCGGTTCCCGCAGCGGCGGGAAAGAGGCCCGCAGGCCCTCGGTGTAGGGGTGCTGCGGCTGGTGGTAGAGGTCGAAGGCGGTGCCGATCTCCACGATCCGGCCCGCGTACATGATCGCGATACGGTCGGCGAGTTCGACGAGCAGGGACAGGTCGTGGGTCACGAACACCACGGCGAATCCCAGACGTTCGCGCAGACGCAGGATGTTCGCGAGGATCTGACGCTGCATCACCACGTCGACGGCGGTGGTGGGTTCGTCCATGACGACGAGGTCGGCGCCGCAGGCGAGCGCGAGGGCGATGGTGGCGCGCTGCCGGGTGCCGCCGGACAGCTCGTGGGGGTAGCGGCCCGCCTGCTCGGCGGTGAGGCCGACGAGGGCGAGCAGTTCCTCGGTGCGGGAGCGCGCGTCCCGCTTGCCCAGCGTCCGGTCGTGTTCGCGCAGGACATCGGCGAACTGGGCGCCGAGCCGCATGACGGGGTTGAGTGCGTTCATGGCGCTCTGCAGCACGATGGCCAGGTCCCGCCAGCGGAGTTTCCTCAGCTCCCGCTCGGTGAGGCCGATCAGGTCGAGGGGGTCCGCCGCGTTCCGGGGACGGAAGAGGATCCGGCCGGCCGTGGTCACGGCAGGGGGTCGTTCCAGCCGGGTGAGGGCGGTGATCAGGGTGGACTTGCCCGAGCCGGACTCGCCAGCGACGCCGAGGATCTCGCCGCGCCGCACCGTGAAGGAGACGTCGTCGCAGGCGCGCACGGCCCCCCGAGCGGAGAGGTACTCGACGGTGAGACCCCGCACGTCGAGCAGGGGCGCACGGTCCTCGTCAGGCATACGCGCGTCGTCAGGTGCGGGCTCTTCGCGAGGGAGGCGACCGTCGTCAGGCGTGGGCTCTTCGCGAGGCACGCGTCCGTCGTCAGGCGTAAGCGCTTCGTCAGGCATACGACGGTCGTCAGGCATGCGACACCTCCTGCGCGCGCCCGGCGTCCTGATCCCGCTCCTGCCCCCGTTCCTCCTCCTGCTCCCGCTCCTTCGCCCGCCGCGCGTCCCCCGCCCGTTTCACCAGCAGCCGGTTGGCGTCGCGCAGCCGTGGGTCGGAGATCTCGTCCACCGCGAAGTTGATCAGGGCGACGGAGGCGCCGAGCAGCGCGATGCACAGGCCCGGCGGGGCGAACCACCACCACATGCCGCCGATCAGGGCGTTGCCCTGCTGCGCTTCGCTGATCATGACGCCCCAGCTGACGGTGGAGGTGCTGGACACCCCGAGGAAGGCGAGGCCGGACTCGGCCAGCACGCCTCCGATGAAGCCGGTGAGGAACATCGCGGAGATCCAGCCGGTGAGGTGGGGCAGCACCTCGACCATCGCCAGGCGCCAGCGGCTCTCGCCGAGCATCCGCATCGCGTGCACGAAGTCCCTGCTGCGCAGGCTCAGCGTCTGCGACCGCAGGGCCCGGGTGCCACCAGCCCAGCCGAAGACGCCGATGATGACGCCGATGGTGACCGGGCCGGAGCCCTGGGTGTAGCCGCTGATCACGAAGATCAGCGCGAAGGAGGGCATGGTGAGGAAGACGTTGGTCAGGCCGGTGAGCGCGGAGTCCACGATCCCGCCGGCCAGCCCGGCGGTCACCCCGATGACGACGGCGATGAAGGTGCCGAGCACGGAGGCGACCAAGCCCGCGATCATCGACTCGCGTGCACCGGTGATGACCTGGGCCAGGACGTCGTGTCCGCTCGCGGTGGTGCCGAGGAGGTGCTTCGCACTCGGCGGGGAGCTGACGGCGTTGAGGTCGAGCGCCGTGGGGCTCTGATGGAGCAGATGGTCCGTCACCCACGGCCCGGCGAGGGCGAGCACGCAGAAGAAGGCGAACACGGCGAGGCCGAGCCGCACCTTCCAGCCGGCCAGCAGTCGCTTGCTCATCGGGGCGTCACCTCATTTCCCTGGTGCGGGGGTCCAGCAGTGCGTAGAGGGAGTCCGCCAGGAAGTTGGCGAGCAGGACGGTGAGGGTGATCAGCAGGAACACGGCCTGCATGGTCGGGTAGTCGCGCTTGGAGACCGCGTCGAACAGCAGGAAGCCCATACCGGGGTAGGAGAAGACGATCTCGGTGAGCAGGGAGCCGCCGACCAGGCCGCCGATGGCGAGGGCGAAGTTGGTGACGCTCGGCAGCATCGCGTTGCGGGCCGCGTACCGCAGCATGACCTTCCAGCCGGGCAGTCCCTTGGCCCGGGCGAGCAGGACGAAGTCCTCGCTGAGCGTGGTGACCATCATGTTGCGCTGGCCGAACACCCAGCCGCCGAACCAGGAGAAGACGATGGTGGCGACGGGCAGCAGTCCGTAGTGCAGGGTGCCCAGCAGGAAGTGCAGGCTGAACCCGGGCACGGTGTCCGGCGGGTAGCCGCCGGACACGGGGGCCCAGTCGAGCTGGACGGCGAAGAGCCACACGCCCAGCAGGGCGACCCAGAAGTACGGTACGACGCTGAGAACGGTCGACAGCGGGGTCACCACGGTGTCGAGCCGGCGCCCGGGCCGCCAGCCGACGACGATGCCGAGGCCCACGCCGATGACGAACGAGATGACCGTGGTGCTGCCGACGAGGGCCAGCGTCCACGGCAGCGCGGCCTTGACCAGGTCCGCCACCGGCACCGGGTACTGGCTGACGGACAGCCCCAGGTCGCCGTGGGCGAGTTCGCCGAGGTAGCCCAGGTACTGGGAGAACAGCGGCTTGTCCGGGTTCCCGAAGAGCAGTTGGACGGAGCGGACGGTGGCGGCCGACGGCGGGGTGCCGGTGCGCTGGGCCATCGCCTGGAGGATGGCGCTCGCCGGGTTGCCCGGCATTAGCCGGGGGATGAAGAAGTTCAGCGTGATCGCGATCCAGCTGACCAGCAGGTAGAAGCCGAGGCGGCTGCCGAGCCAGCCCAGCCGGCCCCGGCGGCGCGCCGGGCGCTTGGCCGGCCCGGCCTCACCCTGGGGGGTGAGACCGGCGTCCGTGGCGGTCAAGGGGGTGGTCATGGGGACTCCCGTCAGCCCTTGCCCGTGGCGGGCTTGAGGTGCAGGAGCGTGGTGATGAACTCGGAGCCCGAGCCGGTGTTGGCGAGGTAGGCCGGGTTCTCGGCGTCGGGCCACCCGGTCCAGCGCAGGGTGCTGGCCACGCCGGCCGCGCCCGAGGAGAAGAGCGGGATGGTGGGCACCTGGTCCACGAAGATCGCCTGGGCCTGCTTCGAGAGGGCCTTGAGCCGGGACTCGTCGTCCGTTCCGGCCATCTGGCTAAGGATCTTGTCGAAGTCGCCGTTCTTCCACCGGACGGTGTTGTTGCCAGCGACGGACTCGGTGCCGAGCGGCTGGATGAGGCGTCCGTCGAACTGCTGGAGGGCGTAGTACATGCTGTCACCGCGGGACAGCCAGGTGGCGGCCATGTCGAACTTGCCCTTGTTGATGTCGGAGCCGGTGTTGGCGCCGGAGCCGCCGCTGAGGGTGACCTTGATCCCGAGGCTCTGCTGGATCTGCTGCACGACCAGCTGGCCGATGGTCTTCAGGAACGGCGTGTCGCTGGGAGCGACGTAGGTGATCGGGTACTTCTTGCCGTCCTTCGTCAGCGCGCCACCGCGCACGCTCCAGCCGCCTGCTCGCAGATCGGCCTTGGCCGCGGCGACGTCCTGCCTGCGCGGTGTCAGGTACTTGGGGTCGATCCAGCCCTCGTACGTCTTGGTCGACAGCCCGGTGCGGCTGGCGGGGGGCTGGGTGAGGGGGAGTTTGCTGGAGGAGAGCTTGGCGATGGCGTCGATGTCCACCGCGCTCGCGAAGGCGCGGCGTACGTTGACGTCGTTGAAGGGCGCCTTGGCGTTGTTGAGCATGACGGAGACCACCGAGCCGTCCCACGCCATGATGAAGTGGTGGTTCTTGGGATCGGAGGAGACGTAGCTCTTGGCGTCGATGTCGCAGGTGCAGAAGTCGATGCTGTTGTTCTGCAGTTGCGTCTGGACGTTGGCGCTGGTCGCGGCGACGTACCGCAGATCGCGCATGGCGGGCTTGCCGCCCCAGTAGTCGCTGCGGGACGCCATCGTGACCGCCTGGGGCGAGAACGTCTTGATGCTGAACGGGCCGGTGCCGACCGGTTTCTTGTCCACGTAGGTCAGCGGATCGCGACCGCTCCAGAGCTTCTTCTCGACGATGTTGATGTTCTTGACGTTGAGCAGTGACTGGTACGCGGGGTCCTTCCAGGTGACCGCCACCTTGTCCGACCCCACCGCCTCGACGGAGGTGTAGTCGGCGCCGGCCACCTTGGGGTTCTTCAGGGGCAGTTCGAGGCTGTAGAGCACGTCCTGTTGCGTCAGCGGGTTGCCGTCGGAGAACGTGACGCCGGGCCGGATGACGAAGGTCGCGGTGCGGCCGTCCGCGGACCACGTCCATGACTTGGCCAGCCAGGGGATGAGCGTGCCGCCCTTCGCGCGGTTGGTGGCGACCAGCGGCTCGTAGATGATGTTCAGCCCCGGTCCCGTCTCCGAGGCGCTGAACGGGTTGAAGTTGTTCGTGAAGGTCGGGGCGCTGTTGGGTGCCTCGACGGTGATCGTGTCCGAGGCCCCCGGCGTCTGCTTCGTCGCGCCCGACGAGCAGGCGCCGAGCGACAGGGCCAGCCCGAGTGCGAGGGCACCCGGCCACAGCCGCTTTCTCATGGTGTGTTCCTTCCACGGTTGTCTGACTCTCGGCGTGCTCGTCGCGACGCGGATATGGCCTCGGTGTGCTGGGCCGACCAGAAGGAGAAGGCAACGAAGACATCGGATCTCTAGCTGCGCGGGACTCCTGCGAGTGGCGCCTCCGATAACGATCCCGGGATCGTTCACGGGCTTCGTTGCGAACCGACTATGAGCGGGCTCGGGGTACTTGTCAACACCTCAGACAGAAGCTCGAGAACCCCGAGGTGAAAGGCGTGTGGGGAAAACGCTTCCCCGAGTCGGGATCGCTCGGCAGGTGTGGGGGAGGGGTTCCATGGCTGTCGGCCATTGA
This sequence comes from Streptomyces sp. NPDC006476, assembly GCF_040612015.1. Taxonomy (NCBI): domain Bacteria; kingdom Bacillati; phylum Actinomycetota; class Actinomycetes; order Kitasatosporales; family Streptomycetaceae; genus Streptomyces; species Streptomyces sp. NPDC006476. The sequence continues at coordinate 37,987 of NZ_JBEXPK010000048.1, read as the reverse complement.
CACCTCTCCCGTCGCGGTGCAAACCTCGAAAAGATCCGATGAGTTGCGATCGGGACATCCGATGAGTCGCGATCGGTCACTGAGGCCACGGCCTCCCGCCGGCACAGGAGCATCCGTCATGCATGACGACAGGAGCCTGATCGAGACCAGGCTCGCGCAGGCGCTCGAGGACCGCATCCGGCCATGCGTCCATCCCCGGTCGGTGCCCTTGGAGGTGCAGGCATGGAGCGCCCCCGGCGAACCCGTACCGGTGGCCGAGGGCCTCGCCGCGCCGTACGAGCCGGTCGAGGTCGGCCGGACCTGGGGCCGTCCCTGGGCAACCGTCTGGTTCCGGATCCGGGGCACCGTGCCCGACGACTGGGCCGGGTCGGCCGTCGAGGCCGTGCTGGACCTCGGCTTCACCGGCGCGGGCCCCGGCTTCCAGGCCGAGGCGCTCGTCTACCGCCCGGACGCCACCGCGATCAAGTCACTCAATCCCCGCACCCGTTGGGTCAGCATCGCCGACAAGGCCGGAGGCGGCGAGGAGGTCCTGCTGTACCTGGAGGCCTCCTCCAACCCGGAGATCGACGGCCCGGTCAGCCTCATGGGCGACTGGGACACCTCCGGTGACGACCCCCTCTACCGGCTGCGCAGAATGGACCTGGCGGTCTTCGACGCCGAGGTGTGGGAGCTGGTCCAGGACTTCGAGGTGCTGCAGCAGCTGATGCTGGAGCTGTCGGTCGACGACCCCCGCCGCTGGGAGATCCTGCGCACCCTGGAACGCGCCGTGGACGTCCTGGACTTCCGCGGCGACGTGGGCGCCGCCGCACCCGAGGCCCGGGGTGTCCTCGCCGAGGCCCTGGCACGGCCCGCGCACGCCTCGGCCCACCGGATGAGCGCGATTGGCCACGCGCACATCGACTCGGCGTGGCTGTGGCCGTTGCGCGAGACGGTTCGCAAGGTCGCCCGCACGACGTCCAACGTCACCGACCTCATGGACCGTGACCCGGAGTTCGTCTTCGCGATGTCCCAGGCGCAGCAGCTCGCCTGGATCAAGGAGCAGCGGCCCGAGGTGTACGCCCGGGTCAAGGAGAAGGTGGCGAGGGGGCAGTTCGTGCCGGTCGGCGGGATGTGGGTGGAGGCGGACACCAACATGCCGGGCGGGGAGGCGATGGTCCGTCAGTTCACCCACGGCAAGCGGTTCTTCCTCCAGGAGTTCGGCATCGAGACCGACGAGGTCTGGCTCCCCGACTCCTTCGGCTACTCGGCCGCGCTGCCGCAGCTGGTACGGCTGTCGAACTCCACGTACTTCCTGACCCAGAAGATCTCCTGGAGCCAGTTCAACAAGTTCCCGCACCACACCTTCTGGTGGGAGGGCATCGACGGCACCCGCGTCTTCACCCACTTCCCGCCGGTCGACACCTACAACGCCTCCTTCACGGGCGCGGAGATGGCACACGCGGTACGCAACTTCCAGGACAAGGGCTCGGCCACCCGCTCCCTGGTGCCCTTCGGCTGGGGCGACGGCGGCGGCGGTCCCACCCGCGAGATGCTCGCCCGCGCGAGGCGCCTCGCCGATCTGGAAGGATCGCCACGCGTCGAGATCGAGCCGCCGTCGGCGTTCTTCGCCAAGGCCCGGGCCGACTACCCGAACGCCCCGGTCTGGCTGGGCGAGCTCTACCTGGAGCTGCACAGGGGCACGTACACCTCCGTCGCGACGACCAAACAGGGCAACCGGCGCAGCGAACACCTGCTGCGCGAGGCCGAGTTGTGGTCCGCCACGGCGGCCGTGCGCAGCGGGCTTCCCTACCCGTACGAGCGGCTGGACCGCCTGTGGAAGACGGTGCTGCTGCACCAGTTCCACGACATTCTGCCCGGGTCGGGCATCGCCTGGGTCAACCGGGAGGCCCGCGACACCTACCGGGAGGTCATGTCCGAGCTGGAGGACATCATCGGCGCGGCGCTGCGCGCGCTGGCCGGTGACGGCTCGGAGGGCGGCACCGTGGTCTTCAACGCCGCTCCCCACGAACGGGGTGGGGTGCCGGCGCTGGGCGCCGCGGCCGGCTCCGCGCGTCCGGGAGCGGCCCCGGTCACCGTCAGGCCCACCGATGACGGCTGGGTGCTGGACAACGGGCTGGTGCGCGTCGACGTCGACGGCCAGGGGTTGGTCAGCTCCGTGCGGGACAGCGGCACCGGGCGGAACGCGATCGCTCCCGGCGGTCACGGCAATCTGCTGCAGGTCCACCCCGACCTCCCCAACAACGGGGACGCCTGGGACGTCGACCACTACTACCGCCACACCGTCACCGATCTGACAGGGACGGACGAGGTGACGGTGGTCGAGGACGGGCCGGCCACCGCAAGCGTGAAGGTCGTCCGCCGCTTCGGCAACTCGACGGCGGAGCAGACGCTCCGGCTCGCCGCCGGCGCGCGGCGGTTGGACATCGCCACCACCGTCGACTGGCGCGAGACCCGGACCATCCTCAAGGCCGCGTTCGCGCTCGACGTCCACACCGACCACTCCACCTCGGAGACGCAGTTCGGGCATGTGCGGCGACCCGCGCACACCAATACCTCCTGGGACGCCGCCAAGTTCGAGATCTGCGCCCACCGGTGGATCCACGTGGGCGAACCCGGCTACGGCGTGGCCCTCGTCAACGACTCGACGTACGGGCACGACGTCACCCGGTCGCGGCGCGACGAGGCGGCCGGCGACGGCGGCACCACCACGACTGTCCGGCTGTCGCTTCTGCGCGCGCCGACCTTCCCCGATCCCCACCCCGACCAAGGCGTACACCGGCTCGGCTACGCGCTCGTGCCCGGAGCGGCGATCGGCGACGCCGTCCGCGAGGGCTACCGCATCAACCTGCCGGAGCGCGAGATACCCGGTGACACGCCGGTCGCTCCGCTTGTCGCGGTCGACCACGACGGCGTCGTCATCGAGGCGGTCAAGCTGGCCGACGACGGCTGCGGTGATGTCGTCGTCCGGCTGTACGAGGCGCACGGCGGGCGGGCACAGGCCCTGCTCACACCGGGATTCCCGACCGCCGGGGCCGTGGAGACGGATCTGCTGGAGCGGCCCTGGCGCGATGCCCGGCCCCGGCCCGCGCTGACCGCCGTCCGCGATGACGGCGCGGTGGAGCTGGACCTGAGGCCGTTCCAGATCGTCACCCTGCGCCTGGCCCGTGCGTAGCCCCCAAGGCTCCGCCACCCCCACACCGCCCCCGGAGCACGTCCGGCGACACGGCCCTGGAGGAAACCGAATGACCCGCTCTCCCGCCCTCCCGCTGCGCCTGTGGGACGCGCCCGATGTCAGCGGCTGGCAGCGGCTGCCCCTGCACGCCGTCTCCCGCCACGACCACGGCGACCGCATCGCCCTCGACGGCCGCTGGCGCTTCCAGCTCCTGCCGACCCCTCAGTCCGCGCTCGCGGACCGCTGGACGGAGCTGAGGGTCCCCGGATGCTGGACCGTGCAGGACTTCGACGACGTCCACGGGGTCGGCGACCTGCCGCAGTACACCAACTTCCGGATGCCCTGGCCTGAGCCGCCGCCCCATCTGCCGCCGGTCAACCCCACCGGGGTGCACGAGCGCGAGGTCGACATCCCGGCCGGCTGGGCGGGCCGCCGTATCGTGCTGCACGTGGGCGCCGCCGAGAGCGCACTGATCGCCGAGGTCAACGGGCAGCCCGTCGGCGGCGGGAAGGACGCGCACCTGGCGAGCGAGTTCGACATCACCGGTGCCGTGCGCGCCGGGCGGTCCAACACCGTACGGCTGACGGTGGTGAAGTGGTCCGACGCCACCTACGTCGAGGACCAGGACCACTGGTGGCACGGCGGCATCACCCGGTCCGTCTTCCTGTACGCGACCGACCCGCTGTACCTGATGGACCTGCGGGTGACGGCGGACCTCGCGGCGGCCGGCACCGGGCGGTTGCGGGTGGACGTCGAGGCGCGGCACACCGCCGGGTTCCTCCCCGAGGGCTGGTACGTCTCGGGGTCCCTGTCGGACCCTCAGGCCCCGGACCTGCCGCTCAGCCCGGAGCCCCTCGAAGACCACCGCGCCTCCGACTGGCAGGGCCGGGCCACGCTGACGGCCACCGTCCCGGGCGTACGGGTCTGGTCGGCCGAGACGCCCGAACTGTACGGCCTGACGGTCCGGCTGCACCGTCCCGACAGCACCGTCGTCGACGAGGCTCGCTGCCGCGTCGGCTTCCGCACGGTCGAGATCCGCGGCCGGGACCTGCTCATCAACGGCGAGCGGGTGTTCGTCCGGGGCGTCAACCGGCACGACTTCCACCCGCTCACCGGCCGCGTCCTGACCGAGGACGACCTGCGCGCGGACCTGACGACGATGAAACGCTTCGGCTTCAACGCCGTGCGTACCTCGCACTATCCCAACGATCCGGCGCTTCTCGACCTCGCCGACGAACTCGGCCTCTACGTCGTGGACGAGGCCGACATCGAGAGCCACGGCCACTACGACGAGATCGCCCACGACCCCGCCTACCTCGCCGCCTTCCTCGAACGGGTGGCGCGCATGGCGACCCGCGACGAGAACCACCCGAGCGTCGTCATCTGGTCCCTGGGCAACGAGAGCGGCTACGGCCCCGCCCACGACGCGGCCGCTGGCTGGCTGCGCCGGTACGACCCCACCCGCCCGCTGCAGTACGAGGGCGCGCTCGGCGACGGCTGGTCGAGGCCGGGGACCGCCACCGACATCGTCTGCCCGATGTACACGTCGATCGACCGGATCGTCGCGCACGCCACCTCCGGCGAACAGACCAAGCCACTGATCCTGTCCGAATACTCGCACGCCATGGGCAACAGCAACGGCTCCCTCGCGGACTACTGGACGGCCATCGAGTCCACACCCGGTCTGCAAGGAGGTTTCATCTGGGAGTTCTGGGACCACGGCATCCTTCAACGGCTCTCCGACTCACGCCCCGCCGGCCCGGACACGACCGACGGATACAGGGACGGCGTCACCGCGCCCGGCTACCGCTGGGCGTACGGCGGTGACTTCGGCGACAGCCCGCACGACGGTGCCTTCTGCGCGGACGGGCTCGTGCTTCCCGACCGCACACCCAAACCGGGGATGTACGAGCACCGGGAACTCGCCTCACCCATACGCCTGGAACTGCTCGACTCGGGCGAGGTGCTGGTCCACAACCGCCAGCACTTCCGCGATCTTGGGTGGCTGACCGGCCAGTGGCACCTGCAGACCGCCGATGCCGATGCTGACGCTGACGCCGACGCGGATGCCGATGCCGATGTCCACGACACCGCCGTCACCACTCCGGCCGAGCTCCCACAGATCGGCCCCGGAGACTCCGCCGCGATCCCGATCCCTCCTCACCTGCTCGCGCTTCTGCCCGAGGCGGGAGAGCTCTGGCTCACTCTGCGCGTCTCCACCGCCGCCGACCAGACATGGGCACCGCGCGGCACCGAACTGTGCGCACCGCAGGTCCGGTTGCGGGGAGAGGTTCGCGGGCTCCCGTCCCGCGCCGGAGCGGTGACAGGCACCGGGACGAGCGCCCCGCCGGTGCCTGCCGGGGCCCGCACCCCCCACCGGCCCGAGGTCGACGACCAGGGTTTCCTCATCCATCCCCTCCTCACCGCTCCGCCCACGCTCAGCCTGTGGCGCGCTCCCACCGACAACGACCGCCTCGGCGGAGCCGCCACTCTGTGGGCGGAGTGGGGCCTGACGAATCCAAAGCGGTCGCTGACGGACATCAAGCGCGACGGCGAGCGCCTCGTCGTACGCGCCGAGTACGCCACCGCGAAGGGCCCCGTCGTCCACGAGCAGACCTTCACCGCGCTGTCCGCGGACGCCCTCCTCGTGGAGGAGACCGCGGTGGTCCCCGACGGCCTCGACGACCTGCCCCGGGTCGGCACCGTCTACAGCGTCACGAGCGGGCTGGACCAGGTGGAGTGGTTCGGGCACGGCCCCGGCGAGTCGTACCCCGATCGTCGGGCCGGCTGTCCGGTCGGCCGCTACCGCTCTGCGGTGCGGGATCTGTTCACCCCGTACGTCCATCCGCAGGAGAGCGGTGGGCGGTACGGGGTGCGCTGGTTCGCGCTCACGGGTGACAGTGGCTCCGGTTCCGGGGTGACCGTTCACCTGGACATCCCCCGGCAGGTTGCCCTGACCCACTTCACGGTCGCGGACCTGGCCGCCGCGCGTCATCACGACGAACTCACCGCCCGCCCGTACGTCTCCGTCCACCTGGACGCCGCCCACCGAGGGGTGGGTACGGCGTCGTGCGGCCCCGACACGCTCCCTCCTTACCGGGTCGGAGCGGGCCGTTACCACTGGTCGTGGACGCTGGGAGGACGGGCCATCGCGAGGCGCGGGTGACACTGGGTTTTCGCCCCTGCCGCCCCTACCCGTCCCATCCCGACCTTGGGGGCTGCGCCGCGTGGGCGCGACGAGCCACAACCAACCCGCAGCCGAAACACAACCCGAACCCACACAGGGGGTCGAAGGTGCGCCGCCCCTGGGGATGCAAGGCGCGAGCGTTCTCATGATCCGGTCTTGATGAGGTCGAGTGCGTGATCGGGATGGGACCGGTAGTAGTCGACAGCGGCGGCCATGTTGTCCAGCCGATCGAGCGGGCCAAGGCGATGGCGAGGTTGGGGAAGCCGGCCGTCGCTGTGGGGGTGGTGCCCGTCGGCATGGAATCCAATCTGGACGCCTTCTGGCGTGACGTCCCTGTCCGCCATGGCAGACGATGTCAGTCGCGTCGGGCTGGACGCCGATCCCTTGCCACTTTGGCGAGGTAGGCCTTGACGGACAGGCGACACCCCGAACGGCGCCGTCACCGCCGATCACTGAGGGCCGCCGGCCGCACGTCATCCAGGGATGCGCGGTGGGGCGCTGGCGTGTCCGTCGTGTGCGAGTCTGGCGGTGGGGTGCAGGCCGGCGGGCACAGGGCTGGAGGTGAGGATGCGATGCGGCAGGTCTATCGCGAGGAGCTGAACGCGATCAGTGAGGGTCTGGTGGAGATGGCGAACCTGGTCGGCTCGCTCATCGGGCTGGCGACCACCGCCCTCCTGGACGCCGACCTCCAGCTCGCCGAAACCGTGATCTCCGCGGACCGGAGGGTCGATGAGCGGCAGCGGAATCTGGAGGGGAGGGCGATCGCGGTGCTGGCGCGGCAGCAGCCGGTCGCCACGGACCTGCGGATCGTGGTCACGTCGCTGCGGATGAGCGCGGACCTGGAACGCTCCGGGGATCTGGCCCAGCATGTGGCCAAGCTGGCCCGGATGCGTTACCCGCAACGGGCCGTTCCCCGCGATCTGCGCCGCACGGTCCTGGAGATGGGGCAGCTCGCGCAGCGTTTGATGGCGCAGGCCGCCGAAGTGATCATCACTGGGGACGTGAAGGCCGCCCTCCAGCTGGAGCAGGACGACGACCGCATGGACGAGCTGCATCGCGCGGTCTTCCAGCACCTGATGGACGAGCAGTGGCAGCACGGGGTGGAGACGGCCGTGGACGTCACACTGGTCGGCCGCTACTACGAGCGGTTCGCCGACCATGCGGTCTCAGTCGCCCAGCGGGTGGTCTATCTCGTCACGGGCGAACGCGCGGACGAACTGCCCCCCGACATCTGACCCAGGCGCGGCCTCAGGGTAGCTGTGCCGCCCGGCCGACGCGCGATCACTGTCGGGGAATCCTCGTCCTCTCGTCCTGCGCGCTGCGAACCCGGGCGAGCAGACCACCTCTCCCAGAACCAAGGCAACGTGAGCTGACACTGCCAGGTCTGCCGGGCCGGCACAGGGTGTGCCGGCCCGGCAACTGGGCCGTCCACAGCACCCGGCCACCCCGCCAGATGGAGTACGGATCGCGGACTTCGATGCCGCGTAGCCCCCACCGGGGGGCGGCTGTGGCCGCCGCCCGGCCACCCCTGTCGAAGCGGGCTCGTGCCGACTGCGTTCGGCGCCGGCCCGTCCGGACCTTACCCCTGCCCCTGACATGCTCGCGACGGGCGACTGGCGGATCACGGGGTCGGAGTTGCTGGCGCCCCCGGCGTCACTGATGGCCTCGATGTCCGATCACACTTCTTGAGACCGAAAAGGCGCTCATCGTCCGCGAAAGCCCCCGTGGCCTTCAGCGACTCCAGGGTCACTCAGTACTTGCTTCCGGCGACTTTGAGGAAGTCCTGGTCTCGGCAGCTCACATAGAACTCCGCATCCGGCTTGGTGAACGCCTTTGGCCGGTCCCGCTTCGGGCTCTCGCAGACCACGCGCAGTTGTGGATCGAGGGGACCCGTCGTGCGTGAAGCGGTACACCGGGCGGCTGAAGACGGCGTACGAGCGGTTCCTTCCTCTCGGGCCGTTCATGAGGTGGCTAGAGCCAGTGGCGCAGGAGCAGGGCTGGGGTGTGACGCGTGAGCCAGGCGCTGGCTATGCCGATGGCGGCGCCGGCTGCGACGTCGCTGGGGTAGTGGGCACCGGACTGCACCCGTTCGAGGGCCACCAAGGCTGCCGGCACTGCGCACACGGCGCCGGCGGCCGGCCAGCTGGGCGCGACTGCGGCGGTGAAGGCAGCCGCGGCCGCGGTGTGCCCCGACGGAAACGAGGACGAGGCGGGCCGGTCGGCTACCTCGTCGTGGAGGATCCACTCCTTGGGCGGCCGGGGGCGGTCGGCGAGCTGCTTGCACAGACCGTTCGAGGCCAGCTGCGCGACCACCAGGGCTCCCAGCCCGGCGGCCGCCGCTACTCGGCCCCGTCGCCCGCCCCGCCACGCCATTACGGCGGCGGCACCGCACCACAGTTTCGTACTCTCCGCACACTCCTCGACCGCCGACAACACCCCGGCCACTCCCGGCGGGATGCGGGACGCCGCCCGCTGCGTCACAAGCCGGTCGGTCTCATGCAGCCCCGTCATCACCCTCATGAACTGCGGTTATCCCAAGCACGCGGCAGTAATCAAGGCACTTGTGTGCCGGTCAGGGATCGTCCGGCCGACGCAGGTCTTGCTGGTCCCATTTCCGGGTGTCGCGGGGCTGGGTGTAGGGCTCCTGGCGGAGTGGCATGCCGCCGGCGATCGCCCGTTGCCGTACGATCTCCGCGTCGAATTCTAGGCCGAGCAGGATCGCCAGGTTGCTGATCCACAGCCAGATGAGGAAGACGATGCCGCCCGCCATGGTGCCGTACGTCTTGTTGTACGAGGCGAAGTTCGCGACGTAGAACGCGAAGCCGGCGGAGGCGAGCAGCCAGATGAGCTGGGCGAGGAAGCTGCCCGGGGTGATCCACCTAAACCCCTTCACCCGTGCGTTCGGGGTGGCCCAGTACAGCAGGGCGATCATGACCGTGACGAGGACCGCCAGCACGGGCCATTTCGCGATCGACCACACCGTCAGGGCGGTGTCGCCGACTCCCAGCGCGGTGCCGGCCTTGCGGGCCAGAGCGCCGGTGAAGACCACGGTGACGGCGCTGATGAGGGCGAGTACCAGCAGGACTTCACATCGCACGACCGGCTACACCACTCGGCGGGACACCATCTGAGCTCGGCAGGACGCAAGTGCGACGGGGCGCCGACCCACGCCTTGGTCACGCTGGGGTGGGCGGTGGCGATGCGGCCCAGCAGCACAGCCCGGCATCTGGGGCACTGCGCCCGGCGATCGACAGGGTGTACCCGCTCGCGGACATCGCCGCGGCGCACCGGGCGTTCGAGCGCGGCGTCGTCGTGGGCAAACACGGGGTGGCGGTGCCGCGCAGCTCCGTCTGGTGGAGTCCGGTCAGCGGGGTGTGGAGCGCAGGGCGATGCCGTGGACCTGGGCGTCGGCGGTCACGATCCGGGTCGCCAGCTGTGACAGCCGCTTCCTGTCGGCTTCGGGCAGTGGCTCGGCAAACCTCTGGATCTGTTCGGCGAACTGAGCGGCGACCTGGTCGACGAGCTGACGGCCGGCGTCGGTGATCGTCACCTGGTACGAGCGGCGGTCGACGGCGCTGACGGTGCGGGTGACCAGTCCCCTGCGCTGCGCACGGTCGACCAGGCCCGTGATCGAGGACTTGTCGAGGCCGAGGTGGCGGCCGAGCTGGTTCATGGTCGGCTCCCGGTCCCGGAGTATCCCTAGCAGCCGCGTCTGGGTGATCGACAGGTCGTACTGTCCCGCGATCTCGGCCAGGCCGTTCTGCACCAGGAACGAGAGTTGGGCCAAGGCGTCGACCAGTCCGAAGTCCTCGTCTGCGGGCGATGGCGCGGGCGGCATGTCGTGGGATGCGGTCATGCCCCAATGCTACTTGCAAAGGTACGCGGCACCTACTAATTTAATTGGTGTCACGTACCAAAAACTTTGTGTCACGTACCAAGTCGGAAGAGAGTGCTCGTGGACATTCACGCCGCCGTCGTCAGCTCATTCGACAGCCCGCCTCGCTACCAGCGCTTCGACCTGCCCGCCCCGACCGACGAAGACCATGCGCTGGTCGATGTCCTCGCGGTGGGCCTGCACCCCAGGGTGCGTACCGGCGCATCGGGCAGCCACTACACGAGCACCGGCAAGCTGCCGATGGTGCCCGGCATCGACGGGGTCGGCCGGCGCGAGGACGGCAGGCTGGTGTACTTCGTCGCCGATGACGACCTCGTGGGCCCGATGGCCACCCGGACCGTCATCGACAGCCGCCGCAGCATCCCACTGCCCCACGGCACGGATGTGGTGAAGATCGCCGCGGCGATGAACCCGGCCATGTCGTCCTGGGTTGCGCTGCGCCGCCGTGTCCCGATCGAGGCCGGGCAGTCGGTGCTGATCCTCGGCGCGACCGGCAACGCCGGCCAGATGGCCGTCCAGGTCGCCAAGCGCCTCGGCGCGGGCCGGGTCGTCGGCGCCGGCCGTGACCAGGCCCGCCTGGCGACCCTGCCCGGGCTCGGCGCCGATGCGACCGTCGCGCTCACCGGCAACGCCGACGCCACCGCCGCGGCTCTGGCCAAGGAGGCCGCCGAGGTCGACCTGGTCATCGACTACCTCTGGGGCAAGCCCGCCAGTGAGGCGATCATGGCGGTCCTGCGGGCCCGCTCCGACCGCGGCCGTGCCCTGGACTGGATCCAGATCGGCGCCATGGCCGGCCCGACCATCGAACTGCCGTCGGTCGCGCTGCGCTCGGCGAACTTCCGCCTCCAGGGCAACGGCCAGGGTGCCGTTTCGACCCGGACCTACCTGGAGGAACTGCCGTCCCTCGTCGACGTAATCGAGGCCGGAGGCGTCAAGGTCACCGCCAAGTCGGTACCCCTCGCCGACGTCGAAACCGCGTGGTCCCCATCCGAGGTACCGGGCGTGCGCACCGTCCTGGTGCCCTGACCCCGGCGGGACCCTCGTGCAGCCCGTACTGGACTTATCGAAGGAGCACGGGCGCGGCAGGGCTGACCCTCCATCGGCCTCACCCGCCGGAACATCGCCTTCCTGCTGATCGACAAGGCGCCGCAGCCATTTCTTTCCCCCGGCAAGGGCATCCAGCCCCGCAGTGAGGAGGTCTTCGGGGAACTCGGTGTGATCGACCGGATCGTCGCCGCGGCGGTGAATACCCCATGCAGCAGCGCATCTACCGCCGACGTGCCCATCGACGAAGTCGGCGTGGGGATGTCGGAGCCGACGCCGGAGGAGCCGTACCAGATACCGCTGCTCGTCCCGCAGTTCCTCACCGAACGCCGGCTGCGTGAACGCCTCGCCGAACTCGGTCATGCCCCGCACTACAGCCACGACCAACGCGGAGATCGGCAAGGGCTACAGGTACGCGAAGAACCAGGTCGTCCCGAGGAGGGGCCAGAGAGGGGGACCGGCCCCGTCCCACCAGCCCCAACTGCCTTGCTGGCCCAGGGCCTTACGGCTCATTCGTTCCTGGCTCACCCCGGCCGTCACCCTCAACCGATGGTGGGAGTCTGGTTCGCCATCGCCCGCGACCCTGCCGCCCGGCTCCGCGACATCGCCGCCCTCTGTCGCATCACCGAACGCACCGCGCAGAGCATCGTGACCGACCTCGAACAGGCTGGCTGCCTGCGCCGCGAACGGGAGGGACGGCGCACGCGCTACATCCTCTGCCTAGACGGCACCCTGCGCCATCCAGCAGAGGTACACGTGCCGGTACGACACCTGCTGGACGTCTTCACCTCGCATGACGACCGCCCCTGACAGGCCCTTTCCAAGATCCCCGACCTGTCCCACCGCTGGCGAAGCCTGTCGGTGGATTCACCGTTCACCGGTCGTCGCCGCGCTCAGGGTGGCTGCCGCGTCGACGTACGTCTTGGTGATGTCGGTGATGAAGTCGCGGCTGCTGTCGGGGCTGAGGGCCTGCAGGTGGTCGTGGAGCACGCTGCAGTGTCGCACGTCGGATGGCTTTTCCAGATAGAGGTCGCTGGTGAACCGCTCCAGATACACCACCGGCACCGATGCGGAGCTGTCGGCGAACCGCAGGATGGTGAACGCTCCTGACAGGCCCGGATGGGCGCCCGCCGTGTAGGAGAGGACCTGCACCGTGATGTCGGCTCGGCGCCGAGCGCGTTCAGATGCTCCAACTGCTCGCGCATGACGTCCGGGCTGCCGACCACACGGCGCAGTGCCGATTCGTCCAGGACCACCCACAGGCGCAGCGGCCGGGCCGGGTCGTAGATCCGGTGCTGACGGTGCAGCCGCACCTTCAGGCGTGTGCCGGCCTCTTCGGTGGTGAGCAGGGGGATCATTTCCCCGATGACCGCGCAGGCGTAGGCCGGGGTCTGCAGCATAGCCGGGATCACCATCGATTCGTAGGTGCGGAGGCAGACGGCGTCCGTCTCCAGGGCGACGTAGACGCTCTGGGGGATCTCGCCATAGGCCTGCCACCAGCCCGGCTGCCCCGATTCCTTGGCCATCTGCAACAAAGACTCGATGACCTGCGGGTCCGTCACCCCGTAGACCGCGCACAAATCGCGCACATCGCGGGGACTGATGCTGCGGCGGCCGTTCTCCAGGTGACTGATCTTGGGCCGGGAGACCATCAACCGCTCCGCCACCTCGCTGCTCCTCAGCCCACTGGCCAGGCGCAGCCGGCGCAGCTCGACGCCCGGACGGCGTCTCCTGACAGTGGGGTTGCAGTTCGCCGCAATGAGCGGTGTACCTCCGGCTCCACAACATCGTTTGGTCCGCAGATTGCCATGGAGCACAGGTTGTTGATCGCGTGCCGCGCGTCGCCGCGAGGCAGCCAAAACGGACTGTGACTGTGTAATTTGCCCCATGGCAGACCCCACCAGGCGTGATCGCCAACCGCGGCTTTCAAGATCCCCGACAGCGTCAGGCACTTAATGCGAGGGCCCTTCGCCGTCCCGCAACGACGGGGAACAGTACTCGAACCTGCACGACATAGGGGATTCAACGGCTGGCGGCGGCGGAAACTCCGGCTGAAGGCCGCTCTACTCGGGCGCTCCAGGGGTGGGCAGACCAGCAAGGTCCATCTGGCCGCCGACCGTAAATGCCGCCCGCCGGCATTCGTGCTGACCGCGGGCGGGTCATCTCCGCTCGCGCGGAGCGGGCGGCTCCGTTTCGATCTCGCGCGTACGCCGGTACGGGCCACCTCCGCTCGGGCGGAGATGGCCCCAACACGGGCCGCACCGTGTCACGAGGCGCTGGTGCCTACCGTCGGCCTGATAGGCCGGACGAGCTCCGGCGTCCGGGCGCCCCCGCGCGAAGTCCGTCCATGACGATGTCCAGCAGGCGTGTCGCCTGCGGCTGCCAGTCATCGTGCGGGGCGAGCTGCCACAGGCCGGCGATGGCCAGCATGAAGTCGTCGGCTGTGACGCCGGGACGGATCGCGCCGGCCTCCTCGCAGGCGTGGAGCAGGAGGCCTGCAGCCTCGGTCACTGGGGTGTGGCCCGGTTTCGCCGCCTTCCCGGGCGAGGTGCTCAGGGCCTGGCGAATCGCCTCCGCCAGGCCGGCCTTGGTCATCGCGAACCGGGCGAGGTGGTCCATCCATGCCCGCAGCGCGCGGTCGGGTTCCATGGTCTCCAGCAGCACGGACGCGGTGTCGGCGATCTGCTGTACTCCGTGGCGGTAGAGCTCGAGGACGAGCGTCTCGCGGTTGGGGAAGTTCCGGTAGAACGTGCCCTGGCCGACGCCCGCCTTCTTGGCGATCGCGCTCAGCGGGGTGTCGGCGGCCCGGGAAAGCTCGGTGAGGGCCACTTCCAGAATGCGTTCGCGGTTGCGTTGCGCGTCCGAGCGCAGATGCGGGTCGTTCCTCTGCCGCACTCGTCCTCCTCGCCGACTTGTGTCCGAAAGCGGTCCTTGAGAACCGGACAGTTGTCCAATACGTTCGACCGATAGCGGACAACTGTCCGCTTGAGCTCACTCTAGCGTCGGACTGACGCTCCGACGTGTCCAGGACACGTGAAAGAAGGCTGAACATGGCTCCAGCCCCCTCGTCAACGTCCAGCGACATCACCCTGAACATCAACGGCGAGAAGCACAGTCTCCCCGTCGACCACCGCACCACCCTGCTCGACGCCCTGCGCGAGCGCCTCGACCTGACCGGTACCAAGAAGGGCTGCGACCAGGGGCAGTGCGGCGCCTGCACGGTACTGCTCGACGGACGCCGGGCGGTGTCATGTCTGCAACTCGCCGTGGCCGCCGAAGGACGCGAGATCACCACCATCGAGGGCCTGGCCGAGGGCGACCGACTGCACCCGGTCCAGCAGGCGTTCCTCGACCTGGACGGCTACCAGTGCGGCTACTGCACCCCCGGTCAGATCTGCTCGGCGATCGCGGTGATCGAGGAACACGCGGCCGGCTGGCCCAGTGCCGTCACCCACGACGTCCGCCCCGAGGCTGGACCACCACCCCTGAGCGCCGAGGAGATCCGGGAACGGATGAGCGGGAACCTGTGCCGCTGCGGCGCCTACGTGTCGATCGTCCAGGCCGTGGCCCAGGCGGCGGAAGCGAAAACCGAGGAGGCGGCAGCGTGAGGGAGTTCGCCTATGACCGGGCCCTCGACGTCTCCGGGGCCCTGGCCCTGCTGGACGCCGACCCCGACGCCCGCTTCCTCGGCGGCGGCACCAACCTCGTCGACCTGATGAAGACCGGCGTCGAGCGGCCCACCCGCCTGGTCGACGTCCGTGAACTGCCCCTGGACGGCATAGAGGTGACGGCGGACAGCGGCCTGCGCATCGGCGCGACCATCACCAACAACAACCTCGCCGCCCACCCCGAGATCCGCCGCCGCTATCCAGCGTTGGCACAGGCGGTACTGGCCGGCGCCTCCGGCCAGCTGCGCAACATGGCCACGGTCGGAGGCAACCTGCTCCAGCGCACCCGCTGCGGCTACTTCGCCGACGTGACCAAGCCCTGCAACAAGCGTGCGCCCGGAAGCGGTTGCCCCGCGATCGAGGGCGAGCACCACAACCACGCCATCCTGGGTGCCTCCGAGCACTGCGTGGCCATCCACCCCTCGGACATGGGCGTTGCGCTGACCGCCTTCGACGCGGTCGTGTCGTACGAAACCGCCGACGGGCCCGGCGCATTGCCCCTCGCCGACTTCTACCTGCCGGTCGGTGAGACCCCGCACCGCGAGACCGCGCTGCCGCCGGGCGCGCTGATCACCGGCGTCACCCTGCCGCCCGCTCCGGTGGCCGCCCGATCTCGCTACCGCAAGGTGCGCGAGCGTGCCTCGTACGCCTTCGCCATCGGCTCCGTCGCCGCCGCGCTCGACGTCCGGGACGGCGTCGTACGCGACGTACGCCTCGCCTTCGGGGCGGTCGCATCCCGGCCGTGGCGGGCGACGACGGCCGAACGCGTCCTCCACGGAGCGCCTGCCGACGCCGAGACCTTCGCCGCCGCCGCGGACGCCGAACTCGCCGCGGCGAAACCGCTGCCGCACAACGCATACAAGGTGACCCTCATGCGCAACCTCGTCGTGGCCGTGCTGACCGAACTGACCGAGGAGGCCGCCCGATGACCACCACCCCCACGGCACGCAAGAACGCCGTCGGCACTGCGCACACGCGCGTGGAGGGCCGCGACAAGGTCACCGGAGCCGCCCGCTACGCCGGTGAGATCCCGTTCGCCGACCTTGCGTACGGCTGGCTGGTGGTGTCCACGGTCACCCGCGGCCGAATCCGTTCCATCGACACCGCCGACGTCCTCGCCATGCCCGGTGTGGTAGCCATCCTGCACCACGGCAACGCCCCGCGGGTCGAGACGGGGTACGTCGGTGTGCTGGGCGTTCCGGACCCGACCGCGGCCGTTTTCCAGCACGACAGGGTGCCGCACGCCGGCTGGCCGGTGGCGCTGGTCGTCGCCGACACCTCCGAACGGGCCCGGGAGGCCGCCGAAGCGCTGGTCGTGCACTACGAACAGGAGCCGCACGACGTCGACTTCACCAGCGAGCACCCCGACGCGTACCCGCTCGACAGCCATGGACCGGCGGTGATCGAGAAGGGCGACCTGGAGGCCGAACTCGCCGCTTCCGCGGTGGTCGTGGACGCCGAGTACACCACCCCGGAAGAGCACCACAACATGATGGAGCCGCACGCGGCGACCGCCCGCTGGGACGGCGGCCGTCTCGAAGTCGTCGACTCCAACCAGGGCACCTTCTGGGTCGCGAGCGAACTCGCGCAGATGTTCTCGCTCGACCCGTCCGCTGTCCGGGTGCGCTCCGAACACGTCGGCGGCGGCTTCGGCAGCAAGGGCATCCGCGCACACCAGGTGGCCGCCGTCATGGCCGCGACCGCACTGCACCGCCCGGTCCGCGTGGTCATGACCCGCCGTCAGATGTTTTCCCTCACCGGCTACCGCAGCCCCACCCGGCAGCGCCTGCGGCTCGGCGCCGATGCCGACGGCCGGCTGCGCGCGCTGGAGCACCGTTCCCTCAGCGCCACCTCCACCGTGCACGAGTTCATCGAATCGGCCGCCGGCCCCGCCCGGACCATGTACGGCGCCGACGCCCACCACACCGCCAACCGGCTCGTCCGGCTCGACGTGCCGACCCCGACGTACATGCGCGCGCCGGGCGAGGCACCGGGATCGTTCGCACTGGAGTCGGCGATCGACGAACTCGCCGAGAAGTGCGGTCTCGACCCGATCGAACTGCGCGCCCTCAACGACCCCGCGGCGGGCCCGGTGTCCGGGCTGCCGTTCAGCGGCCGCAACCTGATCGCCTGTTTCAGGGAAGGCGCCCGCAGGTTCGGCTGGGCCGACCGTGACCCTCGCCCCGGCCTGCGCCGCGAGGGACGCTGGCTGCTCGGCACCGGCACAGCGGCCGCATCCTTCCCGGCGGGTGCCGGCCCGTCCACCGCGGCCGTAACGGCGGAGGCGGACGGCACCTTCACCGTGGAGGTCAACGCCGCCGACATCGGCACCGGCGCCCGGACCGCACTCACCCTGATCGCCGCCGACGCCCTTCAGATCGCGACGGAACATGTCCAGGTGCGCATCGGCGACAGCGACCTCGGCCCCGCGTTCATCGCCGGCGGCTCCATGGGCACCCGCTCCTGGGCGTGGGCGGTCATGGCCGCCGCACAGGAGCTGCGGGAGAGGCTCGCCCTCGGCGCCGACATCCCGCCGGAGGGGGTCACCGTACGGTCCGACACCACGGAGGCCCTCGGCGCCCTCGCCAGGACGGAACGACACTCCTTCGGCGCCCAGTTCGCCGAGGTCGCCATCGACCCCGCCACCGGCGAGGTCCAGGTGCGCCGCATGCTCGGCATCTTCGCGGCCGGCCGGATCGTCAACCCGCTCACCGCCCGCAACCAGTTCGTTGGCGGCATGACCTGGGGCATCTCCATGGCCCTGCACGAGGAGGCGGTCCGCGACCGTGCCCTGGGCAGCCACTACGGCGCCGACCTCGCCGGCTACCACGTCGCCTCCCACGCCGACGTTCCGGCCATCGAGGCGGACTGGATCGACGACCCGGACCCCGACGACCCGGTCGGCATCAAGGGCATCGGCGAGATCGGCATCGTGGGCGCCGCCGCGGCCGTCGCCAACGCGGTCTGGCACGCGACCGGCGTACGCCACCGGGACCTGCCGATCCGCCCCGACCGCGTCCTGATGGCAGGCGTCCATGCTTGATCTCGCCGGGGACCTGCACCGCTGGATGGAGGAGGGCCGCGCGTTCGCCGTCGCCACCGTCGTGGCCGTCGGCGGCAGCGCCCCGCGCGGCCCCGGCGCCGCTCTCGCCGTCGACAGCGAGGGCACGGCCATCGGCTCCGTCTCGGGCGGCTGCGTGGAGGGAGCGGTGTACGACCTCTGCGTCCAGGCGCTGCAGCACGGCAAGACGGTCGTCGAACGGTTCGGATATAGTGACGAGGACGCCTTCGCGGTCGGTCTGACCTGCGGCGGGATCATCGACATCATGGTCACCCCGGTCGGCACGGACGCGCCTGGGAGGCCGGTGCTCCGGTCGGCCCTGTCGGCTGCCGTCCGGGACGAGCCGGCAGCCCTCGCCCGCGTCGTACGCGGCCCCGCCGATCTCCTCGGCACGGCCCTGCTGGTGCGGCCGAGCGAAGCGGTAGGGGAGCCATCCCGGCCCTCCCGGGCCAGCTCGTACGAAGGCGGACTCGGCGGGCACACGGAACTGGACCGTGCGGCGGCAGGTGAAGCCCGCGCCATGCTGGACGCCGGCCGCACCGGCACGGTCGAGCTGTCGGCGGACGGCTCGCGCTGCCCCGGTGGACTGACCTTGCTCGTCGAGTCGAGTGTGCCTCCGCCCCGCCTGATCGTCTTCGGGGCGATCGACTTCGCCGCGGCACTTGTACGGGTCGGCAAGTTCCTCGGCTACCACGTCACCGTATGCGACGCCCGCCCCGTCTTCGCCACCACGAACCGCTTCCCCGAGGCCGACGATGTCGTCGTCGACTGGCCGCACCGCTACCTGCGCGACACCGCGACCGACGCGCGCACGGTGCTGTGCGTGCTCACCCACGACGCCAAGTTCGACGTGCCCCTGCTGGCAGCGGCCCTGCGGAGGCCGGCCGCGTTCGTTGGCGCGCTGGGCTCACGCCGTACGCACGCCGACCGGGAAAGACGGCTGCGGGAAGCGGGCCTGACCGACGGGGAGTTGGCCCGGCTGAGATCGCCGATCGGCCTCGATCTCGGTGCCCGCACACCGGAGGAGACGGCCCTATCCATCGCGGCGGAGATCATCGCCACCCAACGGGGCGGAACAGGCGCGCCCCTGACCGGGTCAGGCAGACCGATCCACCACGAGGAGGAGACGCACGACGCGGGGACGAGCTCCGGCCCCTGGACGCAGAGCACCGTGCCGATGCGAACGTCCATGCCGAGCTTGCGGTAGTGGCCGGGGCCATGCGCCGCGACGTACGTGTGGACCGTAGGGTCCGAGCCGCCCCGACGGCGCACGGCCGACGCGCGGTCCTGACGTCGCCGTCTCCGGAGTGGGGCGACGCCCCTCGCCGCCGCGCAGAAAGCCATCGTCACCGATTGGAACACCGCCCTGACCACCCTCCGCCTCGGCTGACGAGGAGGTGTGCCTGGCTGGGCGCTGACTCAGGAGTCGCCGGTGGCGGAGTCGGTGATGTGGTCGAAGCCGCGCAGAAGAGGCGTGAGCTCCTGGGCGCACCCGCACAGCGTGCACAGACGCGTCCCCGGGTCCTCCGCCACGTTCAACGCGTGCTCCACACCGAACACGGTGCGCCCTGCGGAGCCTCTTCGCAGTCCGGCGCGTGCAGCACGCCTTAACTCCTAACGAAATGATCTTCGAGATGGTTGGATCACTCCAAGACCGATGATCCGGGGGTGCGGGGTGGCGCGGCCGAAGCCGTGGGAAGTGGATGACGAGCTGTGGGCGGTGATCGAGCCGCTGCTTCCCAGCGTTGAGCGTCGGTCCCGGCATCCGGGACGCAAGCGGCATCCGGACCGGCTGGTGTTCCAGGGCATCCTGTTCGTCCTGCACACCGGGATCGCCTGGGAACACCTGCCACAGGAACTCGGATTCGGTTCTGGCATGACCTGGGCGCCGCCTGGCCGAGTGGATCGATGCAGGATTGTGGCCCCGGCTGCACGAGGTCCTCCTGGCCAAGCTGCGCAGCGCGAACGCCCTGGACCTCTCCAGGGCGGCGGTCGACGGCTCCCACATCCGCGCGTTACTGACTTCGGCTCGTCAGGGTGAACTTCCTTGAAGTCCCTGATGGGGCTGATCGCGATGCGGCCCGGCTCCCGCTCGGCTGTGCCACCGCCTGCGCACCCACCCCGCGGGCAAAGGCAAGCGCCGAAGTAGGCGAGCGCGACTTCATCGCGCTGGTCGACGGTGTACATCAGCTCGTCAAGGCGCCGATCGTGCTGGTGTGGGACCGACTGAACACGCACGTCTCCCACGCCATGCGTGAGCTGATCACCGAGCGTGAATGGCTGACGGTGTTCCTGCTGCCCGCGTACTCAACCGACCTCAATCCCGTTGAGGGCGCGTGGGCACACGTCAAACGCAGCATGACCAACCTCGCCGTCGTCGCCCTCGACCGCCTGCCCGTGGCGTCGTGGTCCTCGTCTCGATCGCGGGGCGGGCGCCGGGCTGCCTCGTCACGCGCTGGCGACGGGCACGTTCCGCAGCAGTGCGGCGGTCATCGCCAGGAGCGTCTCCGCCTCGGCCCGGTCGTACTTGAAGGTCTTGGTGACCGCGTCGTTGTGCAGGGCGCCGCAGGTCTGGCTGTACAGGGCGTCTTGGATCCGCCACCACCGCTCGGTCTGGTTGCACTGGTTGCCGAGCTTCTTCGACCCGGGGTTGTCCCAGTCGACGATCTGCTGGATCGACTCCAGCGCCCGCCTGATCTGCAGCATGGACGCCAAGACCTCGCCCACGGTCAGTAGCCGTTGCGCCTCCCGCAGAGTCCGGCCGACCTCGTCCCGTTCCGGATCGCCGAGCGGTACGGCACGGCCATCTCGAACGCCGCGGACGACCCCAGCTGCGCGAGCTGCCCAGTCAGTCGAAGAGTCAGGCCCCGAGCGGTGTCGTGCCCAATCCTCACTGTCAGTCGAGGAGGTCCGGCTGGAGCCGGACGATCTGCTCGTACAGCGGCTGGAAGTTGAGCCAGCCCATGAAGTCGCTGCCGACCTGCTCCCGCGTCCGCAGCGCGTTCTCGTGCTCGATGGCGAGCGGTTCCCCGGCGGCCCGGGCCAGCAGCTGCACCTCGCAGGCACGTTCCAGGGCGATGAACCACCAGGTCGCCGCGTCCACCGAGCCGCCGACGGTGATCAGGCCGTGGTTGCGCAGGATCAGGGCCTTGTGGCCGGCGAGCGCGCCAGCCAGCCGCTTCCCCTCGGCCTCGTCCAGCACTACTCCGGTGTAGTCGTCGAAGTACCCCTGGTCCTCGTAGAACGCGCAGGCGTCCTGGGTGATGGGCTCGACGGGGCGCCCGAGGGCCGCGACGGCCTTCCCGTACGTGGAGTGGCTGTGGGCGGCGCACTGGATGTCCGGACGGGCCCGGTAGAGCGCGGAATGGATGGAGAAGGGCGCCGGATGGGTGCCGTAGAAGCCCTCGACCACCTCGCCCCGGTCGTCGAGCAGGATGAGGTCGCTGACGCGGACGTGCCCGAAGGGCATGCCCATCGGATTCACCCAGAACCGGTCGGGATGTTCGGGGTCGCGCACGGTGATGTGGCCGGCCACGCCCTCCTCGTAGCCGAAGTACGCGAACAGGCGCAGGGCGGCGGCCAGGCGTTCCTTGCGGTGGTGGCGCTCCTGGGCCACGTCGGAGAAGGCCGGCGGGGTCAGCTCCAGCCGCTGCGGGGTGCCGGGCGCCGGCGGCGCGGTCGTGATCGACGTCGTGGTCATGCGGTACGTCCTTCCGGAAGTGGTCGGTTCGTTCACGGGCCGGTGCGGCTGCCTGGGCCGGGGCCCGCGCCGTTGTCGAGCGCGTCGCGGAAGACCGCGGCCGCGCCGCGGTAGACGGGCTCGCCCGGCAGGTCCGCCGCGTCGGCCGCGTCGGCGAGTTCCTCCATCTCGCCCGGCCAGCGCCAGCCCTTGGTCTTGACCAGGTGGTCCACTTCGGCGCCGCGGGCGGCGAGTTCGGGCATGTCCCGTTCCCAGGCCTCCAGCAGGGCGCCCTCGACACCATGCGCACGGGCGAGGGCGCGGGCGGACAGCAGCAGCGCCGCGGAGCCCTTGAGCCAGGAGGCCCAGGCCATCTTCAGCGCGGAAGCCGCGCCCACCGGGCCGGGCAGGACAACGGTGCCGAAGCCTGCCGCCCGGAACAGGACGGCGACCTCCTCGGCCGCCTCACCCGACAACAGCACGCGGTAGCGGCGCAGTTCGTCCGGTGCGCCCGGGGGCGGGCCGAGGACGGCCCCGTCGACGACCGTGGCCCCGTCCGCCTGCCGGACGCGCGCGATGTCCTGGACGGTGTGCGGGGCTACCGCGTTGGCCTCGACGTACACACCGGTGAACCCGTCGAGAGCGGCGCCCACTTCGGCGGCTGCGTGCGGCGGGCACACGGAAAGGATCACCTGGCAGCGTCGGGTCAGCTCACCGAGGCTGTCGACCGGAGTCAGCCCCGCCGCGTCGGCGCGGCGGGCGGTGACCTCCGAGCGGCCCTCGGGACACCACAGCACCTCGTGGCCGGCGGTCCGCAGCGCGGCGCCCACCGCCGCCCCCAGGCCGCCGGGATGCAGGACGCCGATGACGGGCCGGGTCACGCCGGTTCCTCCTGGCACGTCAGTTCCACCACCGACATGTCCGCCGCCCGGTGCACGGCGGCGACGGTCAGCCCGGCCCGCCGGGCGAGCCCGGTGAGTTCGGCCAGGTCCCGCTCCCGGCCGCCGAAGTAGGCGAGCATCCGCATGTCCATCTCCGTGCTGGGCGACTCGCCGTCCTCGCCGAGCCCGCCGATGACGAGGACGCGCCCGGCGGCACCGGCGGCCTGCGCGCACCGGCGCAGGATGGTGACGGCGGCGTCGTCGTCCCAGTTGTGCAGCACGTCGGAGAGCAGATAGGCGTCGGCGCCCGGCGGCAGGGGATCGAAGAAACTGCCTTCGACGATCGCGACGCGGTCCGCCAGCCCGGCCCGCGCGAACGCGTCGCGGGCCGCGGCCGCCGGCCCGGGCAGTTCGACGAGGGTGCCGTGCAACTCGGGGTGGCCGGACAGCAGATGGACGAGGAGGGCGCCGTTGCCGCCGCCGACGTCGGCCACCCGGGCCAGGGCACCCCAGTCGTAGGCCTTGAGCACGGACGGGGCGACCTTGCGCAGGTTGAACTCCATGACGGCGTCGAAGGAGTCCGACAGCGCGGGATCGGCCGCCAGGTCGTCCCAGAAGGGCCGCCCGTAGTAGGTCGCGTAGGCGAGTTCACCGGTGCGCACCGCGTGCAGCAACGCCCCCAGGGAGAGTTCCGCCCGGCCCACGGCCCCCTCGATGTCGAGACGGGAGCGCATGCCGTGCGGATGGTCGTCGCGCAGCGCCTGGCCGCGGTCGGTGAGGGTGTACGCGCCTCGCGCGTCGCGCGCCAACACGCCCGCGGTGACCAGGTGCCGCAGGGTGCGGTCCAGGGCCCGCGGTTCGGCGCGCACCGCGCGGGCGAGTTCCTCGGCGGTGCGCGGCGCCGCGGTCAGGTGGTCGGCGACACGCAGCGTGGCCGCCACGCGCAGCGCCATGGGCACGGTCAGGTCCGCCATCCTCCACAGGCCGACGCCCCACTCGGTGTGGTCTGCCATCGAAGCCTTCCTTCGTCGTGTGATCGTGGCTGTGTGTCGTGCGCGGCCGGGTGCCGCCGTCATCCGGTCACGAGCCGTTCGAACGCCGCCCGGTCGGGGCCCGGCGCGTGCGCGGTGAGGGCCGGCTGCCGGTCGAGCAGGGCGCGGACCCGGGGCGCGACCACGGGGTCGGTCATCAGCTCCCGTGGATCCATGAGCATGTTGAGGAAACGGGCCTGGACCTGGCGCACTTGGTCGTCCTGGGCGCCGAGCACCGTCAGCGCGGTCACGAACCGGTGGACCGGATCCGTGGGCGGCGGTGCCGGCTCGCCGCGCACCCCGGCCCGCAGTTCCCTCAACTGCTCGCGGGAGGCGGCGATCTGGGCGTCGAACCAGACACCCAGGTGGCGGCGGGTCCACTCCTCGAAGCGTACGACGAACCCGAGCGGGTCCTTCGTCGCCTGCTCCGCCGTGTCGGCCAGCCGCCCGGCGTGCAGCAGGGCCAGTGAACTGCCCCTGCCGAACGCCGGGTTGGTCTGCACGGCCGCGTCGCCGAGCAGGACCAGGCCGGCCGCCACGGGCCGTCCCCGGCCGTCGGTCAGCCGGCGCCACCGGTCCTCCAGGCGCGCCATGGGGTGGGGTTCGTCGAGTGGTTCGCCCGCCGCGACCCAGGGCGCGGTGAGGGGCACGGCCTCCAGGAAGCGCTCGTAGACGCCCGGTTCGCGCAGCCGGTGCCGTACCGGATCGTCGGAGACCACGGTCATGGACAGCTGGAAGGTGCGGTTGTCGCCGGGGAAGACGACGGTCTTGGTGTAGTCGAGCCGGGCCAGGATGGGCACGCCGGTGGCGGGGAAGGCCTGCCCGTCCCGGAGCCGGAAGTGCTGGGTCAGATAGAAGAAGCCGCAGGGCTGCGCCGTCTCGGCCGGCGCTGCGGCGCCGATGTCGGCCAGCTGGCGGGCGCACCGGCTGCGGCGCCCGCCGGCGTCGACGACGAGGTCCGCCGTGATCTCCTCGCCGCGTTCGGTGCGCACGCCGACGACCCGGGGCACGCCGTCGCACTCGCCGCGCGACAGCAGCCCCCGCACGGTGGTCGCCGGCATGACGGTCACGCCGGGCTCGGCCTCGACGGCGCGGTGCAGGACGCCTTCGTAGACCAGGCGCCGGGACAGCACGTTCTCGTCGTCGCCGGGTGCCGCGAGCGGCACCCGGGTCGCGCCGCGCGTCGCGAGGGCGGCGAGGACGTCCGGGGCCCGCTCGCGCAGCACGCGCGTGGACAGCGCCAGGAAGGTGTGGCCCTGGCGGCAGTGCGGCACACCGGAGCGGTCCCAGTGGCGGAAATCCTCCTCGACGCTCGCGTACGGCTTGGGCGGGTCGTCGCGCTCCAGTACGACCACCCGGTGGCCGGCCCGGGCACAGAACAGCGCGGCGGCGAGTCCGCCCAGGCCGGCGCCGATCACCACAATGTCGGCCATGGCCGTTCCCTTCGTCGATGTCGTGGTGGCGTGGCCGCGGCCCCGGACGCCCTGTCACCGGTCGGCGGTCAGCGGCGCCTGAGGCACGGCGGGGGCCGGCGGCGTGGGGGCCGCCTCCCTAATGCCCAGCGCACCGAGCACGGTGCCCCGGTGGCGGTGTGCCGCGCGCAGGGCGGTGTCCGCGACGCCCGCCGTGACGAGATCGCCGAGCGCCTCCAGCTGGATGGCAAGGAGCTCGCGCGCCGTAGGGTCCAGCAGCCGGGGCCGCCCGTCGGTGCTGGTGACCAGGACCTCGCGTGCCTGTTGCACCACGACCTCCGGTTCGGTCACCACCGTGTTGCCCAGCTCCGTCAGCAGGCGGACGGCGTCGGACAGCCCGCGATACCCGGCACGGGGGCCGGTCGTGGCGACCGTGACCATCACCGCCTTGCCCGTCAGAGCCCCCGCGCCGTGCGGGCGGGAGGCCCAGTCGACGGCGTTCTTCAGGACCCCGGGCACGGAGTGGTTGTACTCGGGCGTCGCGATGACCAGACCGTCGGCGGCGCGGATCGCCGCGCACAGCCGCCGGACCGGGCCGGGCGCGGCGGACGGGTCGCCCAGCTGCTCGATGTCCTCGTTGAACAGGGGGAGTTCGCCGAGACCGGGATACGGCCGCAGACGCATCCCCGGCGGCGCCAGCTCCGCCAGCACGCGCAGCAGCCGGGTGTTGTACGACTCCCGGCGCAGCGATCCGGACAGCGCGAGTATCTCCGGCACGGGTCAGCTCCCGGCGGCCGGTACCGGCTCGCCGTACCGCAGGGGCGTGATCTGGTCGATGTCGTACTTCTCGCGCAGGCGCAGCACGGCGTCCGCGTCGACCGTGCCGCCGGAGTCGAAGATCTCCAGCAGTTCCTCGAAGTAGCGTTCGTGGTCCGGCGGCGGGGCGGACTGGAAGAGCATCCGGGTGGGGGACTCGGTCCGGTTGGAGAAGGCGTGCGGGCAGCCCGGCGGGACGAACATGCAGCTCCCGGCGCCGGCCCGGACCGGCCGGCGGCCGTCGGCGGCGCGCCAGTCGCGCCAGTCGTCGGGCGTGCGCCGCTCCGGCTCGAAGGCGAGGACCTCCAGTTCGCCGTCGAGGACGTAGAACATCTCCTCGCTGCGGGAGTGGACATGGGCTCCCACGTCGAAGCCCGGCGGGACCACCACTTCGAAGACGGACCCGGCGCGCGCGTGCGCTCCGGTGATCTTGAAGGTGACCTCCTGCGCCCGGGTCACGAACTTGCGCCCCTGTCCCGGCGGGATGATCAGACCGTCGACCATGTCAGCTCCTGCTCCTGTACGGCGGGTGGTTGAGGTGTGCGGCGACCGGCCGTCCGCCGGTCGCGTCGGTACGGATGCGGCCGCACATCCGACGTCAGCCGCCGACCAGCCCGGGCGCCCGGCGTCCGGCGCCGGACAGCGCCGCCACCCGGGGCGCCGGCGCCCCCACCCACCGGCCGACCGCCATCTCGGCGGTGATGCCGGGGCCGAAGCCGGCGAGGATGCCGGGGGCTCCGTCGGGGGCCCCGCCCTCCCTGAACAGCCGTCGCAGGGCATCCAGGACGACGGCGCTGGCGATGTTGCCGTACTGGGTGAGCGTGGCCCTGCTGTGGCGGAAGGCGTCCGGTTCGACCTGGAGGAAGCGGCACAGGTCGTCGAGGATGCGGGGGCCGCCCGCGTGGATGATGTAGAAGCCGAGGCGTGAGGCGTCCCAGCCGTGCGCGGACGCGAGTTCGCGCAGCACCGGCGCCAGCGGTTCCATCGTGGTCGGTACGCGTTTGTCCAGGCGGAAGTGGAAGCCGGTCGACTTGACCGCGTAGGAGATCCAGTCCTCGGTGTGGGGGATCAGGTAGGAGGCGTTCCGTTCCAGGCCGAGCCCGCTGCCGCCCTCGCCGCGCACCACCGCCGCCGCGACGGCGTCGCCGAACAGCCCGTCGGACAGCAGCGATCCGATGTCCAGGTCGGTCGGCTGGTAGCAGAGAGAACAGAATTCGCAGGAGACGATGAGGACGTTGCTGCGGGGGTGGGCGGCACAGAAGTCGTGCGCCCGGTTGATCGCGGCGCCGCCGGCCGCGCAGCCCAGCTGGGCGATGGGCAGCTGGCGGGTGTCCGAGCGGAAGCCCATGTGGTTGATGAGCCAGGCCGTGAGCGACGGCATCATGAAGCCGGTGCAGGAGACGTAGATGATGGCGTCTATCTCGTCCGCCGCCAGCCGCGCGTTGTCCAGGGCTCGCCGTACGACGTCGGGGACGCGTCGCTTGGCCTGCTCCTCGTAGGTGCGGTTGCGGTCCTCGAAACCCGGGTGGCGCAGGGTCTGTTCGATGGGCTGGATGATGTGGCGCTTGCTCACTCCGGTGTTGCGGATGAGCCGGAGCGCGAGTTTGAGCTGGGGATGGTCGGTGTGCTGTCGCTCCGCCAGGGCGAGTGTCTCCTCCTGGGTGATGACGTGCTCGGGGACTTCGACGGCGGGTTCGCACAGGGTGGGCATACCTCGGCCTTTCACTCGTGCCCGGCCCGAACGTTTCGGCTCCGCGGCCGGCGCACACAACGCATGGGACGGGTTGGCACGCTCGAGAACAAGAAGGCGGTATCACCCGCTTGCCTGCGGGGATTCCGCGATGGCACGCACGCCTCGGCCTTTTCGGCGAAGCAGGGAAGCGCCGGGCATTCCGCCCGAAAGCGAGATGGCAAAAGACCTACCCCATGGATTGACCGGGCATCAACGCAGTCCGGGCAGAAGTCGCCATGCGAGGCGAAATTCCGCTTGCGGAGGAGTTGTTCGGGGCCCGAAACCCACAGGTCGCGGGGCTTGAAGAACCTTTTGCCGAACGTTGAATGCGTTTATGCGTTGAAGTGTCAACCATGCGCGTGACTAGTGCAATTACCCTGAAGTCAAGCATCGGCGCCGGGTGTGACCTGAGATTAACCCCGGCCGACCAGCGAACTTCTGTGCGAGGGGCGGAAATGACGCCAATGACCGAGAGTCGCCCCCTGGGACATGCCCTGGACAGTCACCCGCCGGGACACGGAGGATCCGAATGACGTCGTCCCCGACGCGACATTCGGAGAGCGCGGACCGTGACAGACACCTCCGTAGAAACCGAACCGGCGCACCGCGACGCATCCGGGTCCGGCCCACCGGGCCGGGTCCTGGCCGTGGTCATGGCCGGAGTCCTCATCTCGGCGATCGACACCACGATCGTGGTCCTCGCCCTGCCGCAGGTGGAACAGAGCCTGCACATGACGGTGACCTCGGCGGTGTGGGTCGTCATCAGCTATCTGCTGACCACCACGCTGCTGGCCACCCAGGCGGGGCGCCTCGGCGACATGTACGGCCATGTCCGCCTGTACCGGCTGGGCTTCGCGACCTTCACCGCGGGCTCCGTCCTGTGCGGGGCGGCTTGGAGCGGACCGGCCCTGGTGGCCTTCCGCGTGCTGCAGGGCATCGGCGCGGCCTGCATCACGGCGAACAGCGGCGCCATCGTCTCCACGGCCTACCCGCCGCAGCGCAGAGGCAAGGCCTACGGCTGGATCGCCATCGGCTGGAGTCTGGGCGCGGTCGCCGGCATAGCCGTCGGCGGGGTCATCGTGACCTACACGTCGTGGCGGTGGGTCTTCCTCGTCAACGCGCCTCTCGGCATCGCGGTCCTCGCGCTGTCGGCACGCGTCCTGCGCGACACGGGAGAACGCGTGCGGCACCGCATCGACATCGCGGGCATGGCCACTCTGGGGCTCGGACTGCTGGGCATCCTGTGGTCCATCACGCGCGCGCCCTCCGCGCCCGCCGACCCCGCCACCCTCGTCTGCGGCATCGGCGGAGCCGTACTGCTCGCCGCGTTCGTCCTGGTGGAGCGAGCACAGCGGGAACCCATGCTGCGGCTGTCGCTGCTGCGCACGCCCATGATGGCCGGATCACTGCTGGCCGCGCTGTTCCAGGGGCTGGCCAACTACGCCGTCCTGTTCCTTGTGATCATGTATCTGCAGGGCCCGCGCGGCCTGTCCCCGCTGCACGCCTCGCTGGTGATGGTGCCCGGCTATGTGCTCGGCGGCGTCCTGAGCCCCTGGGGCGGCAGATTCGCCGACCGCTACGGGCCGGCCCGCCCCGCCACCGCGGGACTCGCCGCGGAGACGGTCGCGCTGCTGTTGTACGCCTGTCTCACCCCGGACAGCGGCTTGTGGCTGGTCCTCGTGGCCGGAGCCCTCAACGGTTTGGGCACCGGCCTGTTCGTGCCCGCCAACAACGCGGCGGTGATGAAGTGCTCACCTCCCGACCTGCTCGGCATCTCCTCCGGCATGCTGCGCACCTTCGCCAGCGTCGGCTGGGTCTGCTCGTACTCCACCGCTCTGTTCATCGCCTCGCGTTCGATCCCGCACGACCTCGCCGTCGCCGTCTTCATCGGCACCCGGCCCCTGCACGGACCGCTGGCCTCCGCCTTCGTCACCGGCCTGCACTCGGCGTTCTGGGCGCTGGGCGGGATCATGGCGCTGGCCGGGGTGTTCTCGGTCGCGCGCGGGGTGGGCGGGCGGCCGGGGGCGGGGTCCGGATCAACCGGCCGCCCACTCCGGCTCCGGCGCGGCGGTCGCACGGGGCGCGGCGGTGCAGGCGGGGACGGCCAGGATCTCCCGTAGCCACCTGCGCAGCCACAGGTGGGCGGGGTCCGCCTCGTGCCGCGGATGCCAGGCCATGCGGACGGCCACCGGCGCCACCCGCACGGGTGGGGTGAACAGGCGCAGCCCCAGGGCGTCGACCGCCTGGCGCACCGAGACGGCCGGCAGGACGGCGACCGCCTCGGTGTCCGCCACCATCAGCAGCGCGGAGATGCGGTCGGTCACCGACGCGACCACCTTGCGGCGCAGCCCGCGCGCGGCCACGGCCGCCCCGACGGGGCCGTCGACGGTACCGTCGACCGTGACGTGCTCCGCCGCCTGGAACTGACCGACCGTCACCTCGCCGTCGGCGAAGGGATGTTGAGCCCGGGCCACGCCGACGTAGTGGTCGGGGAAGAGCGACTCCACGGTGAGCCCGGGGACGTCCCGCGGTATCTCCCCTACGCCGATGTCGGCCCGGCCCTCCACGAGATGGGGTTCGTCCTG
Source organism: Streptomyces sp. NPDC006476 (assembly GCF_040612015.1). Classification (NCBI taxonomy): domain Bacteria; kingdom Bacillati; phylum Actinomycetota; class Actinomycetes; order Kitasatosporales; family Streptomycetaceae; genus Streptomyces; species Streptomyces sp. NPDC006476. The sequence continues at coordinate 7,824 of NZ_JBEXPK010000048.1, read as the reverse complement.
CGGCAGGAAGCGGAAGGTCACTCCCGCCGCCTCGGCACGGGCCGCCGCGGCGAGCCGCGGGGCCAGGGCGCCGGCGTAGCCGTCGCCGGCGGCGATGCCGAGGCTGCGCCGCGCCTCGGCGGGGGAGGTGCGCGCCTCCGGGGCGAGCAGCAACTCCGCTTCCCGCACCAGGGAGTGCACCCGGTCGCGCAGGGCGAGGGCCCGCGGGGTGAGGACCATACGTCGGCCGGTGCGGACCAGGACCGGGTCGCGCAGGGCCTCTCTGATCCGGTGGAGGGTGCGGCTCATCGCCGGAGCGGAGACCGACATGCGGCAGGCCGCGGCGGTCACGCTCTCCGCCTGGAGCAGGGCGTCGAGGGCGACGAGCAGCCCGAGATCGCGGCGCTTGGCCGGCAGCCCGCCCTCCGCCACTTCCCGGGCCCCCTCCGCGTTCGCGGTCACGGTCGTCATCGCACCTCGCTCACGGTCGACCGGCCGGGTAAGACGGGCCGGACCCGCGTCCCCGCCCGTGCATGTCCGGGCCGTTGACCCGGCGGACGGCGGTCTTCCTCAGGCATGCGTACTCCTCTGGAGCGGCGGGGTTTCCTGGGCGGCCGCGCCGAACACCCCCGCAGACTCGGCAGCGCCGACACCGATAGGCGCGCGAGCGCCGCCTCGGACGGCGGCCGGGCCCGCAGTGGTCGGCGGGTTGGTGGATTGCGAGCCGAGGGGTGCCGGAATGCCGGGGCTCGCGGTATGGCGGTCGGGTCCGCCGTGGTGGGCGGGTCTGTGGGTTGCGAGCCGAGGGGTGCCGGAGCGCTGCGGCTCGCCGTATGCCGGTCGGGCCCGGAGCCGTGAACGGGGCGACGGCGGCCTTGTCCACGGGTGCCGTCGGAGACGGGTCCGCCCTGCGCGCGGACCTCCCCGGCACCTTGACCGTCCGGCGGTTTGGGCGCGTATGAGAGCGGCCGCCGGACGATGCCCCTCAGGCAGTCGACCCACCGTCCAGGACGAGGTCGTGGCCCACGGCGAAGCCCGACGCGGGGGAGGCGAGCCAGAGCACGGCGTCCGCGACTTCCTGCAGACTGCCCACCCTCCCGATCGGCAACGCCGAGGCGATCCGCCGGTCGCGTTCTTCCACGCTCTCGCCCGGCCGCAGGGAGGCCGGGGTGTCGATCGGCCCGGGACTGATCGCGTTGATGCGGATGCCGTCGCCGATGTACTCGCGGGCCGCGGTACGGGTGAGCGAGCTGACCGCCGCCTTGGCCGCGGCGTAGGCCCCCATTCCCGGAACCGAGCGGTGAGCTCCGATGGTGGAGGCCATGTTGACGATGCAGCCCCCGCCGTGCCCCCGCATCCAGGCGACCTCCGCCTTCATCGCCAGCCACACACCGGTGAGGTTGACGTCCAGGCTGCGCCGCCAGTCCTCCTCGGCGATTTCGGCGAGCGGGCCCGGGAAGGCGGCTCCGGCGTTGTTGAAGGCGATGTGCAGCCCGCCGTGCCGGGTCGTCACCGACTCCACGAGCGCCTCCACCTCCCGCGCCTTGGTCACGTCGGTCACGTGCGCCGAGGCCTCCGCGCCCGCCTCGGTCAGCAACTGGACCGTCTCCTTGAGCCGCTCGGCGGTCCGGCCGGCCACGGCCACGGCCGCTCCGGCGCGGCCGAACGCGAGTGCCGTGGCGCGGCCGATACCGGATCCGCCGCCGGTGACGAGCACCGTCTTTCCCGTGAAAGTGTCAGTCATGATGTGCTGTCTCTTCCCTTTCTCGGTCGGTATTCACTGCCGGTGAGTCCGGTGCCGTCGATCCTGGTGCGCGGCCGGTGCGCCGCCGCCCTCGGTGGGCGGTTCGGCGGTCGCCCCGGCGCGTCCCCGCCGGGAAGCGAAGGCGCAGCCCGCCGCCGCCAGCAGGACGGCCGCGCACAGCAGCAGGGTCGGGCGGAGCGCGGTGACGAAGGCGTGCCGGTAGACCTCCGCGGCCGTACGCCGGGCCTCGGCGGCCCACGCGGCGGGCAGCCGGGCCGGCAGGCGTATGCCGCTCTGGCCCGTTCCCACCCGCAGTCCGCCGCGCGCCGCGTCGTCGAAGGCCGCCCGCAGTTGTTCCCGTACCCCTGCGGGCAGCCGCCGGGTGCGCGTGGCGGCCTCCTGGCTCAGCGCCGTCGCCAGCCGGTTCTGCAGTACGGCGGTCACCACGGCGCTGCCAAGCACAGCGCCCAGTTGGCGGCTGGTGTTGAGCATGCCGGAGGCGGCACCGGCGCGGGCGGGCGGCGCCGCGCTCATCGCCTTGGCGATCAGCGGGCCGAACGTCGCGGCGTACCCCACGCCGATGACGGTCATCGCCGGGACGAAGGCCCAGCCGTCGCGGCCGGTGTCCGCGGTCAGGGCGAGCAGTACGACACCGGCGGCGAACGCCAGGAGCCCGCACCCGAGGACCTCGCGCGCGCCGTGGCGGTCGGCCCACCGGCCGAACACCGGGGACAGCGCCATGTTGACCACCGCGGACGGAGCCGTGGCCAGGCCCGCCTGCAGGGCACTGAGGCCGAGCACCGACTGCAGGTAGAGCGTGAACGGCAGCAGGAATCCTATGAAGCCGAACTGCAGCCCCGCGCCCGTCGCCGTCATCAGCGTGAAGTCGCGGCTCCTGAAGAGCGCGAAGAGCACCAGGGGCTCGGCGTCCTGGCGGCGGGCCTGCTGCACCGCCAGGACCACGAGCAGGGCGGCGCCCACGCCCAGCAGGAGTGGGACGGACAGGTACGACGTGATCGCGCCCCAGTCGTAGCGCGGGCCCTCGGTGAGCCCGAAGACGAGCGGAAGCAGCGCCAGTGTCGCCAGGACCACGCCGGTCACGTCCAGGCGGTGACGCCGGCCCGTCCGCACGTCCGGGACGAGTGACGCGGTCGCCACCAGGGACACCAGCCCCACGGGCACGTTGACGTAGAAGACCCACTGCCAGGACAGGTGGGTGACGAGCACGCCGCCCAGCAGCGGACCCGCCAGAGTCGCGAGCCCGCCGACGATGCCGTTCACGGAGAAGGCTGCGCCCCTGCGCTCGGGCGGAAACAGGGAGGTGACGACGGTGAGCGGCTGCGGGGTGACGAGGGCCGCGCCGACGCCCTGCAGTGCCCTGGCGGCGATGAGCAGCGGCGCGGTGCCGGCCAGTCCGCACAGCGCGGACGCGCCGGTGAAGACGGCCGTGCCCACGAGGAACATCCGCCGCGGCCCGTACAGGTCGCCCAGGCGCCCGGCGGTGACCAGGAGCACCGCCAGTGCCAGTACGTAGGCGTTGGACACCCAGGCGGCCTGGTCGAGGGAGGCGTGGACGTCGTCGACGAGCCGGGGTATCGCGACGTTGACGATGGTGACGTCCAGCAGCGTCATGAACAGGCCCAGATTGAGGACCGTCACCGCGACCCATGGGTTCGCCCCTCGGCGGTCCCTCGCTGCGTTCACCCGGTCCACGGTCGTCACGGTCACTCACCTCCGCCCCGCCAGCTTGGCACATAGCTTTTGAGAAAGCTAGTTCCAAAGCTATGTGGGCGGCGACTATCCTGACGGCATGAGCCCAGCCGAACCGGCCCCCGACCAGGTCGACGCGATCATCGCCGCCTGGCGCACCGAACTGCCCGAGGTCGCCGGGCTGCCCATGGAGCTGAGCAAGCGCATCACCCGGCTGGCCATGGTCGTGGAGGCGGTCACCGCCGCCGAACTCGACCAACTGGAGCTGACCAAGGCGGAGTTCGAAGTACTCGCCCGGCTGCGCAGCGCGGGCCCGCCCTATCGCCGCAAGCCGAACGACCTCACCAAGGCGCTCTTCCTCTCCTCCGGCGGCACGACCAACGTCCTGCACCGCCTCACCGTCATGCGCCTGGTCACCCGCGAGGCCGACCCAGCAGACCGCCGCAGCTCCTGGGTCCGGCTCACGGACGAGGGCATCCGCCGGGCGGAGGCGTCCCTGGTCGCGGTGAACAAGGCCCAGACCGCCCTGTTCGACCGCATCCCCGAGGACACGGCGCACCAACTGACGGCTCTGCTCAAGGACGTCTCCCGCACCCTGAACCTGATCGCGGTGCCGTACCAGACCTGACGGCCCTCGGGGTGGACCACGCGTCCCCTGCGAAGGCGCCCGCACCCTGACGGCGGAGCTGCGCGCTGACGCATCGTCGATGAGGCCCTGGCAGCCGTAGAACCCTGTTGCGCGCTGAGCTTCGAGGCAGACCGCTGCACGTGCTCCCCCACGATTACGGCGGAGCTGCGGCGGCCGCCCACGAGCTGCCGACGTCTTCTTCACCATCTGCAGCCGTATGTTCCGTGAGTGCGGCAGTAGCTCCGACGGGAGTACCCGGCGGCTGATGCTGCCGTTGCACACCGGCCTGCTCGAGGCAGGAGACGGGGTGGCAGGGCGAGACGGACGGCCCGGGCCGGGACGCGTGCTTGTGCTCGCCCTCGAGACAGTGCAGGCGTGCCGCCCCTGCTTCTTCGCCCGGCAGCGGCGGCACGCGGGGAGGCTCCGGCCCGGCAGCGACGTGAGACCGGCCGGATGAGCCTGCCCGCACTGCCAGTCTGGGGGCGGCATGGTCCAACGCCAGCGGTGCGCCGCCGAACGGAGCACCGGTAGGAGGGCTGGTGGTCGGTGGCGAGGAAGACGTCGGTGAAGAAGACCCGTGGCGAAGACGGCGAAGAAGATGGCCACCGCGAAGGCCCGCCGCTGCGTGCTCACTGCCTACGCTGCGCACTCCAGAACGAGCGCGGCCGGCGCAGCGAGCGGGAGCGAACGCCGACCGGCTCGGCGGCTGGATCTCCACGTTTGTGCGACCGATTCGCCCTGTCTGCACTTTTGCTTTACCGGTGAGTTCTCGATTACGAACCCAATCCTCGACTTGGCCACACCGCGGCTGGGGTCACGGGTGGAGGTGCACCTCGATGGCGTGCTGTAGGGACTGGTTGTCCTCAGGGCCGGTCCAGGTGGTGTAGCTGAGGCTCTTGCCCCTCTCGGCGGCGCGTTGCCGCTCCCGCTCGATGAGGTAGGAGCCGGGGGCGCTGGCGCTGACGATGACGACGGCGTGCACCGTTTCATCGTCCAGATACGCCGGCCGCACGAGTCGCCGCAGTACGTCAGGGGACATCGGCCGGGAGGGGGTGCCGAGCCGTGTCTCCACCACAACCCGCTTGCCGCGAAGGGTCACGACGCTGTCGGCGCGGACGTCGCCAATCGGAACATCATGCTGGACCGCGTCACCGAATTGATCAGTCAGGACGTCCGCAATCACCTTGGCATAGGCGGACTCGCTCATCATCGCGATGTCGACGTCCTGCTGCAGCTGACGCTGCACCGGCGGCGGTGCGGAAACGACCGTCTGCACCACCTGCTCGGGACTGTCGGCCGCGCTCAGTTCGTCCTTGGCATCTTGCAGCGCCAGACTGCCCTCCTTGAGGTTCAGGGAAGAGATCTGTCGGCCCATGGCACCCAAGACCACAAGGACAGCCCCGATGGTGATGAGAGCGGTCGGACCGGCTTCGACCTTCGTCTTGAAGACGGCCACGCCGCCGACGCCGATCATCGCGGTACCCAGGAGCGTGAGTAGAGCCCGGGTCCGCGTGGTGAGCCTGCCCGCCCGGCGCAGGCTTTCAGCGCGCTGGGCACGCACGGTCCGCCAACGGGCCAAGCGGCCCGACCGTTCGGGTGCGGTGGTGATCACGGCACGCATCCTAAAGTGACCGGCACATTTTCATCCGGTCTTCGTGGCCGTCCATACGCCCACCGGCTGCGGGAGCGCCGATCGGGCATGGCTGTAAGGCGCGTTGACCAGCCGGTCCCCTCCGACGGGCATGACGGCGTCGAGGTCGTGGCTGAGCCTGCCTGCGAAGGCGTGAAGGGGGGACAGGTCGTCGGCCTGGACTTCGTCCATCCGCGCGGCGGCCGTTGCGCGCGCACGGCGTCGTCGGCGTTCTCGGTTGCGGCGACGGGTCGTGCGCAGCCGTCCTGCACGCAGCCGGGCCGCGGCCTCCGGGGCCTTCTTCGACAGTTCCACGAGAGCCGGATGCGGGGCGGGCGGGACGTAGGGTTCGGAGGCCGCGACGCGGTGGCCGTCCGCGCCGGGCCTGCCGTCGTAGCGCGCCAGGAAGCCGAGCTGGGCCAGAGAGGCGAGGCCGGTGGCCGCGGTCGCGGCCCACTGCGCGGGCCCCTGGGGCAGGCGGTCAGACAGCGCCGCGATCACGAAGGCGAGCTCCCCGGTAAGGAGCAGCACCGCGGTGGCCGCCAGACAACCCCGGGCGGCGGCCGCTCGGCGGGCACGGGACGCGCCAGGACCCCCGTGGAACTCGGCGCGGGCGGCGCGGAAGGCGGGGTCGCGGGAGGCGATGATGCCGAGCGTCGTGGCGGCTCTACGCCGGCGCAGCGCAGCGAGCAGGGCGTCCGGTAGGCGGTGTCCCGCGGTACGCGCCACGTCCGCGCCGGTCCCGGTCAGTGCCAGATTGCCGCGATGGCTGATGGTGACCAGGCCGTCCAGCAGGAGCCGGGCGGCGGCCGCCTGGATGTCGTCCTCGGTCAACCAGCGACCGGCGGCCGCGCGATAGGGGTCGACGGGTACGGCAGGGAGCCACGCACGCAGGCGGTCACGCACGACGGGCACCCCGTACAGCAGGATTGTGACGGAGACGACGAACAGGCGAGCGCGACGGGATCCACGCGCCGAGCCTAGGCCGTGTTCGCCCTGTCGGGGCAGCCGGTTTCCCAAGCGGGCAACGGTGAGCAGGGCCAGGCGCGGGAGCACCCCGCCATGCCGTGACGGACAGAGCCACGCGGGTGCGTTCCCGACGGCGTACGAACCCGACGGGTGCGCCCTCATCGGCCCGGGTCACTGCTCCGTCGGAACCCCCAACGTTGTGCGCGCACGCGTCAGCCATGACGGGAGGCACAGCGGCAACATCAAGAACCGCGTCGGGAATGTTCACGTCTCCGTTGGTGAATGTCATGTCCCAGCAGCCGATGGGGGCTCAGCGACCATGTGCGAAACGACGATGTGCTGTTCAGGATCTGGGTGAGGCGCCGGTGACGACGAGCGGTGGGCTTCGACCGGGCCAGTCGATGATGTGGATGGTCAGTTCGTTCTTTCAACTGGACGGCGAACCCGTCGGGGCGTTCGCGTCGCAGGCCGGCCCTGGTCGTCAGCATGTGTTGGGCAGCACGGACCGAGTCGGCGACGACCCGCGTCTACTCGTCGACTTCAATGAGGGGCAGCCGCTGCTGTCGGCACATGGACAGCCGGTGGGAGAGCGTCATGGGAACACCGTGCTGCTGTGGGAAGCGGAGTACCGCATCCGCCGTGCTCGATTCCGCAGGAAGCTGCACTTCTCCGTAACATCCGAAGAACGAACCGTCCTTGATGTCAGGGAGACGTCCCGGCCCGACCGCACTGTCCACACATTCGTCACCCGCAGCGATCCCGCGCTCGACCCGGTTGCCGTGCTCGGCCTCATCCTGCTGGAGGCACGGCCCGACAAGATGTCGGTCCTCAACGAGCTGCTCGAAAGGTGGCAGACGTAACGGCTTGTGCGGAGTATGCGAGATGACCGCCCGCCTCACCGACCCCGTCCTGCTGGGCCTGGCCGTCCTCGCCGTCCGCAACCGCGTCAAACGCTGACGGCTCTGCCCCGGCCTGGCGGAACCCTGTGAGCGGTTCGACCGAATCGTTCACGTGCGCTACTTGCCTGCGTCCCCGCTCACGCAGAACCTATGTGGTCAGAGCGCTAACGGTGACCGAATACAGTCCTCGCCCTTGTCGCCGGGACGGTGTATCTGCACCCGGTGTCGTCCGGGGACCCGGGCAGGAAACGTCAGACCGACGGTG
>NZ_JBEXPK010000047.1:0-70497 GCF_040612015.1 Streptomyces sp. NPDC006476 | reverse complement strand
TGATCCGCCCACCACCTACACCAACCCCACCCCCCACCCACTCTTCCCCACCCCCCCCCTCTCCCTATCGCCACCCCCCCCCCCCCCCCGGGGGCGCCCCCCCCCCCCGCTTCAGCTCGTCCAGGGCGAGCCAGTGCGAGGTCGCGCGGCGCCCCCGCAGGAGGCCCGCGGCGGCGAGCAGCAGGGAGCCGGTGCACACGGACGTGGTCCAGGTGCTGGCGGCGTCGGCGGCGCGGATCCACTGAAGCAGGGCCGCGTTCTCCATCTGCGGACTCTGCCCGGGCCCGCCCGGGACGACCACGACGTCGGGGGCCGGCACGTCGGCGAACGTCCGGTCGGCGGTCAGCGCGAGCGTGCCGTTGTCGGTGCGTACGGGGCCGCACCGCTCGGCGACGAAGAGCAGTTCGGCGTCGGGGAGCCGGCCGAGGGTCTCGTAGGGGCCGACGGCGTCGAGGGCGGTGAAGCGGTCGTAGAGGACGATGGCGATCTGCATCGTGGGCCTTTCAGCCGGTGGGTACGGGACGGAAGCGGCGGCGGTACTCCGCGGGCGCCGTGCCGAGGGTTCTGACGAAGGCGCGGCGCATGGCCTCGGAGGTGCCGTAGCCGCAGGCGCGGGAGATCTCCTCGACCCCGTCGGAGGTGTCCTCCAGCAGGCGCCGGGCGTGTTCCAGCCGGACCCGGTCGACATAGCGTCCGGGTGTCATGCCGGTCTCGGCCTGGAAGGCGCGGGCGAAGTGGCGCGGCGACAGGCTCGCGCGGGCTGCGAGGGCTTCGACGCCGAGGTCGCCGTCGGGGTGCTCGGTGATGAACTGCTGGACCTCCCGCAGCGGTTCACGACGGGCCGTCTGCGCGGCGAGCTGGGCGCTGAACTGGGCCTGGTTGCCCGGCCGGCGCAGGAAGACGACCAGGTGCCGGGCGATGGACAGGGCGGTCTCGCGTCCGGTGTCCTCCTCGACCAGCGCGAGGGCCAGGTCGATGCCGGAGGTGACGCCGGCGGAGGTGGCGAGGTGTCCGTCGCGGATGTAGATGGGGTCGGGGTCGACCTCGACGGCCGGGTGGTCACGGGCGAGCCTCCCGCACACAGACCAGTGGCTGGTCACCCTGCGGCCGTCCAGCAGGCCGGCCCCGGCCAGCAGCAGCGCGCCCGTGCACACGGACACCAGCCGCTCGGCCCGCGGGCCGTGCTCGCGCAGCCAGTCCACCACCCGTGGATCGGGGTCGCGGGTGCCCGCGCCGCCCGGGACCAGCAGGGTGTGCGCGGCGGGGGCGCCGGCGAAGGAGTGGTCCGGTACGAGGGTGAGCCCGCTGGAGGTCCGTACGGCCCGGCCGTCGGCGCTGACGGTGCGGATCCGGTACGTGCCCGGGCGGTGCAGTTCGGCACCGTTGAAGACCTCCACCGGGCCGCTGACGTCGAGGCTCTGCACATCGTCGAAGAGAACGACCAGGACGGTTCGCATACCGTCCATCCTTGGGCGCCCCTGCGATGGCCGCAACGACGAGCACCCCACCTTTCCTGCCATCCCGTGGGGTGGGCCGCGGAACCTGGGTACCCGCATCCCTCCGGCCGTGGCGGCCGGGAGAGGAAAGGGGAAGTTCCGTGTTCCGTGCGATAGCCGACGTACTGCGCCAGATCGGTGGCGCGATCGCCACCGTCGTGACGCTGCCCTTCCGGGCCCTGGCCCGGCTCTTCGGCGGGGCCTCGGGCTCCGCGCGGGGGCGCCGGGCCTGATCCCGCCCGTCGCGGCCCGCCGCGTGCCGCCCTGATCCCCGACTGTCGGTGCCACCTGCCACAATTGCGGCGCAACCTCAGTGAGAAGGCGGTACGGGATCGTGACGACACCCGGGTCTGCGGCAGCAGGGTCCATCGAAGGCAGGATCGCCGAGGAGCTCGGCGTACGGGAGCGGCAGGTCAGGGCCGCCGTCGAACTACTCGACGGCGGTTCGACAGTGCCCTTCATCGCCCGCTACCGCAAGGAAGCGACCGAGATGCTCGACGACGCGCAGCTGCGCACGATCGAGGAGCGGCTGCGCTATCTGCGGGAGCTGGAGGAACGGCGGACGGCGATCCTGGACTCGGTGCGTGAGCAGGGCAAGCTCACCCCCGAGCTGGAGGCGCAGATCCGGGCCGCGGAGACCAAGGCGCGCCTGGAGGACATCTACCTGCCGTACAAGCCCAAGCGGCGCACCAAGGCGCAGATCGCGCGCGAGGCGGGCCTGGAGCCGCTCGCCGAGGGGCTGCTGGCAGACCCGACGGTGGAACCGCTCGCCGCCGCGACCGCTTTCGTCGACGCCGACAAGGGCGTCGCCGATCCGCAGGCCGCGCTCGACGGCGCGCGGGCGATCCTCACGGAGCGGTTCGCCGAGGACGCCGACCTGATCGGTGAGCTGCGCGAGCGGATGTGGGTGCGCGGGCGGCTGGCGGCGAAGGTGCGGGAGGGCAAGGAGGAGGCGGGCGCCAAGTTCGCCGACTACTTCGACTTCGCCGAGCCGTTCACCGAGCTGCCCTCGCACCGCGTCCTCGCGATGCTGCGCGGCGAGAAGGAGGAGGTCCTCGACCTCGTCCTGGAGCCGGAGGAGCCGACGGACGGACCCTCGTCGTACGAGGCGATCGTCGCCTCGAGGTTCGGGATCGGCGAGCGGGGCCGGCCGGCCGACAAGTGGCTTATCGACACGGTCCGCTGGGCCTGGCGGACCCGCATCCTGGTGCACCTCGGCATCGACCTGAGGCTGCGGCTGCGGACGGCCGCCGAGGACGAGGCCGTCCAGGTGTTCGCCGCCAACCTCCGCGACCTGCTGCTCGCCGCCCCGGCCGGCACGCGCGCGACGCTGGGCCTGGACCCCGGTTTCCGTACGGGTGTGAAAGTCGCCGTGGTCGACGCGACCGGCAAGGTCGTCGCGACCGACGTCATCTACCCGCACGTCCCGGCCAACAAGTGGGACGAGGCGATCGCCAAGCTCGCCCGCCTCGCCAAGGAGCACGCGGTCGAGCTGATCGCGATCGGCAACGGCACCGCCTCCCGCGAGACCGACAAGCTCGCCGGTGAACTCATCACCAGGCACCCGGAGTTGAAGCTCACCAAGGTGATGGTCTCCGAGGCCGGCGCCTCGGTGTACTCGGCGTCCGCGTTCGCCTCGCAGGAACTGCCCGAGATGGACGTGTCGCTGCGCGGCGCGGTGTCCATCGCGCGCCGGCTGCAGGACCCGCTCGCCGAACTGGTGAAGATCGACCCGAAGTCGATCGGTGTCGGCCAGTACCAGCACGACCTGTCCGAGGTGAAGCTCTCGCGCTCGCTGGACGCGGTGGTGGAGGACTGTGTGAACGGCGTCGGCGTGGACGTCAACACGGCGTCGGCCCCGCTGCTCGCCCGGGTCTCCGGCATCACCTCCGGGCTCGCCGAGAACATCGTGGCCCACCGGGATGCCAACGGGCCGTTCAAGTCCCGCACCCAGCTGAAGGGCGTCGCGCGGCTCGGTCCCAAGGCGTACGAGCAGTGCGCGGGCTTCCTGCGGATCCGGGGCGGCGACGACCCGCTGGACGCGTCCAGCGTGCACCCGGAGGCGTATCCGGTCGTGCGGCGCATGGTGAAGACGTCCGGGCAGGAGGTGGCCTCGCTCATCGGCAACACGGGCGTGCTGCGCTCGCTGCGGCCGGGGGACTTCGTGGACGAGACGTTCGGCCTGCCGACGGTCACGGACATCCTCAAGGAGCTGGAGAAGCCGGGGCGTGACCCGCGGCCCGCCTTCAAGACGGCCACCTTCAAGGAGGGCGTCGAGAAGATCTCCGACCTGTCGTCCGGGATGGTGCTGGAGGGCGTGGTCACCAATGTGGCGGCCTTCGGTGCCTTCGTCGACGTGGGTGTGCACCAGGACGGGCTGGTGCACGTCTCCGCGATGTCGAAGAACTTCGTGAAGGACCCGCGCGAGGTGGTGAAGCCCGGGGACATCGTCAAGGTGAAGGTGCTGGACGTCGACATCCCGCGCAAGCGGATCTCGCTCACGCTGCGGCTGGACGACGAGCCGCCCGCGCAGGGCGGCCGGCAGGGCGACGGGGGTGAGCGTCGCCAGCGGGGCGGGCGTCCGCCCCAGCAGCGCCGGCAGGGACGCGACGCGGGCAGTGGCGGCTCCCGTCAGGCACCGCCGCCGGCCAACAGCGCGATGGCCGACGCCCTGCGCAAGGCGGGTCTGCTCGATCCCAAGAAGCGGTAGCCGAAGGGTTCGTGACCGAGATGTCCGCTTCACGTGCCATCACCTGGGAAGTGGCCGGCAGCCGGGGCTACGAGACCGCCTGGGTCGACTTCGGGGACGGTGAACTGCGAGCCCGTGGGCGGGCCGTGGGGACCGTCCCGGAGCCGTACTGGGTGACGTACGAGCTCGAGACCGGCGCGCGGTTCGTGACGCGCCGGCTTCGGGTGACGGCGGAGACGGAGTCGGGGGCACGGACCCTGGATCTGGTCCACGACGGGCGCGGCCGGTGGACGGCGGACGGTGAGCCGCTGCCCGGTGTCGACGGCGCGCTCGACTGCGACCTGGGGCTGTGCCCGCTCACCAACACCATGCCGGTGCTGCGGCACGACCTCCATCTGGAGCCCGGGGAGCGGGAGTTGCTGATGGCGTGGGTGTCGGTGCCGGGACTGGTCGTACGGCCGTCGCTGCAGACGTACACCCACCTCGGCCGGACCAACGGCGGTGGGCACGTCCGCTTCGCCTCCGGTGACTTCCGCAGCGACCTGGAGTTCGACGCGAACGGCTGCGTCGTCGACTATCCGGGGCTGGCCCGGCGACTGCGCGCGGGCGCCTGAGCGGGCGAGGCCCCGCCCGTTGCCGCTCAGCTCCCCGCGGGGGGCTGAGCGGTTCCGTTCATCCGGGCGCGGTTCTCCGCGAGCAGTTCCTGGACCCGGCGCTCGACCTCCACCGGGTCCACGCCCAGCGCACGGCCCATGTGCACGGCCCACACCTCCGAGCGGACGTTGGTCTCGAAGTCGAGGTCGGCGCGGACGTTCTCGCGGGCGGCCTGGCGGTTCTGGCTCACCATGACGAAGGTGGACAGGAAGATCGCCTCCAGACTGACGATCATGGTGAGCAGGCCGAAGGGGTACGGGTCCCAGACGGCGCCCTTGCCGAAGGCCCCCTCGTTGCAGACGATCCACACCGCGAACCACGCGGCGTGCAGATAGACGAAGGTCATGGTCCCGGCGAACGCGGTGATGGCGTCCGCGATGCGGTCCTGGGTGCCGCGCATCCGCGCGACGACGACCTGTTCGTGCTTGATCCGCACCGCCGGCCGCTTCGCCGAAGGTCCCATGGCCTCTCCCTGACTCGAGCCGCTAACGTTCGGTGACCTTCCCCGCCGACACGTCCAGGCGGCGGGTGACACGCACCGCGTCCAGCATGCGGCGGTCGTGGGTGACCAGGAGCAGGGTGCCCTCGTAGGAGTCGAGGGCGGACTCCAGTTGCTCGATGGCCGGCAGGTCGAGGTGGTTGGTCGGTTCGTCCAGGACGAGGAGGTTGACGCCACGGCCCTGCAGCAACGCCATGGCGGCGCGCGTGCGTTCACCGGGTGACAGGGTCGCCGCCGGGCGCAGCACATGCTCCGCCTTCAGGCCGAACTTGGCGAGGAGGGTGCGTACCTCGACCGGTTCGGTGTCCGGAACCGCGGCGGAGAACGCGTCCAGCAGGGACTCCGTGCCGTGGAACAGCCGGCGGGCCTGGTCGACCTCGCCGACCAGGACGCCGGAGCCGAGGGCGGCCGCGCCGGCGTCCAGGGGGACGCGGCCCAGCAGGGCGCCGAGCAGGGTGGACTTGCCGGCGCCGTTCGCGCCGGTCACGGCGACCCGGTCGGCCCAGTCGATCTGCAGGGAGACCGGCCCGAAGGTGAAGTCGCCGCGCCGTACCTCGGCGTCCCGCAGGGTCGCCACGACGGACCCCGAGCGCGGGGCCGACGCGATCTCCATGCGCAGCTCCCACTCCTTGCGGGGCTCCTCGACGGCCTCCAGGCGTTCGATCATGCGCTGGGTCTGGCGGGCCTTCGCGGCCTGCTTCTCGCTGGCCTCGCTGCGGAACTTGCGGCCGATCTTGTCATTGTCGTTGCCCGCCTTGCGGCGCGCGTTCTTCACGCCCTTGTCCATCCAGGAGCGCTGCGTCTGGGCCCGGTCCTGGAGGGCGGCGCGCTTGTCGGCGTACTCCTCGTAGTCCTCGCGGGCGTGCCGGCGGGCGACGTCCCGCTCCTCCAGATAGGCCTCGTAGCCACCGCCGTAGAGGTTGATCTGCCGCTGCGCGAGGTCGAGTTCGAGGACCTTGGTGACCGTGCGGGTGAGGAACTCGCGGTCGTGGCTGACGACGACGGTGCCGGCGCGCAGGCCCGAGACGAAGCGTTCGAGACGTTCCAGGCCGTCCAGGTCGAGGTCGTTGGTGGGCTCGTCGAGGAGGAAGACGTCGTAGCGGGACAGCAGGAGGGAGGCGAGGCCCGCCCGGGCCGCCTGGCCGCCGGACAGGGAGGTCATCGGCTGGTCCAGGTCCACGGCGAGGCCCAGTGAGTCGGCGACCTCCTCGGCCCGCTCCTCCAGGTCGGCGCCGCCGAGGTTCAGCCAGCGGTCCAGGCTCGTCGCGTAGGCGTCGTCGGCGCCGGGCGCCCCCTCCACCAGCGCCTGAGTGGCCTCGTCCATGACGCGCTGGGCCTCGGCGACGCCGGTACGGCGGGCGAGGAAGGCGCGGACGGTCTCGCCGGGCCGCCGCTCCGGCTCCTGCGGGAGATGGCCCACGGTCGCCGTCGGCGGGGACAGCCGCAGCTCGCCCTGCTCGGGTGCGAGCAGCCCCGCGAGCATCCTGAGCAGCGTGGACTTGCCCGCTCCGTTGGCACCGACCAGCCCGATCACGTCGCCGGGGGCCACGACGAGGTCGAGCCCGGAGAACAGGGAGCGGTCACCGTGCCCGGCGGCGAGGTTCTTGACGACGAGAGTGGCGGTCACAGGGGGCGATCCTAACGGGCGGGGAGGATCGTAGGCGTCGGGCTTCCCGTGGGCGGGGGACGCCGGGGTCCCACCGCCCTGGGCGGGCCTAGCGGGGTGTCATGGCCTCCACCAGCACGCTGCCCGTCGTCCGTGCCACCACGAAGGACTCCCCTCGTACCGCCTTGGCGTCCAGGGCGATGCGGTGCCGGCCCGGTTCGAGGATGCCGTCGAAGACCTCCAGTACGTGGGAGCGGTAGAGGCGGTCCAGGCGGTAGGCGGTGAGGCGGACCCGGCAGGGGGAGGTGACCTCGACGCCCGCCTCGCCGTCGGCGGCGACCAGCCGGGTCAGCCGGCGCTGTTCCACCGGCCTGCGGTCCAGGGCGTTCTCGATCTGGGCGACCAGGAGCGGGATGATCGGGGCGAGGCCGTCGACGTAGGCGACCTGGACACCGGCCTGCTCGAAGGCGCGGCGCACGGCGGCCCGTTCCTCCTGGGTGACCGCGCGGCCGAAGGCGACGGCTCCGTAGGCGCGCAGTTCGTCGGCGTGGACGTCGGTCGTGTCATGGGCGATGTCGGCGCCGATGCCGATGGTGCGCAGGGCCGCCGCGAGTTTGGCCAGTACGGCGACGCGGGCGCCGATCAGCAGGACGCGGCGCCGCCCGCCCTGTGCCTCGGCGGCGAGCAGGGCCTGCCGGTACTCGGCGCCCCGGAACCGGAACGGCCCTATGCCGTGGTAGCCGTTGAGCTCCAGGTCGGCGTGCTCGTCGGTCTGCCAGGCGAAGTCCCGCCAGACGTAGTCCTCGCCGTCCCGGTCGATGACCGCGGTGACGGCACCGCAGGCGAGGTCGGCGCACTCGGGGCAGCCGTAGATGATGTGACGGCCGCCCGGAAGCGGCGCCTGGGCCTCCAGCAGCAGACCGCGGACCTGTTCGGTGAAGATGGCGGGCGGGATGTCGGAGGCGAGCGGGGAGACGGCGTCGAGGTCGGAGAGCCGGAACAGCAGCGGGCGTCCGTCGACGAGGAAGTCCACGAAGTCCCGGTGCACCTGGTAGTCACCGTTGGCGAGGACGTCACCGGCACGCATCGCCGGGGCCAGGCCGAAGGTCGCGTACTCGGCAGACATGCTGTGAGTATTCCCGCCCCGGAAACACTCCGTGCACGACATGGGGCATTCCGCTGCCGCCGGTGGGGAGCGCGTGCCGCGGGCGGCCGGAGCGGTGGCCCCGGCCGCCCGACGCTCGCTCAGCCGTCCTGGCCCGCGGGGCCGGGAACGCGGTGCGCGCCGCTCGGCTCGCGTACGCCGTCCAGGCGCCGGGGTGACGCGGTCGCCCACGCCTTGCCCGAGGTGGCCCGGGCGAAGGCCGCCGCGCCGCCGACGAGCGGGACGCGGGCCGAGGTGCGGGACAGGTCCAGGGTGAGGGTCGGCTTGTCGGCCGGCGGGTCGATGAGGTCCTTGTCGGTGCCCGCGACGATCAGCGCGAGACGGTGGCCGGCCGGGACGACATGGTCGGTGGCCGCGAGGTCCAGGGTGATGGTGTACGCCTTGCCCGGGGTGAGCGGGACGCCCTTGCGGTCGGAGGCGTAGTTGGCGAGGTCCGCCCAGCCGCGGCTGAACACGGTGTAGTCGACGCTCACCTTCTTGGCCGCGGTGGTGCGGAAGCAGGCGCTGTCGCCCGAGGTGCTCGCGCCCCAGCAGGAGCGGTCGGTGAGGGTGGTGATGCCCTCGGCGGCGTCCGCGTAGTCCCTGATGGTGTCGGGGCCGAGGTCGACCAGGACGGCGGAGAGGTGGGCCGTCGGGGTGGTCGGGGTCGCGGTGACCGTCACCTTCGAGGAGCCGGACAGACGCAGGTCGCGCGTGAGGGGCTTGGTGATGAAACCGGCCTTGTCAGGGGTCGTTCTGTCGATCTGGGCCGCCCAGTCGGTCTCGCCCAGCCGGGGGTCGTCGGTGAAGGTCGCGGTGCCGGAGCCGCGGGTCAGACCGAGGGCGCCGACGCCCGGCTGGGTTCCGGCGGCCGGGCGCAGGGTCGTGGTGGCCGTGCCCCGCGGCGGCCAGACCGTGGAGGTGACCCACTGGTCCGGGTGGCGCTCGATGTCGGCCATCGGCTCACGGTCGATGCCGTTGTCGTAGCCGAGGAGTTCGTGGTCGAACCAGCGGTGCAGCGTGTCGACCCAGGCGCCGCGCCGGTAGTCGAAGGGGTCGACGTGGCCGGTCTGGGAGAGCCAGATCTTGCGCTCGACGCCGCGCTTGGCCAGCGCGTCCCACCACTGCCCGAAGTGCTTGGTGCGGACGTTGAGGTCCTGCATGCCGTGCACCAGGAAGACGCTCGCCCTCACCTTGCCGGCGTCCTTGACGTAGTCCCGCTCGGTCCAGAACGGCGTCCAGTCCCCGGTGCGCGGAGCCCCGGCCACGATCCTCTGCTGGACTGCGGCGCACCTGGCCCGGGCGTCGGGGCTCTCGACGTAGTCGGAGAGCCAGTCGGGGCCGGAGTCGTAGAGGGGGGCGCCCTTGGCGAAGTAGTAGTCGTACCAGGAGGAGATGGCGCTGATCGGGACGATGGTCCGCAGGCCCTTGACGCCGGTGGCGGCGACGCCGTTGGCGATGGTGCCGTCCCAGCTCTTGCCGATCATGCCGGTCCTGCCGTTGGTCCAGTTCGCCGTGGCGCGGACGGTTCCGGTGCGCGTCGTGTACGCCCTGGCACGGCCGTTCAGCCAGTCGACGACGGCCTTCGCCGACTGGATGTCGCTGCGGCCGCCGACGTCCACGCAGCCGTCGGAGCGGTTGGTGCCGGCGAGATCGACACCGACGAAGGCGTAGCCGCGCGGGACGAAGTAGTTGTCGTAGAAGAGCGGCATCTGGACGACGTCGCCGTTCGCGTCGTACGTCTTCTTCTGGCTCTCGTTGCCTCGGCCACAGCAGGAGTAGTAGGGACTGGCGTCCATGATGACCGGGACCCGGCGGTGGTGCTGGGCGGGTTCGCGGGGGCGGACGATGTCCACGGCCACGCGGTCGGTCTTCCCGTCGCCGTCCGCGTCGAGGCCGGTGTCCACCCATACGGCCTCGCGGATGGCGTTCGCATAGGAGTAGACGGGTTGGCTCTCCCGTGGGGCCGCGTGGGCCGCCGCCGGGGTGAGGAAGGCTGCCATCAGGACGGCGATGGCCGCCGTCGCGAGCGGTCTCCAGGTCGTGAAGCGCGTGCGTGTCGGCATGCGCGGGACGCTACATCGGTCAACTCCCGTACAGAAGAGGGCAGTAGACGGCCACGTGGGGCGGGTGTGGCCGAATGACGCCCCTGGCGCTGTATCGCGCGTGACGGCCGAATGGCGATCGTGTGACACATGCGGCCATGGACATGCTCCGCCCCACAGGGACTCAATAGGCTCGCCACATCCGAACAGACCCATGTGCCCCTACCACTTGGAGCTTTCGTGCACCGCAGAATCATCGCGCCGGGCGCCCTCGCCGCCGCCACCCTGATGCTGGCGATCCCGGCGTCGGCCGCGAGCCACACCCCCGGCGCTCCGGGCATCGGCGATCCCTACTACCCGGCCTACGGCAACGGCGGCTACGACGTCTCCCACTACGACCTGCGCCTGCAGTACCAGCCCGCCACCGACGAGTTGGAGGGCACCGCGACGATCCTCGCGAGGACCACGCAGGACCTGTCGAGCTTCGACCTGGACTTCCTGCTGGACGTCAGCGAGGTGCGGATCAACGGCGCGAAGGCCTCCTTCACCACCTCGGGCCAGCACGAGCTGGTGATCACGCCGAAGACGCCGCTGGACAAGGGCACGTCGATCACCGTGGTCGTGCGCTACAGCGGGGTGCCGTCGACGAAGAGCGCGTACGGCTTCAACACCTGGCACCGGACGCCGGACGGGGCGGTCGCGGCGGACGAGCCCGAGGCGGCCTGGTGGTGGTACCCGAGCAACGACCACCCGCTCGACAAGGCGACGTACGACGTGTCGGTGGCGGTGCCGGACGGGACGCAGGTCATCTCCAACGGGCTGCTGCAGTCGACGAGTTCGAAGCTCGGCTGGACGCGGTACAACTGGCGGGAGAACAAGCCGCAGGCGACGTACCTCACCACGCTGGCGATCGGGAAGTTCGACATCACGACGGGCACCTCCGAGGGCGGGGTGCCGATCGTCAACGCCTACAGCAAGGACCTCGGCGACAACGACGGGGCCGCGCGGGCGAGCGTGGAACGCACCGGGGAGCTCGTCGACTGGCTCAGCGGCTATTTCGGGCCGTATCCGTTCAGTTCGGCGGGCGGGTACGTGCCCAACACGACCACCGGGTACGCGCTGGAGACGCAGACGCGCGTGTACTACAGCCCGAAGCAGTTCGCGAACGGCGCCAACACGTCCGTGGTCGTCCATGAGTTGGCGCACCAGTGGTACGGGGACAGCGTGTCGCTCAAGGGCTGGAAGGACATCTGGATCAACGAGGGGTTCGCGCGGTACGCGCAGTGGCTGTGGTCCGAGCACGAGGGTGAGGGGACGACGCAGGAACTGGCCGACTACGTGTACGACTCGCATCCGGCCGACGACGCGTTCTGGACCGTCAAGCCGGGGGATCCGGGGCCGGACGACCAGTTCGACATCGCTGTCTACGACCGGGGGGCGCTGGCGATCCAGGCGTTGCGGAACGCGGTCGGTGACGATGCGTTCTTCGCCATTCTGAAGGGGTGGCCCCGGGAGCACGCGTACGGCAACGCTTCCGTGGCCGACTTCGAGGCGTATGCCGAGCGGGTGTCGGGGAAGTCGCTGGGGGCGTTGTTCGACACGTGGCTGTTCCAGCCGTCCAAGCCGGCGGCGCGTGCGGCGCGGGGGGCGGCGATCACTGGTTCCGCGGTTGCTGTGCAGCCCAAGTCGTGGAAGAAGATAGCGGCTACCAACAGCGTGCACTGAGGGGGTGCCGGGTTCGATTGTGTGGGGGCTGCGGGGCCGTTGTGGTTGGTCGCGCTCGCGCGGCGGTAGCCGCATATCAGACGCAGCCCCGTGCCCCTATGGGGCGCTGTGGTCGTACACGGTGACTTTGATGCCACGTTTTATCAGGCGCTCGGTGACCAGCGGCTCGATCCGCGACCACTTGCCGCCGGCCAGACCGCAGCCGATGCGGGGCATGTGGACGGAGGCGCCTAGTTCCAGAGCCTTGTCGGCGAGGCCGGCGAGGGCCGCGTCGATGGCCTCGTAGCGTACGGGGACACCCTTGCTGCCCGTCCTGATTCCGCGCTGTCCGATCATGTTGGCGACCCACACGTACGGCTCGACCTGGACGAACTGGACCGCGCCCAGCCCGAAATCGTTTCCCGCGCGGCCCCGGTGCCAGGCGCGGTAGGCGGCCTCGGGCTCCGGCCAGCGGCGGGACACGGCGAGCACGAATCCCTTGCCCCATCCCCCGATGTCGTTGCAGACGTGGGCGATCACCTTGACGCCCTTGACCGACGGAACGGTGGCGTCACCCCGGACGTAAGCGATCTCCGACATGACGCCACCGTACGGCCCGGCACTGACAGCGGGCCTCTGGTCATCGCGTCGGCTGTTCGCTGTCCGCGTCGGCTTCGACGCGGCGGCGGACGCCGAACCAGCCCGCTACCAGCATCGCGGCGATCAGCGGGATGAGGAGCAGGGTCTTGCGGCCCACCTCGGGGTCGTTCCACATGAGGGCGAGGACGGCGAGGAGGAAGGCGATCGTGGTGAGCTCCGTGACGGGGCTGCCGGGGAGGCGGAAGGACGGGCGGGTGAGCCGGCCCGACCGGGCCCGGCGGACGAAGACCAGGTGGCAGATCATGATGATCACCCAGGTCGACACGATGCCCAGCGAAGCGACGTTCAGCACGATCTCGAAGGCCTGGCTCGGCACGAGGTAGTTGAGACCGACGCCGAGCACGCACACCGCGCAGGTCAGCAGGATGCCGCCGTAGGGGACCTGGCTGCGGTTCATGCGGGCGGTGAACCTCGGCGCCGAGCCCGCCGTCGCCATCGAGCGCAGGATGCGGCCCGTGGAGTACAGGCCGGAGTTCAGCGAGGACATCGCCGCCGTGAGGACGACCAGGTTCATCACGTCGCCCGCCGCCGGAACACCGATCCTGGACAGGACGGTGACGAAGGGGCTCTCGTCGGCCGAGTAGACCGACCCGGGGAGCAGCAGGGCGAGCAGCACGACCGAGCCCACGTAGAACAGGCCCACCCGCCACATGATCGAGTTCACCGCGCGCGGGACGACCTTCTCCGGCTCCGCCGTCTCGCCCGCGGCGACGCCGACCAGTTCCAGTGCGGCGTAAGCGAAGATCACGCCCTGCATGACGAGCACCACCGGCATCACCCCGTGCGGGAGGACACCGCCTTGGTCGGTGATCATGCCGACGCCGGGCGTGCGGCCGCCGACCTCGTGCCGGGTGGCCAGCAGGAAGACGCCGATCAGCATGAAACCGACGAGCGTGGCGACCTTGATGATCGCGAACCAGAACTCCATCTCGCCGAAGATCTTCACCGAGATCAGGTTCACGGCCAGGACCACCGCCAGCGCGGCCAGCGCCAGCACCCACTGCGGGATGCTGGTGAACAGGCTCCAGTAGTGGGTGTAGAGCGCAATCGCGGTGATGTCGGCGATCCCGGTGGTGGACCAGTTCAGGAAGTACATCCAGCCGGCGACGTACGCGCCCTTCTCGCCGAGGAACTCACGCGCGTACGACACGAAGGAACCGGAGGAGGGGCGGTAGAGGACCAGCTCGCCGAGGGCCCGGACCACGAAGAAGGCGAAGACGCCGCAGACGAGGTAGGCCAGCGCGAGCGCGGGCCCCGCGGTGTGGAGGCGGCCTCCGGCGCCGAGGAAGAGGCCGGTGCCGATCGCGCCGCCGATGGCGATCATGTTGACGTGGCGGGCCTTGAGGTCCTTGCTGTAGCCGGCGTCGCCCGCGTCCGCGGGTGCCTGGGCCGCGTCGGTGCGGGACGCGGCCGTTGCCGTGGTCACGGCGTCCTTGCTCACGTGGATCCACTCTCTGGTGCGTCCGAGCGGATCACGCTCGGCTGTCCGGACGTACGAGGCCGGCGCTCCCGATGGGGCGCGGGCCATCTCGCCGCCTTCCCAGCCGCCCGGCGCCCAAGCGATGGCATGGCTCACACCGCGGCACTTCTCACAGGCCCCTCACGTCTCCGGCACAAGGTTTCGCAGCACTGGTGTGACAGCGATACTGCTGCACATGACGACCGACACCGGGGAGCCGACGCTCACCATCGACGAACTGGCCGCGCGGGCCGGCATCACGGTCCGCACGGTCCGGTTCTACAGCACCAAGGGCCTGCTCCCGCCCCCGGTGATCGGTCCACGGCGGGTCGGCCACTACGGGCCGCAGCACGTGGCGCGGCTCGCGCTGATCGAGGAGCTGCAGCACCAGGGCATGACGCTGGCGGCGATCGAGCGCTACATGGAGCAGCTGCCGGCCGACCTGAGCCATCACGACCTGGCGATCCACCGGGCGGTGGTGGCCTCCTGGGCTCCGGACACCGTGGAGACGGTGACGCCCGAGGAGTTGCGGCGCCGGGCGGGGCGGGCGCTGAGCGGGGACGAGGTCGAGCGGCTCGCCGCGATGGGCGTGGTACGGGCCGACGGGGACGCCTACCGCGTCGACTCGGGGCTGCTGCGGCTCGCCGTGCAGCTGCTGGACGTACCGCTGTCCGAGGAGGCGATCCTGGCGGCGCGCACGGTGCTGATCGAGCACTCGCGGGCGGCGGCGCACGAGCTGTCGCAGCTGTTCCGCGGCGAGGTGTCGGAGCGGGCCGAGGAGGACGTGAAGTCGCTGTCCGCGCACATGCAGCCGCTGGTGGTGCAGGCGCTGCTGACGACGTTCCAGCGCTCGCTGAAGGAAGAGGTGCTGGGCTGGCTCACGGACGCGCAGGACGGCCGGCCTGCCTGACCCGCGCCGGTCCGATCACCTCCCGCGCCTGGCCCGATCACGTCCGCAGGGGTACGTCGACCAGCAGCGGGCCCGTCAAACCGCCCGCGCCCGCGACGAGTTCGCGCAGATGATCGGCGCTGTCCGCCCGTACCGCGTCGACGCCGAAGAACCGGGCCGCCTGGGTGAAGTCGAGGTGCCCCAGGTCGGTGCCCGGGCAGGGGCCCTGGTGGCCCATCGCCTCGTAGGTCTCCTGCACGGTGCGGTAGGCGCCGTTGCTCATGACGACGAACAGGACGGGGGCGTTCTGGCGGGCCGCGCTCCACAGGCCCTGCAGGCCGAACAGGCTGGAGCCGTCGCCCAGGACGGCGACGACCGGACGGCCGGGTTCGGCGAGGGCGCGGCCCACCGCGGCGCCGATGCCCCAGCCGAGCCCGCCGCCGACGGTGTGGGTGTAGCTGCCGGGACGTTCGAGGCGGACGAGTCGGCGGACCAACAGGCCGACGGTGATGGCCTCTTCGACGACCACGGCGTCGGGCGGGAGTCCGCGGGCCACGGCGTGGGCGGCGGCCCAGGGGGCGAGCGGGGCCGGGGAGTAGGCGGCGCGGGCGGCCGACTCGGTGCTGTCGCGTTCGACGGTGTGCTGTTCGCCGACGCGTAGCGTGCGGGACTTGGCGGTGTGGGCGGGGACGCGCTCGCGCAGGAGTTCGGCGAGAAGGTCCAGGGAGGGGGCGAGGGCGCCCACCAGCCCCGCGGCGGCCGGGAAGTTGCGGCCGATCTCGTCCGGGTCCGAGTCGAGCTGGACGACGGTGAGACCGGGCGGAAGTGCCGGACCGGGAGTGTAGGCGTGCGGGGTGAAGGCGTGCGCTCCGGCGATCAGCAGGGTGTCGTACGGGGCGAGGGCGGCGCGGATGGCGTCGTGCCGGGGCGGCAGCATGCCGGCGTACAGGGGGTGCGTGGTGGGGAAGTTCAGGCAGTCGCTCATGGGTTGGTGGTGGACGACGGCTCCGCACGCCTCCGCCGTGCGGACCAGTGCGTCGAGGGCACCCTCGCGGCCGACGCCGTCCCCGGCGACGATCGCGGGGCGGGTGGCGGCGCCGAGGAGGAGGGCGGCGCGGTCCAGCCCGGCGGCCGGGGCGAGCGGTGGCGTGGGGGTGCGGGCCGGGACGTCGACCTCGGTGTCCTCGGCGTACAGGTCGGTGGGGACGGACAGGAACACCGGTCCGGCCGGGGGCCGTACGGCGAGGGCGAAGGCCCGGCGGAGGGCGAGCGGGAGGTCGTGGGCGTGCTGGATGTCGTACGCCGCCTTCACGGCGGGGGTGGCGATGGCGATGACATCGCCGGAGAGCATGGGGTCCTGCTGGAGGTGGCGGCGGTCCTGCTGGCCGGCCGTCACGACGAGGGGGGTGCGGGAGCGGCGGGCGTTGAGCAGGCCGATGAGGCCGTTGGCGAGGCCCGCCGCGATGTGCAGGCTGACGAAGGCGGGGCGCCCGGTGCCGCGGGCGTAGCCGTCGGCCATGGCGACCACGGAGCCCTCGTGGACGCCGAGCACGTACTCGGGTGCGTCGGAGGTGTCCGCCAGGGCTGCCAGGAAGGGCAGTTCGGTGGTGCCGGGGTTGCCGAAGACGCGGTCCACGCCCTCGTCGCGCAGGATGTCCAGGACGGCGAGGGCGGGACGGTATCCCATGGGGGGCTCCTCCGGGGGGACCTCGGGACCGGTTCACGGATCAGCGTGCGGGGGTCGGGCGCCGGGGGCAAGGCGCCGTACGGCCAAGCTGTACGGCTTGCCCACGACGGCCCTCACCCCGCTGCCGGCCGTCACCCCGCCGCCGGTCCGCTCCTCGCCGCCGGTCCGCTCCCCGTCAGGCGTCCGTGAAGCGCTCCCCCTTCTCCGCCTTCTCCACCAGCAGGGCCGGCGGGGTGAAACGCTCCCCATAGCGGTCCGCCAGCTCCCGCGCGCGGGCTACGAAACCGGGCAGGCCGCCCTCGTAGCCGTTGATGTACTGCAGGACACCGCCGGTCCAGCCGGGGAACCCGATGCCGAAGATCGACCCGATGTTGGCGTCGGCGACGGACGTCAGGACGCCCTCCTCCAGGAGCCTGACCGTGTCGAGGGCCTCCGAGAAGAGCATGCGTTCCTGCATGTCCTCGAACGGGATCCGGTGGCCCGGCTTGGTGAAGTGCTCGCGCAGGCCCGGCCACAGACCCGCGCGCTTGCCGTCGTCGCCGTAGTCGTAGAAGCCCGCTCCCCCGCTGCGGCCGGTGCGGCCGAACTCGTCGACCATGCGGTCGATGACCGCCTCGGCGGGGTGCGTCGGCCAGGTGCCGCCCGCTTCCTCCACGGCCCGCTTCGACTCGTTGCGGATCTTGCGCGGGAGCGTGAGGGTCAGTTCGTCCATGAGGGACAGGACCTTGGCCGGGTAGCCCGCCTGCGCCGCCGCCTGCTCGACGGAGGCCGGCTCGATGCCCTCGCCGACCATCGCGACACCCTCGTTGATGAAGTGCCCGATCACACGCGAGGTGAAGAAGCCCCGGGAGTCGTTGACGACGATCGGGGTCTTTTTGATCTGGCGGACCAGGTCGAAGGCGCGGGCGATGGCCCCGTCGCCCGTGCGCTCGCCCTTGATGATCTCGACGAGCGGCATCTTGTCGACCGGCGAGAAGAAGTGCAGACCGATGAAGTCCGCCTGGCGCTCGACGCCTTCGGCCAGCGCGGTGATGGGCAGGGTGGAGGTGTTGGAGCACAGCAGCGCGTCCGGCTCGACGATGTGCTGGATCTCCTGGAAGACCTTGTGCTTGAGCTCGGGGTTCTCGAACACCGCCTCGATCACCGCGTCGCAGCCCGCCGTGTCGGCGGGATCGGCGGTGGGCGTGATGCGGGCCAGCAGGGCGTCCGCCTTCTCCTGGGTGGTACGACCCCGGGAGACGGCCTTGGCGCACAGCTTCTCGGAGTAGCCCTTGCCCTTGACCGCGGCCTCGAGCGACACGTCCTTCAGGACGACCTCGATGCCGGCGCGGGCGCAGGAGTAGGCGATGCCGGCGCCCATCATCCCGGCGCCGAGGACGGCGACCTTGCGGACCTGGCGCGGCTCGACGCCCTGGGGGCGGTTGGCGCCGGAGTTGACGGCCTGGAGGTCGAAGAAGAACGCCTGGATCATGTTCTTCGAGGTCTGGCCCGCGGCCAGTTCGACGAAGTAGCGGGCCTCGATGACCTGGGCGGTCTCGAAGTCGACCTGGGAGCCCTCGACGGCCGCCGCGAGGATGTTGCGCGGGGCCGGGTAGGGGGCGCCGCCCGTCTGCTTGCGCAGGCTGGCCGGGAAGGCGGGCAGGTTGGCCGCGAACTTGGGGTTGGCGGGGGTGCCGCCGGGGATGCGGTAGCCGGGCTTGTCCCACGGCTGCTGCGACTCGGGGTGGGCGTCGATGAAGGCGCGGGCCCGGGTCAGCAACTCCTCGGGGGTGTCGACCACTTCGTCGACGAGACCCTGGGACAGCGCGCGCCGCGGGTCGTACTGGGTGCCCTGGAGCAGCACCTTCAGCAGCGCGTCGGCGATGCCGAGGAGGCGGACCGTGCGGACGACTCCGCCGCCGCCGGGAAGGAGGCCCAGGGTGACCTCGGGGCAGCCGATCTTGGAGCCGGGCGCGTCCAGTGCGATCCGGTGGTGGCAGGCGAGGGCGATCTCGTAACCGCCGCCGAGGGCCGCGCCGTTGATCGCCGCGACGACCGGCTTGCCCAGGGTCTCGATGCGGCGCAGGTTCCGCTTGATCGCCATGCCGCCGTCGAAGAGGTCCTGCGCGGTCTCGGGCGTGACGCGGATGAGGTCGCGCAGGTCGCCGCCCGCGAAGAAGGTCTTCTTGGCGGAGGTGAGGATGATGCCGCGGATGGAGTCCTTCTCGGCCTCCAAGCGGTCGGTGATCACGGCGAGGGAGTCGCGGAACGCCTGGTTCATGGTGTTCGCGGACTGGTCGGGGTCGTCGAGGACGAGGGTGACGACGCCGGTGCGGTCCTGTTCCCAGCGGATGGTGGTGGGCTCAGTGCTCATGAGGGGTGTGCTCCGTGTGATCCGTGGGAGGGGGTCAGATGCGCTCGACGACGGTGGCGATGCCCATGCCGCCGCCCACGCAGAGCGTGGCGAGGCCGTACCGCTTGTCCTGGCGCTCCAGTTCGTCGACGAGCGTGCCGAGGATCATCGCGCCGGTGGCGCCGAGCGGGTGGCCCAGCGCGATCGCGCCGCCGTTGACGTTGACCTTGTCCAGCGAGAGGCCCATGTCCCTGACGAAGCGCAGGACGACGGCGGCGAAGGCCTCGTTGATCTCGACGAGGTCGATGTCGTCGATGGTCAGCCCAGCCCTGGCGAGCGCCTTGCGGGTGGCGGGCGCGGGGCCGGTGAGCATGATGGTCGGCTCGGAGCCGGAGACGGCCGCGGAGACGATCCGCGCGCGGGGGGTGAGCCCGTAGCGCTCGCCGATCTCCTTGGTGCCGATGGCGACCAGGGAGGCGCCGTCGACGATGCCGGAGGAGTTGCCGGCGTGGTGGACGTGGTCGATCCTCTCCACCCAGTGGTACTTCTGCAGCGCGACGGCGTCGAAGCCGCCGAGGTCGCCGATGTCCGCGAAGGACGGCTTCAGCTTGGCCAGGGAGGCGGCGGTGGTGCCCGGGCGCAGGTGCTCGTCGTGGTCGAGGACGGTCAGGCCGCTGCGGTCCTTCACCGGGACGACGCTGCGGTCGAAGCGGCCCTCCTTCCAGGCCGTCGCCGCCCGCTCCTGGGACAGGGCCGCGTACTCGTCGACGTCCCGGCGGGAGAAACCCTCGATGGTGGCGATCAGGTCGGCGCCGATGCCCTGCGGCACGAAGTTGACGGCCAGGTTGGTCATCGGGTCGTTGAACCAGGCGCCGCCGTCGGAGGCCATCGGCACCCGGGACATGGATTCGACACCGCCGGCGAGGACCAGGTCCTCGAAGCCGGAGCGGACCTTGGCGGCGGCCATGTTGACGGCCTCCAGGCCCGACGCACAGAAGCGGTTCTCCTGTACGCCCGCGACCGTGTCCGGCAGGCCTGCGGCGATCGCGGCGATGCGGGCGATGTCGGAGCCCTGGTCGCCGACCGGGCCGACGACGCCGAGCACGATGTCGTCGATCGCGGCCGGATCGAGGTCCGGGAAGCGGCCGCGGATCTCGTGGATGAGTCCGACGACCAGGTCGATGGGCTTGGTGCCGTGCAGGGCGCCGTTGGCCTTGCCGCGGCCGCGCGGGGTGCGGATCGCGTCGTACACATACGCTTCGGTGCTCACGTGGAACGCCTTTCGAGGGTGAGGGTCAGCCCAGCAGGGAACGGCCGATGATCTCTTTCATGATCTCGGTGGTCCCGCCGTAGATGGTCTGGATACGGCCGTCGGTGAAGGCCCGGGCGACGGGGTACTCGCTCATGTAGCCGTAGCCGCCGTGCAGTTGGAGGCAGCGGTCGGTGACCCGCTTCTGCAGTTCGGTCGCCCACCACTTGGCCATGGAGGCGTGCACGGCATCGAGTTCACCGTTCGAGTGGTCCTCGATGCAGCGGTCGAGGAAGGTCCGGGTGACGGCGCACTCGGTGGCCATCTCCGCTATCTCGAACCGGACGTGCTGCTTGGTGGCGAGCGGCCGGCCGAAGGCCTCGCGCTCCTTGACGTACTCGGTGGTGATCTCCAGCAGGTGCTCGGCGGCGGCGATCGCGGAGACCGCGATGCTGAGGCGCTCCTGCGCGAGGTTCGTCATCAGGTGGCCGAAGGCGCCGTTCGGCTCGCCGAGCAGGTTCTCCTTGGGGACGCGCACGTCGTGGAAGAACAACTCGGCCGTGTCCTGCGCCTTCTGGCCGATCTTGTCGAGGTTGCGGCCCCGCTCGAAGCCCTCCGTGCGCCGCTCGACGACCAGCAGCGACAGCCCGCGCGCACCGCCCTCGGGTGTCGTCCTCGCGACGACGATCACCAGGTCGGCGAGGATGCCGTTGGAGATGAACGTCTTGGAGCCGTTGAGCACCCAGTGGTCGCCGCGGTCCTCCGCGTGCGTGCGGATGCCCTGGAGGTCGGAGCCGGCGCCGGGCTCGGTCATGGCGATCGCGGTGATCAGCGTGCCGTCGCAGAAGCCGGGCAGCCAGCGTCCCTTCTGCTCCTCGGTGGCGAGCGAGGTCAGGTAGGGGCCGATGATGTCGTTGTGCAGGCCGAGGGCGAGCCCGGGGGCGCCCGCGCGGGTGAACTCCTCCGCCAGGACGGCGCTGTAGCGGAAGTCGGCGGTCCCTCCGCCGCCGTACTCCTCGGGCACGGCGAGCCCGAGGAGCCCCTGCTTGCCGGCCGCCCGCCAGGCCTCGCGGGAGACGATGCCGTCCTTCTCCCACTGCGCGTAGTGGGGCAGCACCTCCCTCGCCAGGAAGGCGCGCACGGTCTCGCGGAACGCGTCGTGCTCGGGGGCGAAGATCAGCCGCTTCATGCGGGGCCTTTCAAGAGGTCCGGTACGTCCCAGTCTCGCGCCACGTCGGCAGTGTCCGCGCCGGGCCGGGCGGGGGCGGTGCGCACGGCCGTCGGGGTCGCGGAGAAGCGGGGCGCGGGCGCCGGCTGGGTGATGCCGCCGTGGTCGGTGAAGGTGCCGCGGGCGGCCAGATGCGGGTGGCCGGGGGCCTCGCGCAGCGACAGTACGGGCGCCACGCACGCGTCGGTGCCCTGGAAGAGGGCCGTCCACTCGTCGCGTGTACGGGACTTGAAGCGGGCCGCGACCGCCTCGCGCAGCTCGCCCCAGCGGGTCCAGTCCTTGCGGTCGTCGGCGTGCTCGGGAAGGCCGAGCAGGGTCACGAACTCCTGGTAGAACTGCGGTTCCAGGGCGCCGACCGCCATGTACCCGCCGTCGGCCGTCTCGTAGGTGCCGTAGTACGGGCAGCCGCCGTCCAGGAGGTTGGCGCCGCGCCGGTCCTGCCAGCCGCCGGTGGCGAGCATGCCGTGGAGCATCGCGGAGAGGTGGGAGGTGCCGTCGACGATGGCGGCGTCGACGATCTGGCCGGTACCGCCCGCACGCGCGTGGTGGAGGGCGGCGAGGACGCCGACGACCAGGTAGAGGGAGCCGCCCGCGTAGTCGCCGAGGAGGTTGGCGGGGACGGCCGGGGGCCGGTCCGGTTCGCCGATCAGGCCGAGGGTGCCGGTGAGGGCGATGTAGGCGATGTCATGGCCGGCGCGCGGGGCGAGCGGGCCGTCCTGGCCCCAGCCGGTCATGCGGCCGTAGACGAGCCCCGGGTTGCGGGCGTGGCAGGCCTCCGGGCCCACGCCGAGGCGCTCCGCCACGCCCGGGCGGTAGCCCTCGACGACGATGTCGGCACGTTCGACCAGGTCGAGGACGCGCGCTGGGCCGTACGGGGCCTTCAGGTCGACGACCACCGAGCGTTTGTTGCGGTTGGTGACGTCGAATTCGGGTTTGATCGCGAGGCCCACGCCGCCGGGGCGGTCGACGCGCACGACGTCGGCGCCCAGGTCGGCGAGGAGCATGGCGGCGAACGGGCCCGGCCCGATGCCGGCCAGCTCGACCACGCGCACGCCGGTGAGCGGGCCCTGCCCGGGCGGCGTCCCTGCCGTTGCCATCCAGCCCCCAGCGCTGTGACACAACTGATGTAACACCAGTGATGCTAAGAACACGTTCCACTGAACACAAGACCTGGGCGAGCAAGCGCTTAGCCCATTACCGGGGTCCGCGTCGGCTCCGCCCTCTCCTCACGCTAGCCTCGGCCACCGACAACGGCGCGTGGTGCGGACCGAGGAGTGTCATGAGCAGGCTGAACGGGACGGACCGTCCGTACGACATCGTGCTCTTCGGAGCCACGGGCTTCGTGGGGGCGCTGACCGCGGAGTATCTCGCCGCGCACGCCCCCGAGGGACTGCGCTGGGCGATCGCGGGACGCAGCGAGCGGAAGCTGGAACAGCTGCGCGAACGGCTGCCCGCCGGGGAGAAGGTCGGGGTGCTGCGCGCGGACGTGGCCGAGCCGGACTCGGTGCGCGAACTCGCCGAGCACGCGCGCGTGGTGGCCACGACCGTGGGGCCGTACACGAGCTACGGCGAGGACCTCGTCGCCGCCTGCGCGGACACCGGCGCCGACTACCTGGATCTGACCGGTGAGCCGGAGTTCGTGGACCTGACCTACGTCCGGCACGACGCACGCGCGCGGGAGACCGGCGCCCGGCTGGTGCACGCCTGCGGATTCGACTCGATCCCGCACGACCTGGGCGCCTACTTCACCGTCCGGCAGCTGCCGGAGGGGGTCCCGCTGACGGTCGACGGGTTCGTCACCGCCGACGCCACCTTCTCGGGTGGCACGTTCGCGTCCGCGCTGAACCAGTTCTCCCGGCTGCGGCCGATGCTGGCCGCCGAGCGGGACCGACGGCGGCACGAACCGCGCCTGGTGGGCCGGCGGGCGGCGGCGCCGACGGGTGCGCCGCGGTTCGCGAAGGAGATCGGCGCGTGGGCGCTGCCGCTGCCGACGATCGACCCGCAGATCGTGCACCGGTCGGCGAAGGCGCTCGACCGCTATGGTCCCGACTTCCGCTACCGCCACTACGCGGCCGTACGGCATCTGCCGGTGGCGCTCGGCGGGGTGGCGGCGATGGGCGCGCTCGTCACGGCGGCCCAGCTGCCGCCCGCCCGGCGCTGGCTGTCCGACCGGCTCAAGCCGGGGGACGGGCCGAGCGCGGAGAAGCGCGCCAAGAGCTGGTTCTCGGTGCGTTTCGTGGGTGACGGCGGCGGTCGGCGGGTGTTCACTGAGGTCGCGGGCGGCGATCCCGGGTACGACGAGACGGCGAAGATGTTCGCCGAGTCGGCGCTGTCCCTGGCCCTCGACGACCTTCCGGAGACGGCCGGCCAGGTCACCACGGCGGTCGCGATGGGCGACGCCCTGACCGAGCGGCTGCGCCGGGCCGGCATCACCTTCCGGGTCGCCGCGAGCCGCTGACGGGCCCTACAGCGACCATCCGGCCACGGTGTAGATCATCCCGCAGATCCATCCCAGCCCCGCCAGCACGGCGAGGACCAGCGCGAGGTTCACGGCCCGTTCGACGGGACGGTTCGGGTCGGCGAGGGGCCGGGGCTTGGCGGCCCGGGCACGGTGCGTCGTCATGCGCCCCACTGTGCCGAGAGGCCCCACGCGCCCACATCCGTACAGGTACTCAGTCCGGCTACTCAGATCACCCGTCGAGGGAGCCGCATCCCGGTCCCGCCTCCGGGCCGGGACCGGCCGGCAGCGGCTCCCCGAGGGCCTCGGCGATCCGCCGCCCCGCGCCCGCGTCGTCGGTGACGGCGGCGAGGCGCCGGGCGAGGGGGCCGATCTGCCACCCCGCGTGGTGGTCGAAGTACGGTGCGGGCCCCGCCACGTTGTGGGCGAGCTTGCCCACCAGCTCCGCGAGACGGAACAGGATCCGCTCCGTTTCGGCCGGCCGGTCGCCGTCGTGCGGCCCCTCCCGCCGCACCAGTTCGAACACCTCGCGCCCGCAGTGCCACCGGTCGCGATCGCCGGCCAGCTCCAAGGCGGCCCGGACGGCAGGTGCCGGCTCCCGGCCGGCCGCCGCCGCGAGCACCCGGCCCGCCCAGGTCACCGGGTCGCGCTGACGCTCGAACACGGTGCGCCCCCAGGACCGGGTGGGATCGGCCGCCGCCGCGTCGGCGACCGGCCCGCTCGGCAGGGTCGCCTCCCGCAGGGCCCGGCGGCACAAGGCGTCCGCCCTGCGGGTCGTTTCCGGGAGGCGGTAGGTGGGGGTCAGGGCGAGGACGTGGGCGCAGGCGTTGTCGAGGGTGGTGCGGTGGCCGACGGAGACGAAGACCGGCTTGACGGACTCCCGGGTGCGCAGGGCGCGGCCGACCTCCTCGGTGTCCGCGAGGAGCGGGGAGGCGCTGCCGCGCGGGGCGGGCGGGTCGTCGTAGGCGAAGGTGAATGGGTTCTTGGCGACGCCGATGGTGGGCAGGCCGGTCAGCACGCCGAGGTGGCTGGCGAGGCCGAAGCGGCGGGGGTGGGCCAGGCCGTAGCCGTCGCAGACGACCAGGCCGGGCTCGCACGGCAGGCTCTCCAGGGCGGCGAGGACCGTGGGGAGCTCGCGGAAGGCGAGCAGGCCGGGGACGTACGGGAAGGAGACGCGGCCGACCGCCGTGGATTCGGCGACCACGTCGAGGGTCGCCGCGTCCAGGACCACCGCGCCGGCCGCCACGAGATCCAGCTCGTCGTCGTAGGCCACGTCGACGCCGGTCACCCGTCCCGTACCGGGCGGCGGCCCGGCCTCGTCCAGCACCACCCGCGCCCGCAACTCGTCCTGTACGGCACGGGCCTGGTCCTCGGTCGCGGGCCAGCCCGCGGGAACGCCAACGGTCGTCATGATGGGACCGAGCCTACGGTCCCGCGCCGGTGCCGCGTAAGCTCGCGATCATGTTCGTACTGGAGCTGACCTACACCGCCCCGCTCGACGCCGTCGACGCCCTGCTTCCGGCCCATGTCGCCTGGCTGGACGAGCAGTTCGGCAAGGGCGTCTTCCTCTTGGCCGGGCGCAAGAACCCCCGCGACGGCGGGATCATCCTCGCCCTCGCCGAGGACCGCGCCCAGGCCGAGGAGATCGCCGCCGGCGACCCTTTCGCCACCGGCGGCGTGTGCACGTACCGCGTCACCGAGTTCGACGCGACGAGGACGGCCCCGGCCCTGGAGCGGTTCCGCGAGACCGAGGGCTGAATCGCGCGGCTCAGCCCTTCTTCGAGTTCAGCGCGCGCTGCAGCTGGTCCTTGTTCATGTTCGAACGGCCTTCGATGCCGCGCTGCTTGGCCTCGTTGTAGAGCTGGTCCCGGGTCGGCCCCTGGGAGCCGGTCCGGTTGCCCGACCGCTGACCGCCGCGCCTGCTGGAGGACATGTCCTTCGTCGAGCTGCGGCTGGCGGTCTCCGACTCGCCGGACCGGGCGCGTTCCTTGTTGACCGTGCGGGCCGCGATCTCCTTGGCGCGTCCGGTGCTCTCGCCACGGTCCTCGGCGCTCTTCTTGATGTGCTCGTACTGACGTTCACGCTTGGGGCTGGAACCTGCGGGCATCGTCGCTCACTCCTTTCGCAGTCGGCGACCGGGTACCCGGATTCCGGCACGTCACCGCTCCAGACGCGCCACCCGCCCCTGCTCCCCCGCCGCCCAACAGCCATGACCGGCGCAGTCCACGGTGTCGTACGAGCCCGTGTCGACGGTCCGCCAGGTGCGGCCGCCGTCGGTGGTGAGGTCGGTTCCGGTGGGGCCGACGGCGAGGGCGGCGGTGCGGCTGTGCGGCAGCCAGGCGACGCCGGAGCGGTAGGCGGGCGGCGGCCGGTCGGCCGGCTGCCAGGTGCGGCCGGCGTCGCCGGTGCGGGCCGCGGCCTGCGGAGAGGCCTGGTCGGGGCGGTAGTCGCCGCCGACCGCGAGGCCGTGGACACGGTCGCGGAAGGCCAGCGCGAAGACGCCCTTGGCGGGGTCGCCGGCCGGGATCGGCGTGTCGGCGGCCGTCCAGGTCAGTCCGCGGTCGCGGGAGTGCAGCACACGCGCGCGTGCCCCGCCTCCGGTGGCCAGCCACACGTCCGACGGTCCGGATGCGACCAGGCACTGTCCGCTCGCCGCGAAGCCCGCCTCGCCGTCGAGGGCGGGCGGCATGCCCTTGCTGGGGAGCACCTTCCAGGAGCGGCCGCCGTCGCTCGTCGACAGGATGCGGAACCGGCCGTCCACCGGGTCGCTCATCGCGAGGCCGTGACGGGAGTCGAAGAAGGTGAGGCAGTCGTAGAAGGCCGCCGCGTCGGTGTTGCGGAAGGACTCGGTCCAGGTCGCGCCGCCGTCGTCGGTGCGGTAGACGCGGGACGCCTCGCCCTCGCCGATGGCCAGCACCACGGCCCGCCGCGCGTCGAAGGCCTGGATGTCCCGGAACTGCAGGTCCGAGGCGCCGGGTGGGGAGACGTCGCGCCAGTTCGTCCCGCCGTCGGTGGTGCGCAGCACGGTGCCCCCGGTTCCCGCCACCCACGCGGTCTCCCGTCCCACGGCCGACAGCCCGCGGAAGCGGACGTCCGGCTTGCCGGTGTCCTTGAGCTGCCAGTGCGGTGCCCGGTGTCCAGTCTCGTGCGCCTGCGCCGGTACGGCGGTCAGGGCCGCCAGTGCCGCCGAGCACACGGCCACCGCCGCCATCGCCCGAACCGTCCGTCTCGTCCCTCGTGTCTTCCCCGAGCGCCTCATGGCGGGCGAAGCTAGCCGACCGCCCGGACGGCGTCCAGAGGGCCGCGCGGGCCACAAGTGCCCACCGGGGCACGGGAGGTGGGACTCGTCACTTCTGTGAATGAATGCGGTGACGGAGGTCACTCGACATTCATGTGCACGGATCGGCCGGTTCCGGCGTCTCTAGCAGTGCCCGGTCCGATCAGTCCGCCAGGCCCGTCCAGCCGCAGCAAGGGAGCAAGGCGTTGTCCACCGTCATCGATCAGCCCGTCGAGGCCCGCCTCGTGGCCGCCGCGCCGCGTATGCCGAGCATCCCGGCCACCCTGCACTACGACCGCCGCGACCCGTTCGCGGTCAGAATGACCTTCCCGGCGCCTGCCACGCTGGAGGGCGTGGAGGTCTGCTGGACCTTCTCGCGCGAGCTGCTGTCGGCAGGCCTCGAGGAGCCGGAGGGGCACGGCGACGTCCGGGTGCGGCCGTACGGGTACGACCGCACCGTCCTGGAGTTCCACGCCCCCGAGGGCACGGCCGTGGTGCATGTGCGCTCGGAGGAGGTACGGCGCTTCCTCGGCGCGGCGAACGAGCTGGTGCCCGTCGGCCTGGAGCACCTGCAGCTGGACCTGGACAACGGCCTGGCGGAGCTGATGCGGGACGCGTGAGCGCGTTCCGTCAGCAGTTCCCGCGCTCCACCACCTACAGGGGCATGGGCGGCCTGGGCGATGGCGGATCCGGGCTCACACGGGCGACGCCCAGGGCGGCCGGCTCCGGGACGGACGGCGCGCCCGGGCCGGCCATCACGTTCAGCGGTCCGCCGACGCCGTCGACGAGGAGCTCGACAGTCTCTGGGTCAGGGATCCGACATCAATGCGGCACGGTCGCGAGGGCGGAGCACAGCTCACTCAGGATCCCGCTCACCCCCGTTCGTCCGATCAGTTCCTCGACCCGGTCCTTGTGACGCTCTCGGTCCCCGTCCCCCAGCAGCGCGGGCAGTCCTGCCGCGACCGCCAGGGCCACGGCGGCCGCCTCCTCCTCCGAGACCTCCGAGACCTCCGCGACCGGCGGCGTCTGCTCCAGAAGGCCTCGGGCCTCCTCCCGCAGCGACGCCACGACGTCGGTGCGTTCCAGGACGTGATCCACGCTCGGGAAGACTCCGAGAACCCGTTTCCGCTCCGCCCGCAGACAGCCGTCGGCGGTCAGCTGCTCGCGTACCGCGTCGGACGTCACGCGCGCGTGCAGCGTCACCCAGGTCCGCCACCGGTGCGGCCGGGACTCACGGACGAGTTCCAGGAGACCGTCGAGGACGGCGTCCGCGGTGAGGCTGTCCATGTCGGCCGGGGTGGCGATGCCGTCCTCGTCGGTGAGCAGGCCACGCCGGGCCAGTTCGGTGAGGGCCCCGGCCCGCACCAGATGGGCGGTGCCCATGGCCTCGGGCGTGGAGTCCCAGGCCAGCAGGCACAGCCGGGCGGGGAGCGAGAGCGAACCGTGCGGCACGAGGTCTCCTTGGTGCGGTGCGATCGGCGGGGCGATCCGGGGGTCACGTTAATTCGTTGACAGCGCTCGGCGGCGCTCGTACCGTGCATGACGGTTCTGTTGCCGTCGATCGGAGAAGGACGTTGCTCCTCTGAGGTCCTGAGACACCGTGTCACCCACCACTGGTGTGTGCCGTGTGCGACCTCGGCAGGTGAGCCGTCCCCGACGGAGCAGGGCTATTTTCATGCCCCCTCCCGTGCAGGGCTCTTTCGGCCGTCCGCGGTCGCCGGTGTCTCGATACGCGTTTGCCCCTGACCGCATCGAGCAACCGCGAGGTCCTGAATGTCTGCTTCCATCACTGTCACGTCCCTCTTCTTCACCTGGCCCGACGGCACCCCCGTCTTCGAGGGCCTGGACGTCTCCTTCGGCCCCGGCCGGACCGGGCTCGTCGGCGTCAACGGGTCGGGGAAATCGACCCTGTTGAAGCTGATCGCCGGTCAGCTCACCCCGGCCGACGGCCTGGTGCGCGTCGCAGGCGAGGTCGGGTATCTCCCGCAGAACGCCACGCTCGACGTCCGGCTGCGGGTCGACGAGGCGCTCGGCATCGCCGCGCAGCGGGCCGCGCTGCACGCCATCGAGGCGGGTGACGTGGCCGAGGAGCACTTCGAGACGGTCGGCGACGACTGGGACGTGGAGGAGCGCGCGCTCGCCACCCTGGGCGAACTCGGGCTCGGGCACATCCAGTTGGACCGCACCATCGGCGAGGTGTCCGGCGGCGAGTCGGTGCTGCTGCGGCTTGCGGCCCTGCTGCTGCGCCGCCCGGACGTCCTGCTGCTGGACGAGCCGACCAACAACCTCGACCTGTACGCGCGGCGGCGGCTGTACGCGGCCGTGTCCGCCTGGCCGGGGGTCATGGTGGTGGTCAGCCACGACCGTGAACTCCTCGACCTCGTCGACCAGATCGCCGATCTGCGCTCCGGGGAGGTCACCTGGTACGGCGGCAACTTTTCCGCCTACGAGCAGGCGCTGGCGATCGAACAGGAGGCGGCCGAGCGGATGGTGCGCGTCGCCGAGGCCGATTTCCGCAAGCAGAAACGCGAACTGGCCGACGCCCAGGTCAAACTGGCCCGCCGCAAGAGGTACGGGCAGAAGATGTGGGATCAGAAGCGCGAGCCGAAGATCGTCATGGGGGCGCGCAAGCGGGCGGCGCAGGAGTCCGCGGGCAAGCACCGCATCATGCACGAGGAGCGGCTCAGCGAGGCGAGGGAACGGCTCGACGAGGCGGTGGAGGCGGTACGGGACGACGACGAGATCCGCGTCGACCTGCCGTACACGGCCGTCCCCCCGGGCCGTACCGTGCTCACCCTGCTGGACCTGGAGCTCGCGTACGGCGCGCGCGTGGCGGGCGGGCTCGATCTGCGCGGGCCGGAGCGGGTCGCGCTGATCGGGCGCAACGGCGCGGGCAAGACGACGCTGCTGCGCACGATCGCCGGGGAGCTCGCGCCGGTGTCGGGCGAGGCGCACGCGCAGGTGCCGCTCCGCTTCCTGCCGCAGCGGCTCGACGTGCTCGACGACGAGCTCTCGGTCGCCGAGAACGTGGCCCGGTTCGCGCCGGGCGCCACCAACAACCGGGTGCGGGCGCGCCTTGCCCGCTTCCTGTTCCGGGGCGCCCGGGCCGACCAGAAGGCGGCGACGCTGTCCGGCGGCGAGCGGTTCCGGGCGGCCCTGGCGGCGCTGATGCTCGCCGAGCCGGCCCCGCAGCTGCTGATGCTCGACGAGCCGACGAACAACCTCGACATGGCGAGCGTCCGGCAGCTGACCACGGCCCTGGAGTCGTACGAGGGGGCGCTGATCGTGGCCAGTCACGACCTGCCGTTCCTGGAGTCGATCGGGATCACCAGGTGGCTGCTGCTCGACGGCGAGCTGCGGGAGACGGCGCCGGAGGAGGTGGGCCGGCCCGGTCTCAACAGGGGCACAGCCTGACCGTGGGGGTTTTGTCTGCGCGGATCCGCCCTGCATGATGGCGGACCGGGTTCCGTACGGGGCCCGGTCCACCGTCCCGCCGATACGGAGTCCCGTCGTGCCCAGCAAGAAGGCCCTCGTCCGCCGCCCCAGCCCGCGCCTCGCCGAAGGTCTGGTGACGCACATCGAGCGGGAGAAGGTCGACACGGACCTCGCGCTGGAGCAGTGGGAGGGCTACGTCGAGGCACTGCGGGAGCACGGCTGGGAGACGGTCGAGGTGGACCCGGCCGACGACTGCCCCGACTCGGTGTTCGTCGAGGACACGGTCGTCGTGTACAAGAACGTGGCGCTGATCACCCGGCCCGGCGCCGAGTCGCGGCGCGAGGAGACCATGGGGGTCGAGGAGGCGGTGGCCGGCCTCGGCTGCTCGGTGAACTGGATCTGGGACCCGGGCACCCTGGACGGCGGTGACGTGCTGAAGATCGGCGACACGATCTACGTCGGCCGCGGCGGACGCACCAACGCGGCCGGGGTGCAGCAGCTGCGCGCCGCCTTCGAACCGCTCGGCGCCCAGGTCGTCGCCGTACCGGTGAGCAAGGTGCTGCACCTGAAGTCGGCGGTCACCGCGCTGCCGGACGGAACGGTCATCGGGCACATCCCGAAGGTCGACCGGCCCTCGCTGTTCCCGCGCTTCCTGTCGGTGCCCGAGGAGGCCGGCTCCCATGTGGTGCTGCTCGGCGGCGGCAAGCTGCTGATGGCCGCGAGCGCGCCGAAGACGGCCGAGCTGCTGGCCGACCTCGGGTTCGAGCCCGTTCTGGTCGACATCAGCGAGTTCGAGAAGCTCGAAGGCTGTGTGACATGCCTCTCGGTGCGGCTCAGGGAGCTGTACGCCTGACAGGGGAACGACTCACCCCTTCCACCCCGGGACCTGCGGGTCCTGGGGCTGCCCGGGACGCTCCCGGACGCCGTTGACAGGGGCCTGATCAGCAAG
Organism: Streptomyces sp. NPDC006476; assembly: GCF_040612015.1. Classification (NCBI taxonomy): domain Bacteria; kingdom Bacillati; phylum Actinomycetota; class Actinomycetes; order Kitasatosporales; family Streptomycetaceae; genus Streptomyces; species Streptomyces sp. NPDC006476. The sequence goes on along the minus strand of NZ_JBEXPK010000047.1, from coordinate 39,037 downwards.
CTTTACAGCGGGCTTAACCTACGGAATCGTAACCTACGGATTCGTAGCCTACGATTCCGTAGGTTCCGGCGCCGCTCGCCGGTGATCCCCTGTGTCGCCCGTCCCCCTGGAGTCCCCGTGACGATCACTTCCCCGCACCTCGGCAGCCCTGCCGTCTGGACCGACGCCCGGCTGCTGTACGCCCTGGAGGAAGTGGTCGAGCAGGAACTCAACCGGCATCTGAAGGTCGCCAAGGACTGGATGCCGCACGAGTACGTGCCGTGGTCGGACGCCCGTAACTTCCCCGGCCTCTTCGAGGACGGCGAGGCCTGGGACAAGGAGCAGTCGAGCGTCACCGAGATCGGCCGTATCGCGCTCGTGGTGAACCTCCTCACCGAGGACAACCTGCCCAGCTACCACCACGAGATCGCCTCGCTCTTCGGCCGCGACGGCGCCTGGGGCACCTGGGTGCACCGCTGGACCGCCGAGGAGGGCCGGCACGGCATCGTGATGCGGGACTACCTGCTCGCCTCCCGCGCGGTCGACCCGGACAAGCTCGAGCAGTTCCGCATGGCCCACATGAGCGAGGGCTTCGAGTCGGACAACCGCCACTCGATGCTGCACTCGGTGGCCTACGTCGCCTTCCAGGAGCTCGCGACCCGCATCTCGCACCGCAACACCGGCCACCAGTCCGGCGACCCGGTCTGCGACCGGATGCTGGCCCGTATCGCGACCGACGAGAACCTGCACATGGTCTTCTACCGCAACCTCCTCAAGGCCGCGTTCGAACTCGCCCCCGACCTGACCATGCAGGCGGTCCGGGACGTCGTCGTCAACTTCCGCATGCCCGGCCACGGCATCCCCGGTTTCGAGCGGGCGGCGGCCCAGATGGCGATCGGCGAGGTCTACAACCTGCGCATCCACCACGACGACGTCCTGCAGCCGGTGCTGCGCTTCCTGAAGGTCCTGGACATCGACGGCCTCGGCAGCGAGGGCCGCCAGGCGCAGGAGGAACTCGGGATGTTCCTGGGCGGGCTCGATGCGGAGGCGTCGAAGTTCGACGAGAAGCTGGCGGCGCGCAAGGCGCGCATGGCGGCTCGGGCCGGGGCCTGACGACAGCCGAATCTCCGGTGCGGATCGCCGACCGCCTGGGTCATCATGCGGCCATGCATGATGACGGCACGACACAGCGGGCGGTCGGCTTCCTGCTGCGCCTGATCGACACCGAGGACGCCGCCGGGGTACGGCGGCGGATCGGCGTGCCCGCGGCTGCCGTGGAGGAGCGCCGGATCACCTACGCCGTCCTGAAGCAGTCCTGGGTCCCGGCCTCGGTGCTGCTGTGGATCCTGGAGCAGGACGACCCGGAGCTCAACGCGGTCGTGTACGGGCACGTCGCGGCCGACCCGGCGATGCGGCGGGCGGTGCTGCGCGGCCTCCCGTTCGGGCCGGGCCGCACGGACACCCTGCCCGTGGACGACGTACTGCTCCGGCACGCGGACGAACCGCCGGAGCCGGAGGGTTTCGCCGGGCGGGGACTCGTCGCGACCCTGCGGGCCGTCACCGCCATGAAACCCGCCAGACAGGCGGCCTCCATGGTGCTCGGACACCGCGACTGGCGGACGGTCACCGAGGCCGACCGCGAGCAGCCGCTGCCCGGGTACGCCCGCTGGGCGCTGTCGGTGCGCCCGGACTGCCCGCCGGCCCTGCGCGCGCAGTTCGGCAGCCACGCCAAGTTCACCCACCGCGTCCGCCAGGCCGGGATCCTCTCCGGCCCCGGTGAGTACGCGACCGCGCACGGCCCCGCCGCGCAGGTGCTGAAGGTGCTCTCCCTCGGCCCCGTGATGTTCCCCGCGCGCGTGGGCGAGGCGGAGGACGCGCTGCGCCCGCTCGTGCGCGACCACCTGGCCGGCCGCGAGGAGGCCTGGGCGGTGCTGGCCCAGCTCCTCGGGACGTTCCACGGGACCGCTCCGGAACTGATCATGACGGCGGGAGCGATCGCCTGACCCGGCGCCAGGAGGGGGCGGGGCGGCTGGATTCGAACCAGCGTGTCCCGGTTCTGGAGACCGGTGCGCCTGCCTCTGCGCTACGGCCCCGCCCTTGCCGCCCGAGCGTAATGCGTTGGCCCGTTGTCAGTCGGCGCTGCTACCAATGAGGCACGGGGGAGATCCGGTACGGGGGGCTCGTCATGGTGTACGGAGAGCGGGGGCGGCGTGTCCCCGTGGTCGACCTGGCCGACCGCAGGGCACTGGAGCGGTACCGCCCGGCGGAGGCGGCCGTGATCGAGGAGGCGCGGCGGCTGAAGGAGGCCGCGCTGCTGGACTTCGGGCTCACGGAGTCGGCGGTGGCGTCGTGGCTGTACGCCAAGTGCCATCACCAGATCCCGACCACAGCCGTCGACACGGCGGCCGTGGTGGCCTCCGGCGACGGCTCCTGCCTGCTGCTCTACAACCCGGACTTCTTCGTCGGACTCGGCCTGGACGGCGTCAAGTTCGTGCTGTTCCACGAGGCACGGCATCTGGTGCAGCGGCACCTGTTCGCCGACCCCGAGCTGCGGGCGGACCCGGTCTTCGACCTGGCCTGCGAGGTGTCCATCAACCATGTGGCGCTGGTCCGGCTCGGGCGGCGGGACCTGCCGCTGCTGGCGGGCCGGCCCACGGGCGTCGACCCGCGCGCCGTGTACGAGGCGTACGTCGCGGACCTGACGGCGCACGGTCTTCAGCCGGTGCAGTACGACACGTTCACCGAGACCGACATGCGGGTGTACGGCGAGCTGAAGCGGATGCACCGCCCGCCGGTGCCCGAGCGCCGGCTGTGCGTGTACCTGTTGGACGGGGCCGTCCCCGCCGACCAGGAGACCATCGACGCGGTGGCGTCCTCCGCGCTGCTGAACTCCCTGCTGGCGGCCCGGCGGGGGCACGCGGGCGCGGAGCGGGAGCTGCTGGACCTGATGGGCCGCACCGAGGACGGCAACAGCCGGGCGGCGCGGATCTGGGGCAGCCTCGGCGCGGGCGCGCTGCGCGGCGAGACCACCCGCACGGGCACGGTCCACTGGTGGCAGCGCTGGCTGGTCGACGTACTGGGCTCCAAGCTCCGCGACGGCGAGCGGCTGGTGTACCCGAAGAAGCGGGGCGCGCTGCTCGCCGCGCTGGGCCAGGACCCGATGCTCTCCCGGCGCGGCCCGGTGCGGGAGAAGGTGCTCGTCATCGCCTATGACACCTCGGGCTCGATGCCGGAGCACGTGGTCGAGTGGCTGACCCGGCTGGTGGGGCGGATCGACGGGGTCGAGGCGCACTGGCTGTCCTTCGACGGGCAGGTGATGCCGTTCAAGCCCGGCGAGCGCGTCCACGGCGGGGGCGGCACGAGCTTCCAGGCCGTCGCCGACTACGTGGAGGGGCGCACGGAGGTGAGCGGGCGACGGTTCGACGTGACCCCGGACGCCGTCGTGATGCTCACCGACGGACACGCCCCGCCGATCACGCCCGCCGAGCCGGACAAATGGATCTGGCTGATCACGGAGGGCGGCAGCGAGTGGCCCGAGACGCACGACCCGGCGATGGACTGCCATCGCGTCACGACTGGATCGAGGTGAGGGACGGATGACCACCGAGGCACGGCCGTCAGGGACGGCCGCGGACGGGCGCGGGCCCGGGGAGGTCTCCCGCCTCGAGGCCTTCATCGACGCGATGATCGACATGGAGCAGACGGGGCAGGTCTTCGGCGAGCACGGCATCGGCAAGACGGCGACGTTCTTCTCGCACATCGCCCGCGCGTATCCGGACGCGACCCTGGTGTACGTCCCGGCGGCGAACCTGACCCCGGACGACCTGCTCGTCAACGCACCGGTGCGTGACCCGCACACCGGCGAACTGGTGCTGCGGCAGCTGGTGATGAGCCAGCTCAAGCCGGGCCGGCCCTTCGTGCTGCTCATCGACGACTCCCTGCAGGCGGGCGAGACGATCCAGTCGCAGCTGATGCAGATCGCCTGCAACTGGACGCTCGGCGAGCACGATCTGCGCGCCCTGGGCTGCGTCGGCGTCTTCCTCACCGACAACGAGTCGCTGGCCGAGACCTCCGCCCGGCGCAGCGACCTCGCGCTCCTGGACCGCATGGTGACGCTGCGGATCACGGCCAACGACACCGCGTGGCGGCGGCACCTGTCGGCCAAGTACCGCGGGTGGGACCTGCGTCCGGTGTTCTCGCTGTGGGCGTCCCTGTCCCCCGCCCTGCGCGAGCTGCTGTCCCCGCGCACCCTGGACCACGTCCTGGCGAACGCCAGGGAGGGCTTCCCGCTGCGCTGGGGTCTGCCCCTGGTCGACGGGGAGCGGCTGCGGCTGGCCGAGCCGGGCCCGGACGGCAGGCCCGGCCAGAACCGTACGGCCGAGATCCTGGACCGTGTCGCCGAGGCGCTGGGCGTGCCCAACCCGGCGACGGTCCCCGACCCGGTGCGCCAGGTCGTGCGGGCGGCGCTGCGCAACCGCTGGACGGTCCTGCTGCAGGGGCCGCCGGGCTGCGGGAAGACGGAGCTGGTGCGGGAGACGGTGCGGGCGGGGCTGGGCCGTGACGCGCTGTACTTCTCCCTGCCGGTGACGAACGTCGAGGACCTGTGCGCGCCGATCCCCTCCGCCGACGGCACGCTCGACAACCTGCTGGCCGCCAAGTTCACCGGGCCGGAGCCCAAGGCGATCGTGTGGGACGAGTACAACCGGCCCAAGGACAAGGCCGCCTTCGCCAAACTCATGGAGATCACCCAGGAGTGGTCGCTGGCGGGCCGGCGGATCGAGAACCTGCGCGCTCAGATCGCGGTGCAGAATCCGCCGTACCATCTGGGCCGCAAGATGCTGGTGTCGCGCAACAACATCGCCCAGGCGACCCGTTTCACGGCCTCGCTGCAGGTGGAGCCGGAGGACATCCCGGCCAACGAGTGGCTGCTCGCCCGTTACGGCACGGACGCCGAGACGGTCCTGGAGTGGTGGAAGCACGACATCGACGACGACGGACGGGCCTGGATCACCAAGCGCACCCTGGAGCGGCTGATCAAGCTGTACCGGCGCGGCCTGCCGCTGGAGATGGGCACGGTCTACCTCGGCGACGGCGAGTACGCGCCGGTGCCGCTCACCGCGCTGATCGACCGTTTCCAGGGCCGCCCGGTGACGGGTCTGCGTGAGCTCGCCCGCGACGCGGAGCTGTGGGAGGCACGTCTGCGCCGTGCCGCCGACCACTCCACGGAGGGCGGCGACGACAGCGACATGGTCCACCAGATCCTCGCCAACGCCGAGCTGTCCCAGCTCAAGAAGCACCGGGGCGTGGTGACCCGTCTGGTGGCCCTGCTGCCGGCGAAGCTGCGGGCCACCTATCTGGTGGGGGCGTCCGTGCCCCAACAGCGCTTCTGGACGGAGGTGTTCATGTCGATGCGGCGGTGACACCGTCAGCCGCGGGCCGGCGGCGGGGTGCGGTGCACGCTGCGTACGGCCGCCACGTCCGCCGGGACCGACGGCGGCGGGACATGGGCGCTGAGGGCGTCCAGCCGGCGCTTGACGCTGGCGGCGATGCCCCGGCCCAGGACGAAACGGGTGGCCGTGGTGGCGCGCGGGGCGGTGTCCAGGAGGCGGTGGGCCTCGCGGCTGCGCATGCCGGTGTGGCTGAGGACCAGATGGGTCAGCCGATGGCCGGGGGTGTCCGCGAGGGCGTCGGCGACGGACTGGGCGGCGGCGAGGTCGAGGTGGTTGTCCGCCGCGCCGAGGACCGCGGCCGCCCGTACCCGGCCGAGGTCCAGCAGCCGCACCCCGGCGGCGGTCGCCGCCGTCACCAGCCGGGCCGCCGCCGACGGGCCGATGCCGTTGCTCGCGACGGACAGACGGGTGAGCCGTCCGTGCGGTGCCGCTTCCAGGGCCTCGGCGAGGCAGACCGCCCCGCCCTCGCCCAACCGGGCGGCGGACACGTACAGTTCGTCGATCGCGCCCGCCCTGATCAGTTCGGCGAGCGGCCGTGCTCCGGCCTCCCCCAGCGGGTTGCCGCCGACGAAGAGCCGCTCGATCCGGCGGCCGTTGCCCGCCGCGGCGAGCAGCGCGTCCGCCAGAACGGCGGCGCCCGTCGCGTCCAGGCCGGTCTGGACGAGGTCGAGGGTGCGCAAGGACCGTGCGGCGTCGATGAGTTCGGCCGCCGCCCGGCCGCCCCCCGCGCCCAGCGGATTGCGCTTGAGCCACACGCCGGTGACGACCTGCGGCGAGGCCCGCAGCTGGTCGGCGATCCGGCAGGCGCCGCCCTCTGTGATCCCGTTGCAGCCGAGGTAAAGCGTCTCGACGCCGGTACCCGAACCGGCCACGACGGCCGCCCCGTCGTCGCCCAGCCCGTCGGTCCCGAGCAGCAGATGCCGTACCGGCGAAGACCCCTGGGCGAGCGCGTCGGCGACCAGGGCGGCGCCCTCCGCGCCCAGGCCCTGCTTGCACAGGTCGAGGCGCCCGTCGGGCAGCACCGTACCCGCGGTGAAGTCCAGCCGCTCACCGGCGGGGCGGCCGGCGCGCAACCAGTCGAGCAGCGGGGCCAGTTCGACGGCCGGGCGGGGCACGAGGGACGGCACTCCGGCGAAACCGGCGGACGCCGCGCACGCGCCCTCCTCCACGAGGTCCTCGGGTTCCTCGCTCACCACTCCGCCTCCCGGTAGTCCTTCAGGAACACCCCCGACACGGGATCACCCGCCTCGCCGCGCACGATCGGGTCGTACACCCGCGCCGCTCCGTCCACGACGTCCAGCGGCGTGCGGAAACCCGCGTCGGCCATGCGCCGCTTCTTCGGGGCCGGGTTCTCGTCGGTGATCCAGCCGGTGTCGACGGAGCACATGTGCACGCCCTGCTCGGCGAGTTCGGCGGCGCCGGTGCGGGTGAGCATGTTGAGGGCGGCCTTGGCCATGTTGGTGTGCGGGTGGCCGGCCATCTTGTTGCGGACCGCGAAACGGCCCTCGACGGCCGTCACGTTGATGACGTAGCGGCGCGGGTGCGGCGAGGCGAGCAGCAGGGGCAGCAGGCGGTCGCACAGCAGTGCCGGCGCGAGCGCGTTGACCAGCTGGGTCTCCAGAACCTCGGCCGGGTCGAGCGCACCGAGCCGGGCGGACCAGGAGTTGTCCGGGGACGGGTCGGGCAGCAGGCCCGCCTCGTCGGCCTCGCGCAGGGCGGCCGGCAGCGACGCCGCGCCGCCCGTCAGCGCCCGCATCGGCGTGAAGCCCGGCGCCCGTCTGGCCCCCTCGGGCAGCGCGTCGTACTCGCCCCCGGCCAGCAGCGCGTACGACTCGGGCGGTCGCCGCACCGTCTGGGCGGCGTTGTTGACGAGGATGTCCAGCGGCTCACCCTCCTGCCGCAACTCCTCGCACAGGCCCAGTACTTGACGGGGGTCGCGCAGGTCGACGGCGAGGACGGTCAGCCGGTCGAGCCACTTCGCGCTGCCCGGCTCTGCCTGGAACCGGCGCACGGTGTCGTGCGGGAAGCGGCTCGTGACCAGCAGCTCCGCGCCGTCGCGCAGCATCATCAGGGCCAGCTGGAAGCCGATCTTCACCCGGCCGCCGGTGAGCAGTGCGCGGCGCCCGCTCAGATCGGTGGACAGGCCCCGGCGAGCCGTGTTGTCGGCGGCGCAGCGGGGGCAGAGGCGGTGGTAGAAGGCGTCGACCTGTCGATAGGGCGATTTGCAGACGTAGCAGCTGCGGGACTTGCGGAAGTGGCCGGCGTCGCCCGGGACGGCCAGGGGCGCGTCCTCGCGCCGGTCGCGGGCGCCGGTCGCGGTCGCCGCCATCGTCTCGGCGTCGGCGGCGGAGGTCTCGGCACCGCGCGCCTTGCGACGCCGCAGCCGTCCGTCGCGGGCGAAGGACGCGGCGACCTGCTCGGCACGCAGGCGTACGGGGTCGTCGACGGGCAGCTCGCGCAGCCTGCCGACCGTGCGGTGGAAGGCGGCCAGCTCCTCGTCGCCGATCGCCGCACCGTCGTCCATGGGTCCCGCCCCCGTTCGTGCCGTGCCGTGGGGCGGACCGGATTCGAACCGGCGTGTCCTTCATGCCATGAAGGTGCGCCTGCCGCTGCGCTACCGCCCCCTGTGCGGTCGCGCGGCCCCGGCCGGATTCGAACCGGCGTATCCACCCTGACAAGGTGGCGAGTCTGCCTCTGCTCTACGGGGCCCCGTACGCAGCCCGGGGATCGGATTCGAACCGATGTCTTCCGCCTGGGCAAGGCGAGTGCGCCTGCCTCTGCGCTACGCCCGGGTGCGCCCCCGGATCGTAACCGCTCCCCCGCCCCGGCTCACCGGTTTCCGTGCCGCCTGAGCTCCAGCCGCTCCTTCTCCGACAGCCCGCCCCAGACACCGAACCGCTCGTCGTTGCGCAGGGCGTACTCCAGGCAGGCCGGGCGCATCTCGCACATGCCGCAGATGCGCTTCGCCTCGCGTACCGAGCTGCCCGGCTCGGGGAAGAAGAAGTCCGCCCCGGTCTGCGCGCACAGCGCCTGGGCGTGCCAGTCGAGGTCGGCCGGGATGATCGTGTCGATGTGCATGGACGGGATCGTGCCGGGCGGCGAAAAACGTTCGATCAACGCGGGATCAATGGCGCCGTTCACGGCCCCCGGCCACCCGATGGTGACGTGTGCGCACCACGCGGCGCACGGCGGCGCGCGGAACGACGCGGAAACCGTGCGGTCCCGAACGGTGACCCACGGTCATCCCGCACTCCGCTCCGGTCCTCCGCGTGGCTCCGGCAGCGCGTTGTCAGTGGGCAGTGCGAGACTCGGCAGTGCAGAGAACGGGACCCTTCCGAGGAGGGCGATGATGCTCACCACCCGTTTCGTCAACGGCGCTCCCAACTGGATCGACGTCGGTACCTCCGACATCGACGGCGCCACTTCCTTCTACGGCGGTCTGTTCGGCTGGACGTTCCAGTCGGCGGGACCGGACGCCGGCGGTTACGGCTTCTTCCAGCTGGACGGGAAGACCGTGGCCGGCGGCATGCAGACCACGCCCGAGCAGGGCCCGCCCTCCTGGACCGTCTACTTCCAGAGCGCGGACGCCGAGGCCACGGCCAAGGCCGCCGAGCAGGCGCACGGCAGCGTTCTGATGCGGCCCATGGACGTGATGGGCGAGGGTCACATGGCGATCCTCGCCGACAAGGCGAGCGTGCCGTTCGGCATCTGGCAGCCGGGCCGCACCAAGGGCATCGACCGGGCGAACGAGACCGGTTCCCTGTCCTGGGTGGAGCTGTACACCCCGGACATCGCGGCGGCGGCCTGGTTCTACCACGAGACGCTCGGCCTGGAGACGGCGGCGGTGCCCTTCCCCGGCGGCACGTACACCACGGTCAACCCCGCCGGGGGCGGCGAGGACTCGATGTTCGGCGGGCTCGTGCCGCTGGCCGACGACCCGTCCGAGGACAGCGCCTACTGGCTGCCGTACTTCGAGGTCGCCGACACGGACGCCACGGTCGCCGAGGCCGAGCGACTCGGCGGCACGGTCCGCCTGCCCGCCACGGACATCGAGGGCGTGGGCCGCTTCGCCAAGCTCGCCGACCCGTACGGCGCCCGTTTCGCCGTCATCAAGAGCGCACCGCCGCAGGGGTAAGGGGCGCGGGACGAGGGCCGATCCTCCGACGGGAGCGCCTACGCCGAGGCTCGCCGTACCAGTGTCGTCGGCAGTACGACACTGGACGGCGTGCCCGCGCCGCCCGCCTCGACGCCCTTGTTCCCGAGCCGGCGCAACAGCAGCCGCGCCATCAACCGCCCCATCCCCTCGATGTCCTGACGCACCGTCGTCAGCGGCGGATCGGTCTGCTCGGCGACCGCCACCATGTCGTCGAACCCGATCACGGCCACGTCCTCGGGCACCCGCCGCCCCTGCTCGCGCAGCACCCGCAGGGCACCCGCGGCGGTGAGGTCGTTCGCGGCGAACACGGCATCCACGTCGGAGTGCCGGTCCAGGAGCTCCCGCATCGCCCGTTCCCCGCCGGCCGGGGTGAAGTCGCTCTCCACGACCAGCCCCGGATCGATGTCGCCCATGACGTCCCGGAAACCGTCCAGCCGGTCCGCCGCCGAGGTCTGGTCGAGGGGGCCGGTGATGTGCGCGATCCGGGTGCGTCCGAGGGCGGCGAGGTGACGTACGGCCTCCCGGGCACCGCCCCGGTTGTCGCTGTCGACGTACACCGCGCCGCCGCGCCCGTCGCTCCAGCCGGGGCGCCCGCCGAACACGGTCGGCACCCCCGCGTGGTGGATCAGTCCCGGCAGCGGGTCGTCGAGGTGCAGCGAGAAGACCAGCGCGCCGTCGACGTGGCCGCCGGCGAGGTAGCGGCCGACGCGGGCATGGTCGTCACGGCCCTCCGTCAGCAGCAGGACCAGCTGGTTGTCGTGGGCGGTCAACTCCTTGCTGATACCCCGGAGCTGGAGGGCGAAGAAGGGGTCCGCGAAGACGCGGGTCTCCGGTTCGGCGATGACCACGGCGACCGCGTCGTGCCGCTTGGTGACCAGACTGCGGGCGGCCTGGTTCGGCACGTAGCCGAGTTCCTCGACGGCCCGGCGCACCCGGGCGACGAGCGGCTCCCTGACCCCGTCCCCGCCGTTGACCACCCGGGAGACGGTGGCCCGCGACACCCCGGCCCGGGCGGCCACGGCCTCCAGGGTGGGACGCGGCGCTGTGTCGGTCACTTCGAGGCTCCTCATCGGCGGGTGCGGATCAGGATAGCTCCGGGCACACAACCCTGTGAGAGCGCTCTCGGTGATCCTGTCTCACCCCAGCAGATCGATCCGCCGCCCGGCCCCCTCCCGCTCGGCCCGCCGGTATGCCGCCCACGCCAGCGCCAGGTCCTGCCAGGGCAGACCCACCGGTGCGTACACGGTCCGCTCCTCGACGCTTCCCCGGCCGGGGTGCTCCCCGCGGACCACCTCGCCCAGGGTCGCCCCGACAGCCGTGGCAGGGAGGTCGGAGGACGCCAACACGCCCGTCTGCGAGGCCAGTTCACGGTCGTCGACGACGAGCAGCGCCGCCTCCAGGAGATCCGCCGCCAGCTCCCGCTTGCCCGGCTCGTCCACGCCCAGGCTCGTGAAGTGCTGCCCGGCCCTCGTCTCGGCCAGCCCGAGCAACGGTTCCCGCGACCAGGTCGCCAGCAGGACGACATCGGCGGCCGCGGCGACCTCGGCCGCCGACCCCAGCACCCGTCCCCCGTGCCGCGCGGCGAACTCCTCCGCCCGCCCGCCGTCCGTGTCATGGACGACCAGGGCGCCCGGGCCCCGCAGCGCCACCAGCCCCCGGAGGACCAATTCGGCCTGCGCGCCCGCCCCGACCACCCCCGTCACCTCGCCGCGCCCGGCGAGGAGATGCGTCCCCAGGGCCGCCGCCAGCCCGGTGCGCCAGGCCGTCACCGTCGCGGAGTCCAGCAGGGCGAGCAGTGCGCCGTCCGCGCCGCTGTGCAGGCAGATCACCCCGCGCAGGGCCGGCCGCGCGCCGGGGAACTTGGCGTTGACCTTCACCGTGTACGCCTCGACGCCGGGCAGCAGACCGGGAAGCAGGGCGGTGGCCGTCCCCGGGAACGGCAGATCGGTCCGCACCCGCAGACCGGCCACCGGCACGGCGTCCGACGTACGGAAACCCTCCCGCAGCGCGTCGAGACAGTCGTCGACGTCCAGCAGGGCCCGCAGGTCACCGTGGGTCAGGAGAAGCGTCACCCGTCCATGATCGGTCAACGGGTCCGGGCAAGAGCGCCTCAGGCACCCGCGGGCCCGTCCTTCCTCGCCCGGCTCGGCTGTACCCGCTTGGGCTCGCCCGGCATCTTGGGGTACTCGGGCGGGTACGGCAGATCGCCGAGTCCGTGCTCGTGCTCGTCCCGGCGCGCCAGTTCCAGCAGCGCCTCCAAGGAGTAGCGGTGGTCGTCCATGTCGGCGTGCACGTCGCCGAGTTCGGCGAAGCGCGCGGGCATGGTCGCGATGTCGAAGTCCTGCGGATGCGCGACCCCGACCTCGTCCCAGCGCAGGGGCGCCGACACGGGGGCGTGCGGGCGGGGCCGTACGGAGTAGGCGGAGGCGATGGTGCGGTCGCGGGCGGTCTGGTTGTAGTCGATGAAGATCTTCTCGCCCCGCTCCTCCTTCCACCACTTGATCGTCACGTGGTCCGGCATCCGGCGTTCCATCTCCCGGCCCACGGCGATGGCGGCGCGGCGTACCTGGGTGAAGGTCCAGCGCGGCTCGATCGGCACGAAGACGTGCAGTCCGCGTCCGCCGGAGGTTTTCGGGAAGCCCTTCAGCCCGCCGAACTCGTCGAGGACGGCGCGCAGTTCGTGGGCGGCGCGGACGGCGTCGTCGTAGTCGGTGCCGGGCTGCGGGTCGAGGTCGATGCGGAGTTCGTCGGGGCGGTCGACGTCGTCGCGGCGGACCGGCCAGGGGTGGAAGGTGAGCGTGCCGAACTGGGCGGCCCACAGCACGGCGGCCTCCTCGGTGGGGCACATCTCGTCGGCGCTGCGGCCGCTGGGGAAGGTGATGTGGGCGGTCGGGATCCAGTCGGGCATGTTCTTCGGCGCCCGCTTCTGGAAGAAGTTCTCGCCGGTCACCCCGTCCGGGTAGCGCTCCAGGGTGGTGGGCCGGTCGCGCAGGGCGCGCAGGATTCCGGGGCCGACGGCGATGTAGTACCGGGCGAGGTCCAGCTTGGTGAAACCGCGCTCGGGGAAGAAGATCTTGTCCGGGCTGGACAGCCGGACCGTGCGGCCGCCCGCCTGAAGTTCCACCGCTTCGCCCATGCGGCCACGGTAGGCGCACCTCGCACACCGCGCACACCGGGCGAGAGCCGCCGTATGCGCGCAGAATCGGAATCATGGATCTGCCCGTGATGCCGCCCGTGAAGCCGATGCTCGCCAAGTCGGTGGCGAAGATCCCGCCGGGCATGCAGTACGAGGCCAAGTGGGACGGGTTCCGGGCGATCGTGTTCCGCGACGGCGACGAGGTCGAGCTCGGCAGCCGTACCGGCAAGCCGCTGACCAGGTACTTTCCGGAGCTGGTGGCGGCGCTGAAGGAGCGGGTGCCCCAGCGGTGCGTGCTGGACGGGGAGATCGTGATCGCCCGGGAGGGGCGGCTCGACTTCGACGCGCTGACCGAACGCATCCACCCGGCCGACTCCCGGGTGCGGATGCTCGCCGAGAAGACCCCGGCCTCCTTCGTCGCCTTCGACCTGCTGGCGCTGGCGGACGAGGCGCTGACGGGCGTGGAGCTGACCGAACGGCGGGCGCTGCTGACCCGGGCGCTGGCGGGGGTCACCGCGCCGGTCCATCTCGCGCCCGCGACGACCGACATCGACGTGGCGCGGGGCTGGTTCGAGGAGTACGAGGGCGCCGGACTGGACGGTGTCATCGCCAAGCCGCTCACCCTGCGCTACCGCCAGGACGAGCGGGTGATGTTCAAGATCAAGCACGAGCGCACCGCGGACGTCGTCGTCGCGGGCTACCGCTTCCACAAGAGCGGCCCGGTCGTCGGCTCACTGCTGCTCGGGCTGTACGACGACGGGGGCCGGCTGCAGCATGTGGGCGTGTCGGCCGCGTTCGCCATGAAGCGGCGCGCCGAACTGGTCGAGGAGCTGGAGCCGCTGCGGATGGACGACGTGGCGGGGCACCCGTGGGCGGCCTGGTCGGACGAGGCGGCGCACGAGACGGCCCGGCTGCCGGGGGCGCCGAGCCGCTGGTCGGGCAAGAAGGACCTGTCGTGGGTGCCGCTGCGGCCGGAGCGGGTGGCCGAGGTGGCGTACGACCACATGGAGAACGGGGCGCGCTTCCGGCACACGGCCCGGTTCCGCCGCTGGCGGCCGGACCGTACGCCGGAGAGCTGCACCTACGCGCAGCTGGAGGAGCCGGTGCGCTATGACCTGGACGAGATCCTCAGCTCCCCCGGCTGAGTCCGCTCCCATGGCTGAGTCACGGCGTCATCAGCACCTTGACGGCGCCGTCCTGCTTCTTCTGGAACATCTCGTACGCGTGCGGGGCGTCCGAGAGCGGCACCCGGTGGGTGGCGAAGTCGTCGACGCCGAGCTCGTCCTCGTCCGTGAGATACGGCATGATCTCGTCGCTCCAGCGGCGCACGTTGGCCTGCCCCATGCGCATCTGGATCTGCTTGTCGAAGAGGGTGAGCATCGGCATGGGGTCGGCCATGCCACCGTAGACACCGGTCAGGGAGATGGTGCCGCCGCGGCGGACCAGCTCGATCGCGGTGTAGAGGGCGGCGAGCCGGTCGACGCTGAAGCGTTCGGCGAACGGTCCGCTGATCTTGCGCGGCAGCATCGCCGAGGCCTGCTGGGCGAGCCGGGCGGCCGCGCTGCCGTGGGCCTCGGTGCCGACCGCGTCGATCACGGCGTCGGGGCCGCGGCCGTCGGTCTCGCCGCGGATCGCCTCGACGAGTTCCTTGTCGTTGTCGAACTGCCGGAGGTCGTACGTCTCCACGCCCCTGGCGCGGGCCCTGCGCAGTCGCTCGTTCACGCGGTCCACGCCGAACACCCGTCCGGCGCCGCGCACCCGGGCCACCCGGCAGGCCATGTCGCCGATCGGCCCGAGGCCGAGCACGGCGACGCTGCCGCCCTCGGGGATGCTCGCGTACTCGACCGCCTGCCAGGCGGTGGGCAGCACGTCGGAGAGATAGACGAAGCGGTCGTCGGGCGGGCCCTCGGGGACCTTGATCGGCCCGAACTGGGCCTGCGGGACCCGCAGGTACTCGGCCTGGGCGCCCGGGACGGCGCCGTAGAGCCGGGTGTAGCCGAACAGCGCGGCACCCATGCCCTCGCTGGTGACCTGGGTGGTCTCGCACTGGGTGGGCAGCCCGGTCAGGCACATCCAGCAGTTGCCGCAGGCGATCTGGAACGGCACCACCACCTGGTCGCCTGCGGCCAGGTCCGGCACCCCGGGTCCGACCTCCTCGACGATGCCCATCGGTTCGTGTCCGAGGATGTCGCCCGGTGTCATGAACGGGGTGAGCACCTCGTACAGGTGCAGATCGGAGCCGCACAGACCGGAGGACGTGATGCGGATGATCGCGTCGGTCGGCTCCTGGATCTTCGGATCGGGCACGTCCTCGACCCGTACGTCACGTTTGCCCTGCCAGGTCACAGCCTTCATCGCGTGGGGCTCCCTCCGTCGCGTCGGAGTGTCCGGTGGCATGGACGGCCCGAGTACCCGGCCTCTCCCCGCCGAAGCGCCGCCCTGTGCGCCCATCGGGGTCGTTCGAAATCATTCGGGGTATTCAAACGCGCACAACCAGAACCGAGCGGGTATGGCCACCAATGAACCTATAAACGCACAATCACTGACACGGGATGTGGGGCCACAGTGGGCAGATCGCAACGGCGGGCGCGCGGACGACACGCCTCGATGACAGTGGCCCTGCTGGCCGCCACGGCAACCGCCGCGCTCGCGGCGGGCTGCTCGCCATCGCACCCCTCGGACGACGGCCGCGGCCGCACCAAGCCACCGAGCCCCACCCCGACCTCCCCGAGCCCGACCGAGAGCGCCACCAGCCACGGCCACGTCCTCGCCGTGAAGATCGACAACGCCCCCGACGCCCGTCCCCACACCGGGCTGCGGCAGGCCGACGTCGTCTACGTCGAGCAGGTCGAGGGCGGACTGAGCCGGCTGATGGCCGTGTACGCGAGCACCCTGCCGAAGGCCGTCGGCCCGGTGCGCAGCGCCCGCGAGTCCGATCTGGAACTGCTGCGCCAGTACGACCACCCCACGCTCGCCTTCTCCGGCGCGCAGCACAAGCTGCTGCCGCTGATCGCCAAGGCCCCACTGAAGGCCGAGCCGCCGGAGAAGGCGTCCGGCGCCTACTTCCGCGGCAGCGACCGGGCCGCACCGCACAACCTCTATCTGCGCCCGGCCCGACTGATGGGCACCGCCCCCGGCCCCGGCGCGCTGACGAACGGCTTCCGCTACGGCCCCGCACCCGACGGCGGACGAGCGGACACCTCACTCACCGTGCGCTATCCCGCCGCCCGCTTCACCTTCACCTGGTCCGCGAGCCGCCACGGCTGGCTGGTCGCGATGGACGGAACGCCCAGCAGGACGACCGACGGGCAGCCGGTGGCCCCGGCGACGGTCGTCGTGCAGTACGTGACGATGCGCAAGTCCCGCTTCCACGACTTCCTCGGCAACAACACGCCCTTCACCGACACGGTCGGCTCGGGCCGGGCGAAGGTGCTGCGCGACGGCAAGGCCTACGACGTCGACTGGAAGCGCGCCAAGGCCACGGACGGCACGGACTTCACGACGAACGACGGCAAGCCGGTCGACTTCGCCAAGGGCCAGGTCTGGGTCGTCCTCGCGAAGGCATCCTGATCCGCGCGACGCGCTCAGCCCTGCGTCACCAGGGGCTCCGCGGGGTTGCGGAGCCCCTCGGCCGCGTCCGCGACCCGTTGGATCAGCTCGAAGAACACCGTCTGCTCGGCGGCCGACAGCGGGGCGAGGAAGACCTGGTTCATCCGGGCGGTGCGCACGGTCAGCTTGCGGTGGGTGCGCACCCCGTCCTCCGTCAGACGCAGCAGGAACCGGCGGCCGTCCCGCGGGTCGCGCACCTTGTCGAGCAGGCCGCGCCTGCCGAGCCGGCTGATCACCTCGGCGATCGTGGACCGGTCGAGTCCCACCCGCTCCCCCACCGTGCGCTGGTCCAGGCCCGGCTCGGCGACCAGCGCGTTGAGGACCGCGAACTGGGGCGAGGTGATCTCCTCCGAGACCATCGTGTTCCACAGCAGGTAGTGGGCCTGCTGCAGGCGCCGGGCGAGATGCCCGGGGTGGGTGGCGAGGTCCACCGCTGCCATGTGCGCTCCCCCCGTCGAATTCGTTGGTGCACTGAACGATACCCGGTGGCCAATCCTCTGTCTTCAGCCTGCGCTCCCCTGTTTGACCTTGTTGTTCTGCGAGGTCTTGACGTCGGACGGCTCGGGTGGCAGCGTGAAGGAAACTTCACCAAAATACTCAGTGCCCTGATTAATTACCGGGGAATCCGCCATGACTCTCACCCAGCACGACATCGACCAGGAGATCGCGGCCGAGCACGCCGCGTACGAGAAGCGGGTCGCCGACGGCGCCCCCGTCGAGCACCACCCGCGCCGCGACTACGCGCCGTACCGCTCCTCGCTGCTGCGCCACCCCAAGCAGCCGCTGGTCGCCATCGACGTCAGCAAGGACCCGGAGCTGGTGGAGCTGCACTCCCCCGCCTTCGGCGAGCGGGACCTCGGCGCCATCGACAACGACCTCACCCGGCAGCACACGGGTGAGCCGGTCGGCGAGCGCATCACGGTCTCGGGCCGGCTGCTGGACCGGGCCGGGAAGCCCGTGCGCGGCCAGCTCATCGAGATCTGGCAGGCCAACTCGGCCGGCCGCTACGCCCATCAGCGCGAGCAGCACGATGCCCCGCTGGACCCGAACTTCACCGGTGTCGGCCGTACGATCACGGACGCCGAGGGCCGCTACCACTTCACCACCGTCCAGCCCGGCCCCTACCCCTGGCGCAACCACCTCAACGCCTGGCGGCCGGCCCACATCCATTTCTCCATGTTCGGCACGGCGTTCACCCAGCGGCTGGTGACGCAGATGTACTTCCCGGCCGACCCGCTCTTCCCGTACGACCCGATCATCCAGTCGGTGACGGACGACGCGGCGCGGCAGCGGCTCGTCGCCACCTACGACCACGACCTGTCCGTGCCGGAGTTCTCGATGGGCTACCACTGGGACATCGTGCTGGACGGGCCGAACGCCACCTGGCTCGAGGAAGGGCGCTGACCTGCCATGACGAAGATCGACACCAGCAGGCCGGAGAGCGTGCTGCCCACCCCCTCGCACACCGTGGGCCCCTTCTACGGATACGCGCTGCCCTTCCGCGGCGGCGAGGAGATCGCGCCCGTCGGACACCCGGACACCGTCACCGTCCACGGGTACGTCCTGGACGGCGAGGGCGAGCCGCTGCCCGACGCCTTCGTGGAGCTGTGGGGCGCGGACCCCAACGGCAACGTGCCGACCACCGACGGCTCGATCCGCCGCGACCCGGCGACCGGCGGCTATCTGGGCCGCAACGGCGTGGAGTTCACCGGGTGGGGGCGCATCCAGACCGACGCGAACGGCCACTGGTACGCGCGCACCCTGCGACCGGGCGCCCGTGGGCGCAGCGCCCCGTACATCAGCGTGTGCGTGTTCGCGCGCGGGCTGCTGGTGCACCTGTTCACGCGGATCTACCTGCCGGGCGACGCGACGGCCCTCGCGGCCGACCCGCTGCTGGCACAGCTGGACGGTGCGCGACGCGACACGCTGATCGCGCGGGACGAGGCCAACGGGACCTACCGTTTCGACATCCGCCTTCAGGGCGAAGGCGAGACGGTCTTCCTGGAGTTCACGTGACCTCTGTCGATCCCGACGACACGGGCCTGCTCGCCCCCGGGTGGGCGGGCTCCCCGGCCGCCTCCGCGACCTCCGACACGGCCTTCCTCCAGGCCCTCCTCGACGCGGAGGCGGCCCTCACCCGCGCCCAGGCGGCGCTGGATCTCGCCCCGCACGAGGCATCGGCGGCGGTGACCGAGGTGGCCGACGCCGGCCGCTTCGACGTGCGCTCCCTCGCCGGGCGCGCCCGCTCCGGCGGCAACCCGGTCATCCCCCTGGTCGCCGACCTGACGAAGGCCGTGGGCGAGGAGCACGGCCCCCACGTCCACCGGGGCGCGACCAGCCAGGACATCATGGACACGGCGTTGATGCTGGTCGCCGTGCGCACCCTGGACCTCGTGCTCGCCGACCTCGCCCGCACCGAGGAAGCCCTGGCCCGGCTCGCGGCCGAGCACCGCGACACCGCGCTGCCGGGACGCACGCTCACCCAGCACGCCGTACCGACGACGTTCGGGCTGAAGGCGGCCGGCTGGCGGTCACTGGTGCTCGACGCACGGGACCGCGTCCGGACGGTACGGGACGGCCTGCCCGCCCAACTCGGCGGCGCGGCCGGGACCCTGGCCGCCTTCACCGCCTACGGCGCCGAGGACACCCGGGTGCTGACGGCCGCCTTCGCCCGCGAACTCGGCCTGCGGGAACCCCTTCTGCCCTGGCACACCCTGCGCACCCCGATCGCCGACCTCGCCGGCTGTCTGGCCTTCACGACCGGGGCGCTGGGCAAGATCGCGGCGGATGTGCTCGTCCTCGGCCGCACCGAGATCGCCGAGGTAGCGGAGGGCAGCGGCGGCGGCTCGTCGGCCATGCCGCACAAGGCCAACCCCGTGCGCTCCACGCTGATCGCGGCCGCCGCGCGACGGGCGCCCCTGCTCGCGGCCACGCTCTACGCTTCGATGGCCGCCGAGGACGAGCGGCCCGCCGGTGCCTGGCACGCCGAGTGGGAGCCGCTGCGCGACCTGCTGCGGCTGGTCGGCGGGGCCGCCCGGGACGCTGCCGAACTTGTCGAGGGGCTGCGGGTGAACGCCGACGCGATGCGTGAACACCTGGGCCTCACCCACGGGTTGATCGTCTCGGAGCGGCTGTCCGCCGAGCTGGCGCCGGTGCTGGGCCGCGCCCGCGCCAAGTCCCTGTTGACGGAAGCCGCCCGGCGGGCCTACGCGGAGGGCCGGCCCCTGGCCGAACTCCTGGCCGAAGTACCCGAGTTGAAGGACGTCGACCTCACCGAGTCCACCGACCCCGCCCGCTACACCGGCTCCGCCGGAGACCTCACCGACCGTGCACTGGAGCGACGTTGACCGAGAAACTCCTCAATCACCGCACGGAGGGCGCCGCTTCCGCGCCCGCGCTGCTGCTCGGGCCCTCGCTCGGGACGTCGTACGCCCTGTGGGACGGTGTGGCGCCCGAGCTGTCCGTCAGCCACCGGGTGGTGCGCTGGGACCTGCCCGGGCACGGCGGTTCCGCGCCCGGGCTGATCGGTCCCGGCGCCACCGTCGGTGACCTCGCCGACCTGGTGCTGGCGCTCGCCGACTCGCTCGGCCTCGAACGGTTCGCCTACGCCGGTGTGTCGCTGGGCGGAGCCGTCGGCCTGCATCTCGCCGTGCACCATCCGCAGCGGCTGTCGTCGCTTGCGGTGATCTGCTCCTCCGCCCACTTCAACGGCGCGGGGCCGTGGCAGGAGCGGGCCGAGCGGGTACGGCGGGAAGGACTGGAGTGGCTCGTGGAGAGCGCTCCGGAGCGCTGGTTCACATCCGGTTTCACCGTTCCCGAACTCGTGCGGGACCAGGGGGCCGCCGACCCCGGAGCGTACGCGGCCTGCTGTGACGCGCTGGCCGCCTTCGACCTGCGCGAACGGCTCGCCGACATCTCCGTGCCCACCCTGCTGATCGCCGGACGTGAGGACCGGGCGACCCCGCCGCCGCATCTGCGGGAGATCGCGGACGCCGTGTCCGGCTCCACCCTCGTCGAACTGCCTGGCGCCGGGCACCTCGCCCCCGCCCAGTGCCCCCGGGCCGTGCTGACGGCGCTGCGGGCCCACCTCGGCGGGGGCGCCGGTCGTGGCATGGAGGTACGGCGGCAGGTGCTCGGGGACGCGCACGTGGACCGGGCGCAGGCCCGCCAGACGCCCTTCACCGCCCGCTTCCAGGACTTCATCTCCCGCTACGCCTGGGGCGAGATCTGGACCGACCCCACCCTCTCGCGCCGCGAGCGCAGCATGATCACGCTGACCGCGCTGGTCGCGCACGGCCACTACGACGAGCTCGCCATGCATGTCCGGGCGGCCCGGCGCAACGGGCTCACGCCCGAGGAGATCGGCGCGGTGCTGCTGCAGACGGCGGTGTACTGCGGGGTGCCCGCGGCGAACTCCGCCTTCGCGACGGCCCAGCGGGTGCTGGCCGAGGAGGACGAAGACCAAGGGTGACCCTGCTGGTCGTAGCTCCAGCAGCACCTCGCACATGCCCCCGCCGCGTGCCTACGGTGGGGGCATGTCCACGATTCTCATCACCGGTGCCACCTCCGGTCTCGGCCGGTACGTCGCCTTCGAGCTGGTCCGCTCGGGCCATGTCGTCCTCGCGCACGGCCGCGATCCGGACCGTACGGAGCGGCTGGTGGAGGAGCTGCGCACGGAGGGGGACGCCGAGGGCTTCGTCGCCGACCTCGCCTCGCTCGCGCAGGTCCGCGAGCTGGGGGCGCACGTGGCCGACGCGCACCCCGACCTGGACGTCCTGATCAACAACGCGGGCGTGGGCGCGGGCGCCCCCGGCACGGGCCGCGAGCTGAGCGTCGACGGGCACGAACTGCGGCTGGCGGTCAACTACTTGGCGCCCGTCGTCCTCACCCGGGCCCTGCTGCCGGTGCTGCGTGCGAACACGCCCGCGCGGATCGTCAACGTCGGCTCGGTGGGCCAGGAACCGGTCGACTTCGACGACATCGAGTTCCGGCGCGGCTACGCCGGCTTCGCCGCGTACTGCCGCGCCAAGTTCGCCCTGGCCGCGTACACCTTCGCCCTGGCCGAGGAGCTGGCGGGCTCCGGGGTCGCGGTGAACGTGCTGCATCCGGCGACCTTCATGGACACGGCCATGGTCCGCGAGGGCGGCATCGCCCCCTGGAACACGGTCGCCGACGGCGCCCCGGGCGTCCTGTCCCTGGCCACTGAGGACCGGGGCACGGGCGGCTACTTCGACGGCACGACCCCGTCGCGGGCGCACGAGTCGACGTACGACCGGGAGCTGCACAAGCGTCTGTCGGCGGTCACGGACCAACTGCTGGCGCTGTGACCTACCGGACCGCGTGCCCCGACTCCAGCGCCTGACGCGCCTGCGCCACCAGGCCGTCCGCCCCGCACGAACGGGCCAGCGCCAGACCCCGTTCGAGGTCGGCGTCCTGCCGCGCGGCGATGCCGTACTCGATCCGGGCCGCCGCGTGCTCGTACTGGCACGGTGAGGCCTCCAGGTAGGCCACGGCCTGGGCGGCCAGCCGGACCGCGCGCTGTCCGCTCTCCAGCGCCGCGGCACACCGCAGGGCCTCACCGATCGCCGTGTCCGTGCCGAACCGCTCGGCCTGCCACCGGGCGTCCGCGGCGAGCCGGGCGGCCCGGTCCGGGTCCTTCGTGGCGAGGGCGCGCGCCAGGTCCAGCGCCCAGGGCACGATGACCGGGTTGTGCTGGCCCCGGGCGGCCGCCGCCTTCTGCGCCGCCTCCAGTTCGTCGATGCCCTCCTCGGTCCGGCCGACGGCGAGCAGCAGACGGCCCCGCACGGACCGTGAGTCCGGCATGGCGATCGTGGACGGGTACGGCGGCGCGAACCCGTACTGCTCGGCGATCTCCCACGCCTGCTCGACGTGTCCGCGGGCGAGCAGGGTGTCGACGAGGTTGCAGGTGGCGTTCCAGTACAACGGCAGCCCGCGGCCCACCCGTTCGGCGAGCCGCAGCGACTCGCGCAGGGATGCCTCCGCCTCGCGCAGGCGGCCGCGCCGCCGGTGGCCGAGGCCCACGCAGGCGTGCGCCAGGGCGAGGTGGCCGCCGCTCCAGCCGGCCGACTCGTAGGCGTGCAGGGCCTCGTTGTAGAGGCTGTCGGCGCGGTCGAGACGGTCGGTGAAGGCGTAGCAGTTGCCGAGCATCAGCAGCAGTTCGAAGCCCCACTCGGTGTCGGTCCAGCCGAGACCCGGCGCGAGCCGGCCGTTGACCAGGGAGCGGTCGCAGAACTCGACGACCTCCTCGGCGCTCTGACCCTGGATCAGGGCGTCGAAGCCGCGCAGCATCAGCAGGGCGCGCTCGGAGTTGTCGCGGCCGGCGCAGGTGCGGGCGAGTGCCGCCAGGCGCTCGGAGCGGTCCGGGGAGATGGCCTCGCCGACGTAGATGGCCTCCCACATGAAGTGCACGGCCTGCAGCCGTCGTTTGGCGGGCCCCTCCTCGTGCCGGGCTGCCTCCGCCTCGGCGGTGCGGACGGCCTCCTCCAACTGGTCGTTGTGCATGAGCGCCTGGGAGAGCCGGAAGACGGCGTCCACCCGCTCGTCGCCCTGGAGTCCGGGCATGGCGAGCGCGTTGCGGAGGTGGTCGATGGTGGTGGCGGGCGGCGCCGTGAGGAGGGTGGCGCAGCCGAGTTCGTAGAGCACGTGCGCGTGGACGTCCGGGGTGGGCGGTTCCAGCAGGGCGCGTTCCAGGCAGTGGCGGGCCGCGTCGGGGGCGCCGACGGCGAGGTGCTCGCGGGCTGCCTCGCGCAGTTGCGCGACGAGTTCCTCGTCGTCGTCCGGGTGGACCCGCAGCAGATGCCGGGAGGCCATGGCGGCGCCGAGCCCGGAGTCGCTGACGACCTGGGCGGCGATGCCGTGCATGGCGGTGCGCAGGGCGTCCGGGATGGAGTTGTAGACGGCGGAGGCGATCAGCGGGTGGACGAACTCCAGCTCCCCGCCGCCCCCTTGGGCGCCGGCGGGGTCGGGCGCGGTGAGGATGCGGGCGCCCTGCAGCAGTAGGGCGCAGCGCGCGGCGTCGTCGTGGTTCATGGTGGCGAGCCGGGCGACCAGGTCGACGGTGATGCCGGTGCCGAGGATGGCGGCCGCCCAGGCGAACCGGGTGGCGTCGATGCCCAGTTCCTCCAGGCGGGCGACCAGGCCGCCACCGCGGGCCGAGCGGTTGAGCGCGCGCAGTTCGGCGGCGCCGGTCTCGGTCGGCTCCAGCTCGCTGTCGCGGACCTTGGCGAGGAGTTCGACGGTCTCGTACGGGTTGCCGCCGGTGACGGCCCACACCTCGCGGCAGAACGGGGCGTCGGCGTGCGCGCCGAGGGTGGCGCGGGTGAGGCCCGCGGTGGCCTCGGGGGTGAGGGCGTTCAGTACGGCGGCGGGGCTGGCCGCGGCGGCGACGGCCTCCAGGTGGCAGGCGCTCTCACCGCTGACGTCGGCGGGCCGGTGGGCGACGACGACCAGCACCGACAGGTCCTCCAGGCGCTCGGCGAACGCGGCGAGCCAGCGCAGGGTCTCCTGGTCGGCCCAGTGCGCGTCGTCGATCAGCAGCACCAACGGCCAGTCCCGCCGGGCCAGTCGGCGGACGGCGGTGCCCAGGCCGTCGTAGACGCCCTGCGGGTCGGCCTGGCGCTCCCCCGGTTCGGTGATGCCGAGGGCGGGGCCCGCGACGTCGTACCAGTCGCCGAGGTACTCGCGGGCCTCCTCGGGCATCAGCGAGATCAGCGCGGGCTGTAACAGCTGGCGCACCACGTTGAAGGGGACGGACCTGAGGGTCTCGGTGCCGCGGGCCGACCAGACGGCGCAGCCGCGCTGTTCGGCGATGCGCCGGGTCTCGGCCAGCAGCCTGGTCTTGCCCAGGCCCGCCTCGCCCCGGATCACCAGCAGGCCGCCCGGGGAGGAACGGTCGGCGCACAGGGTGTCCACCGCCTGTTCGACGGCGGCGATCTCCTCTTCGCGCTCCCACAGGGAGGCCGAGGCGGCCTCCCTGGGCCGTGCCTCCGTCATTCCGCTACCTCCCCAAGTCGCCCGAACGACGTACCGAGGTCGAGCGTAGCCGTCGCCATGGGCGGGCGGAGCCCGGTCGGGCCACCTGTTCCCGTGAGGGGTGACACCGGTCGCCTCGGGTCGACGCACCAGGGCTGTGACCTGCCGTCGGCGAGCCTGACGAGGGGGCGGCGGGGCGAAGGCCGGATCCTCTCATCCCGCTTTCACCGACGCCTCATACGGTGGGGGCATGACGCAGGTGACTCCTCCCGGGTGGTATCCCGATCCGGGGCAGACGAGTGAGGGTCCCGCCGCCGAGCGCTGGTGGGACGGCAAGGCATGGACGGACCGGACCCGACCCGTGGGCTCGGCCGCCGTATGGGGTCCCCCGGCGCAGTCGCCGACGGCCGGGGCGGATCCGGCGTACGCGGCGTATCCCGCCTATCCGGCGTACCCCGCGCACCCGCCGGCCGCCCCGAAGCGCGGTCTGCGCACGGGTATAGCCGTCGCCGTGGCCGCGGCTGTGCTCGCCAGTATCGGGGTGGGCGTGTGGGCGCTGACCGACAACGGCGGCTCGAACGGCAACGCCGGCTCCCAGCAGGGTCAGGGCGGATTCGGCGGTCAGGGCGGCACGGGCGGCGGTCAGGGCGGTCCGTTCGGCGGAAATGGCGGCGGCTCCGGAGGTTCGGGCGGCTCGGGTGGTTCGGGCGGCGGGGACGGCGGTCAGTCGCCCGCGCCCGGGCAGTCGGAGGCGCCGAAGATCACCAGTGGTTCGGTGGCCGACCCGATCAGCGGGATCAGCCTGCCCATTCCGGACGGCTGGTACGGGCAGCAGATCCAGGTGGGCGCCTCGGTCACGTCCGACGCGTCCTACAAGTGCCCGGGCGACACCTCCCAGACCTGCACGAAGGGCGGTGCGTACTCGGCACCGGCCTCCGTGCTCAAGACGGCCGGCAGCACGGCCGAGGCGGTGGCGAAGGCCGACATCGCGGCGAACGCCAAGGAGTCCTACGGCGGCACCACCTACGGCTCCATCACCTCGCACGACGTGCTCGAGTCCAAGGCCGTGACCGTGGCCGGGCAGAAGGGCTATCTGGTCCGCTGGAAGGCGGTCACCAGCAAGGGAGCCGACGGCTACGTCGAGTCGCTCGCCTTCCCGTCGCCCGCGAACCCCTCGGAGATCGTCGTGGTCCGCTTCGGCGTCGACGTCGGCCAGAAGGAGTCCGTCATCGACGACATCACCCAGGGCATCAAGGTGTCCACCGGCGGCGGGGACGGCCACAACGTCTGACCCCGGCCCCCGGGCCCGGACAACGGTCGGCCGGGCGGGGCTCCCCTCCGCTCAAGGAGGAGCCCCACCCGGCCGGGGGGTGCGCGCCGCCCCCGTCCCCACGGTGCGGCGCGGCCAGGCCACCGTCCAGTCATCCCGTGGACGGCGGCCTGCGTCTCAGGTCAGGCCCAGGGCCGGCAGCACGGCGGCCTCGACGAAGCAGACCAGGTAGTCGGGGTCGGCGTACCCGTCGCCCAGGATCGGGCGGACCCGCACGATGCCGAACATCTGGGCGGGGATGTACTCGAGGGCCGGGTTGTCGGCGGACACCTCGCCGCGCTCGACCCCGCGCCGCAGCAGCTCCCGCAACGCCTCGATCTCCGGAAAGACCAGCGCCTCCCGCAGCGCCCGGGCCAGCTCCTCGTCCTGGGTGACGGCGTGCCCGAGGGCCTGCAGCAGCTTGGTGTCCGTGTTGGACCAGCGCCCGATCGCGCGGGCGGCCTCGCGCAGGTCCTCCGCGAGCGACCCGGTGTCGATGCCGCCGAGGCGCTTGCTGCGCCGGGAGCGCAGGGCGGCCACCACGAACTGGGGCTTGGTCTTCCACTGCCGGTAGAGCGTGGACTTGCTGCACCGCGTGCTGGCGGCCACGCCCTCCATGGTCACGGCCTCGTACCCGCACTCGCGGATCTGCTCGAGCACGGCGTCGAAGAACTCCTGCTCACGCTCCGGCGTGATCTTGGAGCGGCGCGAGGCGACCGTCTCCGGCCCGTCCGCGGCCTGCGACGTCATGTGCCCTTCTCCTTCGTCTCAAGCGGTGTGCCGAGTCCGGCTCTCGAGCGATTCCTTATCCCGGCTTTATTCCCGGGATCCAGTGTGGCGTTCCTCAATCGATACGCCAGTGTACCGGAACGCCTCGGTATCGGTACACTCCCGTATCGGAACGCTTTCGTTTCGGCACGGACGCGTACCGATGAGTTCGGGCCACCACAGCGGTCCCGACTCCTGCCAGCACACCGCACCACCGTCAGCGAAGGGGCCGGGGGATGAATGCCCGCACCGAGCCTGCAGAAGGAGAGACCGGCGCCATAGCCCGGCCTCCGGTCGTCCGTGAGCTCCTGCTCGTCGCAGGGCTCTTCCTCGTGTACAAGTTCGGCCGTCAGCTGGCGACCGGCCACACCGGCGAGGCCCTGCACAACGCCCGCCGCGTGTGGGACTTCGAGCGAGCGGTCCATCTGCCCGGCGAGAGCTCGGTGCAGTCCCTGCTGCTGCACGGCGACACCCTGGTGCACATCGCCAACACCTACTACGCGACCGTCCACTTCCCCGCCACCGTGGCCTTCCTGGTCTGGCTCTACCTCCGGCGCCCCGCGCACTACGTCTGGGCCCGCCGGGTGCTCGCCACCGTGACCTCGGCGGCCCTGGTGCTGCCCTTCGTGTTCCCGCTGGCCCCGCCGCGCATGCTGGCCGCCACCGGCCTCGTCGACACCGCGCACGTGTACGGCCCCTCGGTCTACGGCCCGCCCTCCTCGGACCACCTCTCCAACCAGTTCGCGGCGATGCCCTCGCTGCACTTCGGCTGGGCCCTGATGGTGGCGATCGGCCTGATCACGGCGACCAGGTCCCGCTGGCGCTGGCTCTGGCTGCTCCACCCGCTGGTCACCCTGCTGGTCATCGTCGGCACCGCGAACCACTACTGGCTCGACGCGATCGTTGCGACCGCGATGCTCGGCGCCGCGCTCGCCCTCATCCACCGTCCCCACCGCACGACCACGACGGCCGGCCGCGGCACCGAACAGCTCGCGCCCGTCGCCGAGGACAACGTCCTGGTGGGAGCGGGCCGATGACCGCCACCCTCGTCGCCGTCGCGCTGTCCCTGGTCTCCGCCGTCGCCTACGCGGCCGCGGCCGTCGCCCAGGAGCGGCTCGCCGCCCGCAGCTCCGACACCGGCATGCTGCGTCTGCTGGGCGCGGGCGCCTGGTGGGCGTCGGTCGGTCTCAACGCCGGCGCGGCCCTGCTGCACGTGGTCGCCCTCAAGTACGGCCCGCTGACCGTCGTACAGCCGCTCGGCGCGCTCACCCTGGTGGCCGCGGTGCCGATGGGGGCGCGGGTTGCCGGCCGCAAGGTGAGCACGAGCGAATGGCGGGGTACGGCGCTCACGCTGGCCGGACTGGCCGCGCTGCTGGTCACCGCGTCCGGCTCGGCGCCCGCGCAGGTGCTGAGCCTGACGGAGGCGGTGGCGGTCGCGGGCGCCACGGCCGCCCTGATCGGCCTGCTGGCCCGTCCGGGAGCCCGCCCGGGCCTCCGCCACGCCACGGCCTCCGGCTTCGCCTCGGGTGTGGCCTCGGCGCTCACCCAGACGGTGACGGTCGCGGCGACCGACCACTCGGGGCCGGTGCTGAGCCTGCGGGTCGTCCTGGTGGCGGTCCTGGTGGCCGCGTTCGCGGTGGGCGGCCTGCTGCTGTCGCAGACCGCCTACAAGGGCGGCCTCGGCGCCCCCCTCGCGGTGGTGACCCTGTCCAACCCGGTGGCGGCCGCGGTGATCGGCCTCACCCTGCTGGGCCAGGGCCTGCGCGGTGGCGTGGCGGGTGTGCTGCTGGGCCTGGCGGGTGCGGGGCTCGCGTCGTGGGGGGTCGTGCTCCTGACGCGCGTGGCACCGGTCACGTCGGTCGCGTCGGAAGAAGAGCACCCGGTGGCGGCGGTCCTGGCCCTCAAGCCGGAGACGGCCACCCTCGAACCGGCGCTGGTGCCCCGGCAGTCGGTCGACCCGGGGCACCTCACCTCGCTCTGACAGACGTCAGCCGAGGCCCCGGGAGTCCTGCTTCAGCGCCGTGTCGACGGTCAGCGCCGTCGCCACGACCAGACTCAGCAGCGGCTCGGGCAACTGGTAGTGGATCTGCAGCACATAGTTGTCCGCGGTGGTGAACATCGTCTTGGCGAGCCCCTCCCACGTCTTCGTGATCCGGGCGACCTCGTTCTCCGCGTGGTCGACGATGGCGAAGTTCCAGGCCCGCCAGTTCTCCGCCTTGATCGCGCCGACCTGCTGCCCGTCGACGGTCATAGCGAAGTTGATCTTCCCGATCATGTTCTGCTGGACGATCTCACCGACCGGCGAACCGTCCGGGCGGGACACGATCACCCGGGACTTGAAGACCTTCGCGGGCCGGGTCAGCACCAACTGCGGCTGCCCGTGGGCGTCCCGGATCTCCAGCCGGTGCGTCATGAACTGGTCGAGGCTGGAGACGAACCGCGCCACCTTCTTCAGGGCGCTCTGCCCGACCTCGGTCACCGAGCCGATCTGGTGGCCGTTCTGATCCATGACCGTGTACTCGTTGGTCAGCTCGATCAGCTTGGCCTTCTGGTTGACCACCAGAACCGGCTCGGAGAACAGGGTGCCGCCACCGGGGCCACCGGCTGCAACCCCGGCCTGCTGCTGCACCTGGCGCTGCACCCGCGGATCGGGCCCCGCGGGCTGCTGCGGCACCTGCTGGTGCGGCACCTGCTGGTCCGGCACCTGCTGCTGCGGCACCTGCTGGGCGGCGGCGTGCTGCGGGGCCTGCTGCTGGTCCGCGTGCGTGTGCTGGGTCCACTGCGCGCCGTCCCAGTACCGGAGGGTCTGGGACGCACCGTGCGGATCCGGGTACCAGCCTGCAGGAGTGTTCGAATGCGTGGTCACCGGGGCACACTACCCCGGGCCCACCGGCACCTGACCAGACCCCGTGGCACGCCGTGCATCACCCTTTACCTGTCTGCCACCGCCCGTTCGCCTACGCGGTGAGGATCGCCGGGTCGCTCACACCCGGACGCCCGTTCTCGACATGGCCCGCGAACCGCCGTACGAACGCCGGGTCGGCCTCGGAGGTGACGGTCAGGTCATACCAACGGCGGCTGGCCTTGAGGTCGATGCCGTGCTTCACCGTGGCGCCGGGCCGCACGGAGACGACCTGGGACTTGTGGCCGTAACCGCCGCTCAGCCGCAACCGCACCGTGCCGGAACCCTTGTTGGTGAAGGTGAGCTCGAGGTCGTCGCCGTGGTGGCGGGCGGTGACCTCGGGTCCGGAGGTCTTGTTGACGCCCTTGAAGACGCGCATGAAGCCGTTGGGGCCGTGCACCGTCAGGTCGTACGAGCCGCTGGAGTACGCCGAGTTCCAGGTGTCCGCGACGGACTTGCCGGCCTCGGTGGTGTAACTCCAGGGGCCGTCCGTGCGGTTGCCGGAGGTCACCAGGAAGGCGGCGCCCGTCTTCGCCCCCGAGGCGAAGGTGAGGGTGAACTTCCCGGCGGCCGTGTCGACCGAACCGTCCACGTGGGGCGCGTACTTGAGCGGACGTGACGGGCGCAGGCCGCGCTCCTGCCGGGGCAGGGATCCCTTGGCCGGCGGGGTCGGCACATAATCGGGGTGGCGGTTTTTGTCCGGCGGCTGGTAGCCGTCGGTGCCCGGCAGGGCGACCGGCTTGGTGTCCTTGTGGGAGAAGTCGAACGCCGAGGTCAGGTCGCCGCACACGGCCCGGCGCCAGGGCGAGATGTTCGGCTCGTGCACACCGAAGCGGCGCTCCATGAACCGGATGATCGAGGTGTGGTCCATCGTCTCGGAGCAGACGTAACCGCCCTTGCTCCAGGGCGAGACGACGAGCATCGGCACCCGCTGGCCGAGGCCGTAGGGGCCGGCCGGGTGGCTGCCGTCGCCCTTGAACAGGTCCGGGCCGACGTCGACGGTCGACTTGCCCTGGGCGGCCGAGCCCGGCGCGTAGGGCGGGATCAGGTGGTCGAAGAAGCCGTCGTTCTCGTCGTAGGTGATGAACAGCGCGGTCTTCGCCCACACCTTCGGGTCGGCGGTGAGCGCGTCCAGGACCTGGGAGACGTACCAGGCGCCGTAGTTCGCGGGCCAGTTGGGGTGCTCGGTGAAGGCCTCGGGGGCCACTATCCAGGAGATCTGCGGCAGCTTGCCGCCCTTGACGTCGGCCCTGAGCTGGTCGAAGAAGCCCTCGCCCTTGGTCGCGTCGGTGCCGGTGCGGGCCTTGTCGTAGAGCGGGTCGCCGGGCTTGGCGTTCTGGTACTGCTTGAAGTAAAGCAGCGAGTTGTCGCCGTAGTTGCCGCGGTAGGCGTCCTGGATCCAGCCCCAGCCGCCGGCCGCGTCGAGGCCGTCGCCGACGTCCTGGTAGACCTTCCAGGAGACGCCGGCCCTCTCCAGGCGCTCCGGGTAGGTGGTCCAGCTGTAGCCGGCCTCGTCGTTGCCGAGGACCGGGCCGCCGCCCTGGCCGTCGTTGCCCGTGTAACCGGTCCACATGTAGTACCGGTTGGGGTCGGTCGAGCCGATGAACGAGCAGTGGTACGCGTCGCAGATGGTGAAGGAGTCGGCGAGCGCGTAGTGGAACGGGATGTCCTCGCGGGTCAGGTACGCCATGGTCGTGGAGCCCTTGGAGGGCACCCACTTGTCGTACTTGCCGCCGTCGAAGGCGGCGTGTCCGTCGTTCCAGCCGTGCGGGAGGTCCTGGATGAACGCCATGCCCAGGTCGTCGGCGTCGGGGTGGAACGGCAGGATCTCCTTGCCGCTCGCGTCCTGTTGGTGCCAGACGGACTTGCCGTTCGGCCACGTCACCGGGCGCGGGTCACCGAAGCCGCGGACGCCTCTGAGTGAACCGAAGTAGTGGTCGAAAGAACGGTTCTCCTGCATCAGGACGACGATGTGCTCGACGTCCTCGATGGACCCCGTGCGGTGGTTCGCGGGCAGCGCGGCGGCGCGCTCGATGCTGTTGGAGAGGGCGGTGAAGGCGGTGGTCGCGCCCGCGAGTTGCAGGAATCGGCGCCGATTTACTTCGGGCATGGTGAGTGCCTCTCATCCTGGGTGCGGATGGCCGGAACGTGACGGATTGCGCGCGGTGCGAGTGTTCCAAGAGCAACAAACGTCAGGGAAGGGTCCGGTGGCGTCCGTGTGAAAGTCGTCAGTACGAGAGGTGAGCGCGACGGGGCCCGCCACGTACAGCTCGCCCGGCTTGAGGCAGCCGTAGGCGGAGGACGGGTGTCCCGGCGTGCAGGAGAAGCGCTCCAGTCGCTGTCGTTGCCGGGCGTGGCGCCGAGGAGCGTGCCCGAGCAGCCGGTGCCTTCCCAGGCACGGACGTAGCCGTCCCGGCCGTGCGACCGCCAGTTGGCGTTGCAGCCGGGGCCGCGTGGGTGGTCGCCGGGATCGCGATGCCGAGGGCCGCCAGGCCGAGGGTGGGCCTCGCGCCGCTCGCCGAAGGAGCGGAGCGGGACGGTGCGGGCGCAGGTGGCGTCGGCGACCGCGATCCGGGTCTCCGCGGCGAAGGACCTGGCCTCCCCGGCCCGGGACCGGCCGGCGGCGTGGTCGCGTGTCCCCTGCCGTGCGGCGTCCGGGTCGGGGTAGGGGTGGGCGGCCCGCCCCATGCAGCGCGACCAGGCGCGGACCGCAGCGGTGAACTGCCGGTAGCGCAGCAGCTTGTCCACGTAGAGGGGACGCCGGTTGCTGAGGGTCGTGTCGGTGCGGAACCAGGCCGCCGGGTCGCCGTGAAGCTTCTTCTCGGCCCTCGGCGGCACAACCGCCGGACTGCTTGGTGATGGTGCCGCCGGAGGGGGCCCGCGACTTCAGCAGAGCCGCCTCCCGTCCCGCCGTCCATCGCGGCGTCGTAGGCGATCTGCCGTGCCGGCGGGAGTGTCCTGCGGTAGGCGAGGTTGGGGTTGCGCGGGCGCGCGCGATCCTCCTTCGCCATGATCCGGCCGCCGTAGCCGTGTTCGCGCGCCCATACGACGTCGTCCTGCACATGGCCGACCGGCCGGCTCTCGGTCGGGCTCAGTGTCCGCTCCTCCCACAAGCGGAAGCCGTGGCGCCGCACGCCCTGTGCGGTCAGCCGCTGTTCGGCGTCCGAGACCCGCAGGTCCTCACCCAGGTGAGGTCCGGGAGCCGCAAAGTGGCGGGCGCCGTGGAGGTCTGACGGGCCGTCGGGGCTCCCGCCGTGCAGCCCGTCAGGGCGAGGGAGGCCACCGCGGTGACCGCACACACCGCGGCGGTCAGGCGGGGACGACTGTGCGGTTCGTAGGCGTGCTCCCGGGGCGTCGGTCGAGGGGGCGTGGTGCTTTCGAGCCGTTGACGCCCCGGGCGGCACCTTCGTACGACGCCGCGAGCACACGGGTTTTTCTCGCGTCTCCTGTCATACGGCGGCCCCCGCGCAGCCGTCACACGGGTGAGCGGTGCGTCCGCGTACCGCTCGTATCCAGCCAAGTGACGAGCCGAGGAGGACCCGGAAGGCAGTTGTTCCCGTTCCGGACGCCAGGCCCCGTCGGGGACCCGGTCCACTGCCGCGGACCGGCCCGATCCGGCCAGACGGTCCGGTCTTTGGCATGTCCACCCAATGCATGCGCCGATATCGTTGCCACGATCCGCGGGGGACGGGTGGTACGGCGATCGGGGAACGATGCTCGAGGTACGTCTGCTCGGTCCGGTGGAGCTGTGGGACGGGGACCGGCGCGTGCCCCTGGGCGGGGTCAGGCCGCTGGCGGTGCTCTCCGCCCTGGTCGTCCATCTCGGCGAAGTCCTGTCCACCGAGCGGCTCGTGGACTTCGTGTGGGACGAGCAGGCGCCCGCGACGGCCGGCGCCCTCGTCGCCACCCATGTCTCCGCCGTGCGCCGGGCCCTGGCCCGGGTGGGCGAGGCGGACGTCATCCGGACCCGGCCGCCGGGCTACTACGCCGAACTGGACCCCTCCCGGGTCGATGCCCGCCGCTTCGAGGAACTGCTCACCGCGGGCCGGGCGTCGGCCGCGGCGGGCCGCCCGGAGGAGGCCGCGGACCTGCTGTCCGAGGCGCTCGGGCTGTGGCGCGGGCAGGAGGCCCTGGAGGGGCTCGGCCAGTCGTTCGCCCGGATCGAGGCGGCCCGGCTGGCGGAGCTGCGGATCGTCGGCCAGGAGGAGTCCTTCGGCCTGCAACTGGAGCTGGGCCGCGCGGACCGGACGATCGCTCCCCTGCTCGCGCACGTCGCCACCCACCCTCTGCGGGAGCGCCCGCGCGGTCAGTTGATGACGGCGCTGGTGCGCACGGGCCGGGTGTCCGACGCCCTGCGCACCTACCAGGAGGGCCGCGAGGTCCTGCGCGAGGAGCTGGGCATCGACCCCGGGCCGCAACTGCGGGCGCTGCACAAAGCGGTCCTGACCAATGATCCCGCGCTCCTGGGCACCGGTTCCCGGACTACGGCGGCCCAGCCGGCCGGACGTCCGAAGCCCCGGGAGACCGTGAGAGGGGCCGACCCCGTACCGCGCCCCCGGCCCACCCCGTCCCATCTCCCGCCGGACATCGCCGACTTCGTGGGCCGCTCGGAGCAGATCGACTGGGCCACCTCGCTGTTGCGCGGGGTCGGCGACGCCGGCCGCACCGCCCCGCCCATCGGTGTCGTCTCCGGACGGTCCGGCACGGGGAAGACCGCCCTCGCCGTGCACGTCGGCCACCGCACGGCCGAACTCTTCCCGGACGGGCGGCTGTTCGTGGACCTGCGGGCGGCGGACACCGCACCGCTGGAGCCCGCCGACGCCCTCGCCCGGCTGCTGCGCGCCATGGGCGCCGAACCGGAGACGCTGTCGTCCTCGGTCGAGGAGCTGACGGGGCTGTATCGCACGCACATCGCGCACCGGCGTGTCCTGCTGATCCTCGACAACGCGGCCGGCGAGGCACACGTGCGGCCCCTGCTGCCGCCGGGCCCCGGCTCCGCCGTGCTCGTCACCAGCCGCCGCCGGCTGGTCGCGCTGGAGGGCGCCACCCACCTGGACCTCACCGTGCCGGAGCCGGCCGAGGCGCTCGAACTGCTCCGGCGCGTGGCCGGGCAGCAGCGCACCGACGCCGAGCCGGAACGGGCCGCCGAGATCGTCTCGCTGTGCGGGCGGCTGCCGCTGGCCGTCAGGATCGCCGGGGCGCGCCTCGCGGCCCGTCCGCACTGGGTCCCCGGCCAACTCGCCGGCCGGCTACGGGACGAGCGGCGCCGGCTGAACGAACTGCGGGCCGGTGACCTGGAGTTGCGCACCAGCCTGGAACTCGGATACGGCGACCTCGACCCGCAGGAGCGGCGCGCGCTGCGCCGGCTCGCCCTGCTCGACCTGCCCGACTTCGCGGCCTGGATCGCCGCCCCGCTGCTGGACATCGGCACGGAGGAGGCCGAGGAGGCGGTGGAGCGGCTGGTGGACTGCCACTTCGTCGACGTGCTCGGCGCCGACGACACCGGACGCGTCCGCTACCGCATCCACGACCTGGCCCGCGAGCACGCCCGGGAGCGCTGTCTGTCCGAGGAGAGCGCCGAGGAGCGCACCGGGGCCGTCGAACGGCTGGTGGAGTGCTGGCTGGGGCTCGCCAAACGGGCGGCCGCCCGCGGGCCGGGCGGAGCGGCCCGGTACTTCCCGGAGCCGGCGGCCGTACGGTCCCTCGACGCTTCCGACCCACGGGCCGAGGACGAGCTGCTTCAGCGGCCCGCCGCCTGGTTCGCGGCGGAACAGGCCTGCCTGCTCGCCGCGGTGGAGTACTGCGCGGACCACGGGATGGACCGCGCCGCCCGCGATCTGGCAGGAGCGCTGATCGCGAGTTCGGCCGCGCTCTACAACCAGTTCGACGCCTGGTCCCGTTCCCACGCCGCGGCGATGGCGGCCGTGCGCCGCAGCGGGGACGGCGAGGGCGAGGCATGGCTGCTCACGGGCTTGGGGCAACTCCGCTACGAACAGGACGAGTTCGAGGAGTCGTACGCCTACTTCGGCCAGGCCCTGCGGTTGTTCGAGGCACGCGGCGACGTGCCGTGGGGCGAGGCGCTGGCGCTCGCCGGCATGGGGACGGCCCGGCGCGAACAGGCCCGGTACGGCGAGGCGTCCCACCTGCTGACGGCCGCGCTCGAGCGCTACGGCGAGTCCGCGGACCGCGGCGCCCGGGCCCGTGTGCTGTACGGCATCGGCTATGTGCACCGGGAACAGGGACGCGGCCCGCAGGCCCTTCAGGCCCTGTCGCGGGCGCTGGAGCTGTACCGCGCGGAGGGCGACCGGCACGGCGAGGGACTGACCCTGCGGTCGCTGGCCCTGTGCCACCGCGCCGAGGGGGAACTGGCCGAGGCGGAACGGCTGTTGCTGGAGGCGCTGAGGATCTTCGACGGGCTGCAGGACAAGTTCGGGGTGATGTACACCGAACAGTCCCTGGCCAAGACCGAGGTGCGGCAGGGCCGCCTGGACACGGCCCGGGCGCGGCTCGACCGGTGCCTGGAGGTGGCCCGCGAGCGCCAGGACCGGTTCGGTGAGGCACTGGTGCTGCGCACCGTGGGCGAGTCGCGGCTGGCGGCCGGTGATCCGGCTGCCGCCCGGGAGCCGCTGGAGCGGGCGCTGTCGATGTGGGAGTCCCTGGGCCTGCCGCTGTGGCGGGCCCGTACGCTCCGGGACCTCGCCCGGGTGCGGGCGGCGCTCGGCGATGAGCCGGCCGCGCGCTCGGCGCGCGCCGAAGCGATGGCGGTCTTCCGGGAGTTGGACTGCCGGGAGGCCCACGAACCGGACCCCGGCGAGTGATCCCGACCGTCTGCAGAAAGGCCGGTCGGCCGCTTACAGGCAACCTGCAGAGCATGTGCAGCGGCCTGGGCGACGCTGATCCGCGTGACCGACATCATCACGCTCTCGGACCCACGGGTCGCAGCGGTCGCGGAGGCAGACTGCGGTGAACCGCTGGTCGACCTGCGCGGGACGGACCAACTGCGGCTCGATCACCGGCAGGCGGACGGCGACGGCAACTACGCCCGTCTGCGCTCCGGTGCGCTGCGCCGGCTGGTGCGGGCACAGCGTCTGCTGCCGGCCGGTGTCCGGTTCCTGGTGGTGGAGGGATACCGGCCGCCGGACCTGCAGCGGCGGTACTTCGAGCAGTACGCGGACGTGATGCGGCGGGCCCACCCGGACGCGGGTCCCGAGCGGATCCGTGAACTGGCGAGCGCCTATATCTCCCCACCGGAGGTGGCACCGCACGTCAGCGGCGGGGCGGTCGACCTGACCCTGTGCGACCTGGACGGCAGGGAACTGCCGCTCGGCACGGAGGTCAACGCCACCCCGGAGGAGAGCGGGGGCGCCTGCCGCACCGAGGCACCCGGCATCGGCGCCGAGGCGCGCGCCAACCGGGCCGCGATGAGCCGGGCCCTCACCGCGACCGGCTTCGTCAACTACCCGACCGAATGGTGGCACTGGTCCTACGGCGACCGGTACTGGGCCCTTGTCCGCCGGGCCCCCGCCGCCCGCTACGGCCCCGCCGCCCCGCCCGTGTCCACGGCGTGACCCGCGGCGACCAGGACACGGCACGACCACACCGTACGACCGAGGGGGAACCTCGTTGGAGATCAGCAACGCCGCCCGTCCGCCCACGCCTCGCCCCGACCCCGACCGGATGAGCCCGGGGGACTTCGACGCCTCCTTCGCCGCCGACATGCCACGGCTGCGCCGACGGCTGCTGGCGCTCACGGGCAACCCGCACGACGCCGACGACCTGCTCCAGGAGACGTATGTACGGCTCTCCCGGCGCGCCCGCGCCCAGGAACTGACGCACCAGCGGCACCCTTACGCCTACACCTGCACCGTCGCCCTGAACCTGCTCCGTGACTCCTGGCAGCATCCCTCCCGCCGGGAGCGGAGCACCGACCGGCTGCCCGAGGCGGGCTGGGACGGCGGACTCGCCTCGTACGAGGCCTCGGCGACCACGCTCGCTCTGCTGCGGACGCTCACCGAGAAGGAGGCCGCCGCGGTGATCCTCGTGGATCTGGAGGGCCTCAGCCACGACACGGCCGGCGAGCGGCTCGGCGCCCACCGGGGCACGGTCCAGCGCAACCGCATGCGGGGCCTGGCCAAGATCCGCGTCGCCCTCGACCTCTAGGGCCGTGCCGCTCCCCCACGGGGGTGGGGAGCGGCGAACAAGCGTCCAACTGCCGTCACAGGTACGTCTGGTGACGACTCATCGATTCATCGACTCATCGACTTACCGAGACTTACTGACTCATCGACGAAGGATGACTCCCGTGAAGATCAGCAGCACGCGCCGCCGGACCAGCGGCGGGCTTCTGGGGGCCTCGGTCCTGGCCCTGACCGCGTTCTTCTCCGCCCCGGCCCACGCCGCCGCCCAGGACACCTCCTGCGGGGTCCTCGCGCCCGGCGCCTCGGCCACCGCACAGGCCGCCGTGGACGCGGCCTGTTCCCAGATCGGCGTCTGGTACAGCTGGGGCGGCGGCCACGGCGCGACGCCCGGCGCCACCTACGGCTACTACGACGGCTCGGACCCGGACAGCCTGCACGACAACGAGCGCAAGGGCTTCGACTGCTCCGGCCTGATGCGGTACGCGTACTGGAGGGCCACCGGCAGGGACCTGCTCAACGGCACGGCGGACGACCAGTTCCACAGCTCGCAGGCCTCCGCCCGCTTCTCCGCCGGGCAGGGCACCGCCCCGCTGGTGCCGGGCGACCTGATGTTCTGGGGCAACGGGCACATCCACCACGTCGCCATGTACCTCGGCAACGGGCAGATGGTCGAGGCCTACGAGTCGGGCACCCACATCAGGGTCACCCCGGTGCGCACGGGCGGCGACTACGCGGGCGCGATCCGGGTCAACGGGTCGGGCACCCCGACTCCCCCGCCCGCGAACGGCGGTACGACCTTCGAGACGTGGGGCACCGGAGTGCGCACCCACTCCACGCCGAGCGTGCGGTCCGCCGTGGTCGACACCTTCGCCGGTCCCACCCAGGTGTCGGTCCAGTGTCAGCAGCACGCGGAGACCGTCACCGCGGAGGGGTACACCAACGACATCTGGTCCAAGCTGGCCGACGGTTCGTGGATGACGAACATCTACATCAAGGGCCCGGCCTCGCTGCCCGGCATACCGGACTGCGGCGGAAGCAGCACGCCGCCGCCGTCGGGGGGCAGCACGCCGTTCCAGACGTGGGGGACGGGGGTGCGCACGCACAGCGAGCCGAACGTCAACGCCGGCGTCGTCGACTACTTCGCGCAGCCCACGACGGTCAACGTGGTCTGCCAGGCGCACGCCCAGGAGGTGACCGCGGACGGCTACACCAACGACGCCTGGGCGAAACTGACCGACGGTTCCTGGCTGACCAACATCTACGTCAAGGGCCCCGCCTGGCTCCCCGGCGTCCCCACCTGCTGAAGGGGCACGACCGGCGACGGCAGACCAGTACCGCCAGCCTCATCCCGGCGACCCCGGGATGAGGCTCGCACCGCAGCGGGTCAGTCCTTGCGGCGGCAGGCCAGCCACACCAGGACGGCCGCACCGGCGGCAGCCAGCAGCAGCTTGCGGTTGTCGCGCGCCAGGCGCGCTCCCTGAGCGGTGGTGTGCTGTACCTGTTCGGGTGCCTTGTCGTGCCAGACCTGGCCGGCCTGGGCTGCCTTGGCGCGGGCTTGTCCGGCGGCCTGGGCGGCCTTGTCCTTGACCGGGTCGGGC